>PXBH01000234.1 GCA_003565555.1 Cryomorphaceae bacterium | reverse complement strand
GGTCGACCAAAAACTTGTCGTAATTGAAGAAATACTCCTGACCGTAGAACTCAAAACGGCCCGACTTCACGATACCGCCGAAATAGAAATCCCTGTTTTTGCGGATGCTCACGTCTCCTCCGGCCGGATATATCATCACGTTTTGAGAATCAGACACCAGTATCCGCTCAACGCCGCGTATTTTCAGATCGAGATTCACGAGGTTGAGCTCTGCATTTTTCCCGTCGGCCACGTCGGAATTGAAGAGGAGCACATCGTAATCGATTTTGCCCGCGGCCGCGGCGATGTAATCATAAAGCTTGGGGCGTATCTCTACCACGCTGTTGGGAATGTCGTAGCTGATAAACCCCTTATTGGTCAAATCCACAAGGATGTGCGTGTAGCGCTCCAGTGAGCTGCCCATGTGGCGTGCCAAACCGGCTGCATCCACTACGTCGGAATTTACGCGTCTTGCGTACTGCCGAATGGCAAAAAGCGGGTGGATGCGGTCGATGCCCTGAAGATCTCGGTACCTGCTCTCTTTAAAATAATTGCTGCTCTCAAAAGCCGCGCGTGTCTCTGTACTTCCGAAGAGATTGCCCATGCGAATCACCGGATCATCGATGTTCCAATACAGGGCTTCAAAATAGAGGTCGAGGTTGTGGTACGAATCGTAATACGGCGACTTGGACAGCCCTTCATCTTTCTTGATGAGGCTGAGCAGTCTGTTGTCATTATTGAAGCGCAACTGAAGGGACGGGTGAACAATGGAGTCATTGTTCAGCATAATCACCGCCTTGACATCTCCCGAGGCAATCCGGTCCTCTTTGATGGTATAAAATTGGGCGTAGGTAACCAGTTGAGGAAAACCCTCGCGCATAAATGTCAGGGTGGCCGGCTCATCTCGGGAGCCCGAGCCTTTGAGGTTGGCGCCTTCCATGCGGAAACCGCCGTTGTAATTCACATTGTCCACCACGTTCTTGATGGAAAGTCGCTTATCAAAAGAAGTAAAGCGCGGATAGGAAGCCTTTTCGGGGGTCACATTGGCCAGGAGCTTCTCTTCCAGCGTGCCGAGAAGAGGATAGGAAAAGAAGGGATTAAAAAACTGCACCGAGTCGATGGTGAAAAAAGAACTGCGCATACTGAGCTCGTAAGGCTCTGTGATCACGGCATATATTTCGTTGGGATCTTGCTCAGCGCGCTCCCAAGTGATTTTTCCGTCGCGGCCTCTGAATTTGTCCGTGGCCGGGAAGTAGGTGCCCTGTGTGGCGTATATGACAGAGCTGTCCCCTTTCGCACGGCATATGAGGTTGAGGTTGGGAAATTCAATGCGGTACTCCCCCTCTTCAAAAATGAATTGCCAGCCCGCATTGTCAGACTTCCACACGGAAGAACTCGTGGCGTAAAAGGTGTTGTCTGCGAAAAGGTGGTGGGTCATGGTGAGAAAATCCTCCATGGATTTCTTCGACTTACCCGAGAGATGATCAAGCGTACGCAGCCACGTGTCGAAGCCCTCACCTTCCTGGGGTGAGCCGGGAAAGGCCATCAGACCCGTAAGAAAGTACTCTGTGAAAGGAAAAGGACGAAACCGCTTCTTCTGCAGGGCATCGGCTATGTCGTAAATGCGTTCCCGTTCAGCTTCGGAATAGGGATTGCCCAGGGTCCAGAACGGTGTGAACCGCTCATCGAAGAGCTTCTTCGCATCTTTCTTGTCCACATCGCTGAATATCTTGTACATCTCATCACAGAAGGCCTGCGGCTCGCGTGTAAAGCCTTTAAATGCCTGAGCAAAAACTGCTTGAACAGAGAAAATAAGCAGTGTGGAGAAAAGGAGTTTTCGCAGCGTCATGCCGTTTTAATGAATTTCAAAGATGCCCAACCGTCTTCGGCGCGTTCCGCTTCAAATTTCAGGCCGCAATCTCCTGCCGAGGCCCTTACCTCATCGGTATCCGAGGTGAAAAAGCCGCTGAGCAGAAGCGTACCGCCCTCATTGAGGGATTTCGAATAAACAGACATATCCCGGCAGAGCACATTCTTGTTGATGTTGGCTAAGATAAGGTCGAATCGGAGTCCCGCGACGGCCTCCGCACCTCCCTTTTCAACATCGATTTTCACACCGTTCAGCGCGGCATTTTCTTCGGTGTTTTCTACGGCGATATCTTCGATGTCAACGGCCTTGGCTGCGGCGGCTCCGCGCAGTACGGCGGCGATGGCCAGTACGCCGGTTCCGCAGCCCACGTCGGCAATGCGGCGGCCGCGCACATCGGTATCCGCGAGAAAGAGCAGCATGAGCCTCGTAGTGGCGTGGTGGCCGGTACCGAATGACATTTTGGGGCTGATGACCACCTCGGTCTCCACACCGGGGTCGGCGGGGTGAAAGGGCGCACGCACCAATACGGCATCGCCTGCGCGTACTGAGGGGTAATCCGCTTCCCAGACAGCATTCCAATTTTGTCCCGGAATCACTTCCCGACGGTAGCCCTTCACTCCGATATCGGCATATTCCCGCGCGCACTCGGCCACTTCTGAGGTGCGGTCATCGGCTTCGGAAATGTAAGCCCTGAGCCCTGTTTCGGTATCCTCAAAGCTCTCGAAGTCCAGATCCGCAAGTGCACTCACGAGGATTTCCCCGGCGGGCTGCAGGGGATCAAGGCTGAATTCGTAACAGATATAGTTTTTCAAAAGCCGGCTTTAATCACGGCGCTGAAATCATCCGCATTGAGCGAGGCTCCGCCGATCAGGCCCCCGTCTACATCGGGCTGAGAGAAGATCTCTTCCGCATTGGAGGGCTTGCAGCTTCCTCCGTAGAGAATCCGCACCTTTTCGGCAAATTCGTCTCCGAAACGCGCCTTGAGAAAACTCCGGATCTCCGCATGCATCTCCTGCGCCTGTTCGGGAGAAGCGGTTTTTCCCGTACCTATGGCCCAGACAGGCTCATAAGCCACGACCAAAGTCGCCAATTCCTCAGCCGTGAATCCGCTGAGGGCGGTATCAAGCTGCTTGCGCACCACGTCAAAATGCGCTCCCGACTCGCGCTCTTCAAGCACTTCGCCACAGCAATACACCGGGATCAACTCCGCACGCACACAGGCACGGATCTTTTTTCCGATGATTTCATCGGACTCGCCGTGGTATTGGCGGCGCTCACTGTGGCCCACGATAGCGTAACGCACCCCTGCAGATTTCAGAATTTTGGCGGAAACATCACCCGTGAAGGCGCCCTCCTCCTCTTCGCGGTGGCTGACGTCTTGCGCACCGACTTCGATTTTTTTGGTACTGTTTTTCGCGAACCGAGTAAGGTACAGCGCCGGCGGAGCGATCATCACATCCACCTCAGCGGGCATGGACGAGGCAGCATCATTGAGCTTGTCAAAGAGGGCCATGGCTTCACGGTAAGTTTTGTTCATTTTCCAGTTTCCTGCTACCAGTCGTTTGCGCATATCTTGGGGTTTCTGTGTGCTTTTGATTTTAATAAAGTTCAAACTTATGCATCCCGGGACAAATAGCGTAACCGCAGTGCATAATTTTATGCGGATCACCGCAGGAAAAAACTTCGGGAATGCTCCCCGCATCAGATTTTCCGCGCCGACTCCGGGAAGCAATCATTTTTTCCGAAAAGGACCACTGCACTATGTGCGTCTCGGGTCGGGACCGGCGATTCCCGCTATATTTGTCCCATGGCACACTTGCGCGTACACATTTTGATCTGCGCCGTTTTTCTCCTTGCGGCGGCCTGCACCGAAGGCGAGGCCTTTGAGCAGAATCCCATCCATTGTGTAAATCCCTTTATCGGCACAGGCGGTCACGGACATACCTATCCCGGGGCTTTGGTGCCCTTCGGAATGGTGCAGCTCAGCCCCGATACACGGCTCGAAGGCTGGGACGGGTGCAGCGGCTACCACTTCACAGACAGCATCATCTACGGATTCAGCCACACCCATCTCAGTGGTACGGGTGTGAGCGATTACGGTGATGTACTCTTCATGCCCGGCACGGGAGAACCCAAATTTGAAAGCGGATACGGAGGTGCCGCCGAAACCGGTTACGGCAGATATTTTGACAAATCATCTGAGACCGCAAGCCCCGGATACTACGCCGTGACCCTTGAAGAACCGGCATTTACGGTCGAGCTCTCCGCAACGGCAAGGGCGGGGATTCAGCGCTATACCCCTCCCCCGGGACCGTTTCACATTGTCATCGACCTGGAGCACCGCGATCTGCTTCTCGACCACAGCCTGGTTCAAACCGGTGCGGAAAGCATCAGCGGAAAGCGCATTTCAAAAAGCTGGGCCGAACGCCAACACCTGTATTTCCACAGCCGTTTTTCGGCACCGATTGAAGAGGTACGCTTCAATTCCGAAACAGACCCCACCAAGGCCGTCCTTTTCTTCGGGCCCTTGAATGAACTGATGATTAAAACCGGAATTTCAGCCGTGTCGGAGCAAAACGCAAAGGCCAACCTTGAAGCCGAAATACCCGACTTCGACTTCGACGGGGTACACCGCGCCGCTCGGGACGGCTGGAAGGAAGCCCTGGAGAAAATCGAAGTGACCGGAGGGCCGCCCGGCGCCCGCGAAATTTTCTACACCGCCCTCTACCACACCATGGCGGCACCCAACCTCTTCAGCGATGTAAACGGCGAGTACCGCGG
Organism: Cryomorphaceae bacterium; assembly: GCA_003565555.1. Lineage (GTDB taxonomy): Bacteria > Bacteroidota > Bacteroidia > Flavobacteriales_D > Cryomorphaceae > T3Sed10-241. The sequence continues at coordinate 15,657 of PXBH01000234.1, read as the reverse complement.
GCACGACGGCCGTGTGCATTACGCCGATCACGATGTATACACCGTCTTTTCGCTGTGGGATACCTTTCGGGCGCTGCATCCGCTTTTTCACATCATCGAGCGGTCGCGGAGCGAAGACTTTCTCAAAACCTTTCTGCTCATCTACGATCAGGGCGGAAGGCTTCCCGTGTGGGAACTGGCCGGAAATGAAACGGACTGCATGATCGGGTACCACAGCGTAGCAGTGGCCGCTGATGCCTATGCCAAGGGCATTCGCGGTTTTGACGCAGACAAAATGCTCGAAGCTGCGGTTGCATCGGCGAATGAAGACCTCTTCGGATTAGACGCCTACAAGAAATACGGCTACATCCCGGCCTCCGAAGAGGCCGAAAGCGTGAGCAAAACCCTGGAGTACGCCTACGACGATGCCTGCATTGCAGCACTCGCCGGCGCCCTGCCGGGAAATGAAGACATCCGAGATGCCTTTGCGGCACGGGCGCAGAACTACAAAAACCTCTTCGACCCCGAAACGAAGTTTTTCAGAGCGCGCATCGACGGAGGTTGGTTTTCTCCCTTCGATCCGGCTGAGGTGAACCACAACTACACCGAGGCCAATGCCTGGCAATACTCCGTATTCGTACCGCATGATGTGGACGGCTTGGCACGGCTGCACGGGGGGTTTGACTCGCTGGAGTATCATCTGGACCGGATGTTTGCCGCGCCGAGTGAAACCACCGGGAGGCAGCAGGCCGACATTACGGGCCTCATCGGTCAGTACGCCCACGGCAATGAACCGAGCCACCACATGGCCTACCTGTATAACTATACCGGAGCGCCGGAGAAAACCGCTGAAATCACGGGCCGCATTCGCGATGAGCTATACACCACAGCGCCGGACGGTTTGAGCGGCAATGAAGATTGCGGGCAGATGAGTGCTTGGTACATCTTCTCGGCGGCGGGACTCTACCCTGTGAATCCCGGCAGCCCCGAATACGCACTCACCGCTCCCCTCTTCGATCGGATCACATTCAATTTGGAAAACGGTAAAACATTCACCGTCAACGCATCCGATACGCAGAGTGAGCGGACTTACGTAAAAAGTACCCGCCTCAACGGTGAGGAGATGCAGCGCTCATACCTCTTGCATAAGGAGATTGCAAACGGCGCACAGCTCGATTTTGAGCTCTCGGGCACCCCTTCGGAAACATGGGGAAAAGCGCCCGAGCTCCGGCCGCGAAGCAGCCTCGATGCACCCCCCGCGGCCGCCGTTCCGTTTTTCAAAAGTGAGGGGCCCGTATTTCGCGACAGCATGACAGTGAACGCGGGAAGTGCCGACCGCGGTGCGAAAATATACATCCGCAGAGACGGCGAAGAGGAAGCGCTTTACACAGGACCTTTGGTGCTTCAAGAAAGCGCGGAAATCACGGCGCGTGCCTTATGGAAAGATGCGGAGAGCCGGCCCGTAACTGCCCGGTGGGAAAAGCGGGATGACCGCCGGGAAATCCGCTTGTTGAGCACCTACGCCAACGCCTACGCCGCGGGTGGGGACCGCGCACTGATCGACGGGCTGCGCGGGCGCGGAAGCTACCGCACCGGGAGATGGCAGGGCTACGAAGGTCAAGATTTTGCCGCAGTCGTTGATTTCGGTGAGGAGGTGTCGCCGGAGCACGCGGGCATCGGATTTTTGCAAGATGAAAGAAGCTGGATATGGCTGCCGAAAGAAGTGCGTTTTTCCATATCAGACGAGGGTATGACCTGGCGCGAAGCAAGTACCGTCGGCCACGAGGTATCGCGCCGCCGGCAGGGCACCGTAATCCGCGACTTTACGGCAGAGATAAATGCCCCCTTTCGCTACCTGAAAATCGAAGCCGAGAATGCGGGTCCCTGCCCGGATTGGCACCTCGGCAGCGGAGGAGATTCATGGCTCTTTGCCGATGAGATTTTTATTAAGTGAAGCGGAGGGCCTCAGTCGCCCGAAGCCACGACCAGAAGAAGGACGGCGAGATTCACACCGAAGCCCACCCACCAATTGTTCCACACCTTCTCACGCTTCTTTTGGTGCGCGGCCTGCTCGTAACCTGCCCGGTAGTCTGAATTTTTAAACAACTCCCGGTCGGGATAGCCCAGATTCATTTCTTTCGGCATAGCCGAAGAAGTCGCAGCGGCCGGAATAAGGCCTACCAACGGAGAAAGCAGGCTGGCAAACAAAGTACCCGTTCCCGCGCCCACATGTTGGGTGTAATATATTTCGCCGTCGCGTCTGCCTTTGGCAAACATGGACATTTCTTCGGAGCCCCCCGCGCCTGAATTTACCGCGGACGATTCCCCGTCCGATTTTGTTTGGATGCGCACATCAGCGTCGCGTACCCGCTCGTTGTCAAAATTAACACGGGTTCCGTCCGCGTATAGTATTCTCACCAATTTGTCCGTGCCGATGGAGTATTCGGTATCATCCACATCATCGTACAGCGTAAACTTCACCCGGTACTCATCCGCATCAGTTATATTGACAATGAGATTATTGCCGTTGATCTTGTAGAGTACATCCTGCGCGAAAACACCTCCAAATCCCGAAAACGCGAAGAGACCGATGAAGAGGCATGCCACCGGGTAAAAGCTGCGCCGCGGGTTGCTGTACGTTTTCAGTGCTGTACCGGCAGCCGGTGGGTTAAAGTTTTGATTCATTGTATTTCGAAATGAGAGGTTAAAATTCGACAAGATAAAAAGTTTGGTCGAAATCGGTTTTTTCACGTGAACTCGGCAGCCGCTGCACGGGCTTGTTAATGTAAACTTAACATCGAAATGATTTTTGCCCGAAAAGTCCGTTGTTTTTTTGGCCGGATGATGCATATCTTCGCCGCCACATGAAGTCGGTTCCTCACTCGGACAGAAACAGGTTATACCTCAACGTTTTTGACTTTTTCGCCAAAGAGCGACTCTTTCTGATTGTCATTCTTGCGGGCCTGCTGCTGGCAGAGGTGATGGTAGGATTCGGACAATCGGCCATGTGGCTCGGCTTCTTCTTTGCGGCATACGCCGCAGTAGCCAACGACAGTATCCAATCCATCGGTACCTTTATAGAAAGCAACCGAAAGAAGCGGTGGTGGGTGCTCTGGCTCTTCATCGGCGGAATTTTTCTGATCACGGTGTACACCAGTTGGGTGATCAATGACGGTGACGTGACCTTCAAGCGCCTCGGTACAGATGCCGTCACAAAGTACCCCCACCCTAACGAATTCAGCTATTTTCAGCTGATTGCACCCCTTATCCTGCTGATATTGACGCGGCTTCGGATGCCTGTGTCCACTACATTCCTTCTGCTCAGTGTGTTCAGCGCAGATTCTTCCGGTATTACCAGCGTAGTGTGGAAGAGTGTAAGCGGGTATGCCTTAGCATTCGCCATTTCCTTTGCGATCTGGTACGGGCTTTACAATACCATTCGGCGCTACTTCAAGTCCCGAAAAATGAACCCCGCCTGGACGGCCGTGCAGTGGATCATCAGCGGATCGCTCTGGGCGGTCTGGGTCATGCAGGACGGTGCGAATATCGCCGTTTACCTGCCGAGGCAACAGAGCACGTGGCAGTTCGTCATTTTCGCGGCCACGATCTTCTTCGGTCTGGGCCTTTTATTCTACCTGCGGGGAGATAAAATCCAGCGCATTGTGAGTGAGAAAGCGCGCATCTCCGATATCAGGGCCGCTACGCTGGTGGATTTCACGTATGTGATTCTGCTTATTTACAAACTATTTATCAGCACAGTCCCCTTAAGTACGACCTGGGTTTTTCTCGGTATCATCGGCGGAAGGGAGATCGCCGTTAGCCTGAGCAGAAAGAAAAAAGGGAAAAAGCACAAAACCAAAGCCGGCAGAATGATTTTCCGCGATTTCGGCTTTGCCATGATCGGCCTTTTGGTCTCCGTGATTTTGGCCACGGGTGCCAATCCTTCGCTTCGCGGTGAGATCATGGATTTTTTCAAAGGGCTTTTCTGAATCTTTTTTTCCCCACTGCCGCCTTATCGATAAGGGCCTGAAAAAAAGGTGCAAAGACCATTTTCCGCTCAGATACGGTTCAAAAACAAGCCGGCCGTTCGTTGCCCCGAAGGTGATTTAGGATTACATTCGCCGTGAAAATTATGGAAGCCACCGTGAGTTTTTACCCGATAGTGGAGGTGATCGAAGAGGCCTACGAAATCCCCCAGCTCAAGCGAAAGCGCAGGATTTCAGCCTTGCTCCCGCACGATTATTACGAAACTGATAAGCACTACCCCGTGCTCTACCTCAAAGACGGTCAAAACCTCTTTGACGACAATGCCCCTTTCGGCAATTGGGCCATTGACAGATCACTGGAGCAGCTCGCCTCGGAGGGCAAGCAGGATGTGATCGTAATCGCGATTGACCATGGCGGGGATGACCGCATTACGGAATATCTCCCCTACTTTAATGCCTCTGTGGGCAACGGACAGGGGGTGGTCTACCTCGACTTTATGCGTCAAACGCTGATACCTTATGTAAACAAGAAGTACCGAACCCTGAGCTCGCCGGCATTTACCGGGATCGGGGGGAGCTCCATGGGCGGTTTGATCAGTCTCTTCGCGGGGCTCAATTACCAAGACATGTTCAGCAAGATCATGGTGTTCTCTCCGAGCCTGTGGATCGCGCCGCGAATTTTTCAGCAAGCCGAACGATTTAACCCCGCCATTCCCGTGCACCTCTACGTGTATGCCGGCGGGAAGGAAAGCGCCAATCACCTCCCCAATATCACCCGTCTCAAGTCAGCCCTGACGCGCCAAAGTGAGACCTACAGCAACCTCCGCTTTCATCTTTCGCTCAACCCCGAAGGCACCCATAGTGAGCAATACTGGCGCGAAGAATTTCCCCGGGCACTCGATTGGTTGTACTTTCGCGAGCGTTAAACAAACCCCTGCATAAATGAATTTTAAAGTCGGTGCCCCCGAAGGCACATATTCCGCGTACATCCTTCCCTTTTCGGGAAATAACCTCCCGGAGCGCTACCTGGGCCGCTATCCCGAGCTCAAGGACTTCCCCCTGCCGGAAAAAGAAAAAAGTGCAGCCACAATGGCAGGAGGGCAGCGCGTCCTCACAGTATGTTTTGATGAAAACGGCCACGAAAAAAGAACGGCCGATACCTTTCGCAAAGCCTTCAGTGACCACAAAAAATTTCTCGGTGATGCACCCGTGATTGATCTTTCGGAATGCGGCGCCCTTACCGAACCCGCCATGCGCGGACTGGCCCTTTCCGATTACAAAATCGGCACCTTCAAAGAGGCTGAGCGCATGGATACCGATCCCGGCGAAACGACCGTGTACTACCTCGGCGGCAGTCCCGAAACAGCGGAGGAAGCCTCTGTGAGGGCGGATGTGCAAATGCGAATCATGCACTTGGTGGACCTTCCCGCCGCCGATAAGACCCCCGAAATGCTCGGTGACTTCGCGGCTGAATCTGCCCGACGATTCGGCTATCAGTGCGAAGTGTGGGACAAGAGCAAACTCGAACACCTGGGCATGCACGCCATCAACGCCGTAGGCCGCGGAAGCGACCGCCCGCCGGTACTCATCATCAGCAGGTACCGGGGCAAGCCTGAGGACAAAACTGTCCACGCGGCCGTGCTCGGAAAAGGCGTGACCTTTGATACGGGCGGCATTTCGATCAAGCCTTCGGAAAATCTTCACTACATGAAATGCGACATGGCCGGCGGTGCCGCAGCACTGGGAGCCGTAGAAGTCGCCGCGCGGCTCAAACTCCGCGTGAACCTTACCGTAGTGGTACCTGCCGCAGAAAATGCGGTGGACGCGCGAAGCTTTCTGCCCGGAGATGTGATTCATTCCTACTCGGGAAAAACCATCGAAATCTTAAATACCGACGCCGAGGGTCGACTCATCCTCGCCGATGCACTGGCTTGGACGGTGAAGCACGAAAAGCCGGCAACTATTGTCGACCTCGCCACCCTTACGGGCAGCGCCGTGCGCGCGCTCGGGAAGGAGGCCGCAGCGCTCTACTCAGACGACCTCAAACTCCGAGATGCCCTCATGAAAGCAGGTGAGCTTACGGGCGACAAGCTCTGGCCCATGCCCCTCAGCAGCGATTACGATCACCACCTCCACAGCGATATCGCGGATGTGAGCAACCTTTCACAAAACCCCACTGCAGGCTCGGTAGCAGCTGCCAAATTCTTGCAGGTTTTCACCGATAAGCACCCCTCCTGGGCGCATATTGACATGGCCGGGCCCTCCTTTACAGACAGCCCTTTCGCCAAAATGAAATCGGCTTCGGGATACGGTGTACAACTTTTGTTCGAATTTTTGCGGAAAACCGCGGCAAATTGAGATCTTCGAAACCTGTAAGCATCTCATCATGAAAAAGGTCTACAATTTTCTCTGTGTTTCCTCCTACTTCAAAGGCGAAGATTTTCTGCGTGCCTGCAAGGCTGAGGGCCACAATGTCTACCTCATTACTGCGCTCAAGCTCAAGGATGAGCCTTGGCCGCGCGAAAGTATTGACGACATCTACTACATGCCGGAAGACGATTCTGCCGGGTGGAACATGGATAACCTCATCAATGCAGTCGCCTTCAAGATGCGGCACATTCGCTTCGATCGCTTTGTGGCACTCGACGACTTTGATGTGGAAAAGGTGGCCAAGCTCCGCGAGCAGTTCCGGATTCCGGGAATGGGCGATACCACCGGCCGCTACTTCCGCGACAAGCTGGCCATGCGGGTGAAGGCTCGCGAGGAAGGGGTTCCCGTTCCGGCGTTTACCCCCCTCTTTCACGATGCGGACATTGAGCGCTACACCGAGGAGGTGCACGCCCCCTGGATGATCAAGCCGCGCTCTGAAGCTTCTGCGGTGGGCATTAAAAAGATTTACGGAAAGGAAGCCCTTTGGAATGTGCTGAACGAACTGGGCGATGACCGCCACAAATACCTTCTGGAAAAATTTTCGCCGGGTACGGTCTACCATGCAGATGCGGTCACCTACAAGGGAAAGACAGTCTTCTCAAGGGTGAGCCGGTACCTCGACACCCCCTTCGAGGTGGCCCACGGCGGAGGGGTATTCCGCACCGTGACCTGCGGCTTTGATGAGCACGCCAATAAGGAAATCACAAAGCTCAATACCAAACTCATGAAAGCCTTCGGGATGCAGTACAGTGCCTCCCACAGCGAGTTTATCGAATCTGCCGAAACAGGTGAGTTCCTCTTTTTGGAAACCTCCAGCCGCGTAGGCGGTGCCAATATTGCCGAGATGGTCGAAAAGGCGAGCGGCGTGAACCTCTGGGCGGAATGGGCCAAAGTGGAATCAGCCATGGTGGCGGGCAAAGGCTACAAAACCCCGAAAGACAAGAAAGGACATGCGGGCATCGTGGTTTCGCTCAGCCGATTCGAACATCCGGACACCTCCTCTTTCAATGATGAAGAAATTGTGTGGCGCATGAACAAAGCATGGCACATCGGACTCATTGTGCAATCAGACAGTGCCGAACGTGTGCGTGAACTCCTCGACGGCTATACCCGCCGTATTCAGGAAGAATTTCACGCGAGTGTACCGGCGCCGGATAAGTCGCCTTGATTGTGTCTTGCCGGGAAGATTCGTTTTCCGCGTTCACCGATCTTTAAAAACAAGGGGGGCGGATTTCTACAGTCTATTCAACAGGTTGATCAATATCCTTTTGCAACAGCAGACCTATTCTGCGCTCGCCCGAAATTTGTGTGCTTTCTGAAATTTTCCGGAGCTCCCTCGGATCCCGTTCTTCGCACGACGCCCGGAGGGATTTTCCGGTTCGGGCGCAAGTCCCCGTTTACAAACGCTCAACCGCGGATACGACCTCTTATGGCTGCCCCGCAGTGAGAAAACGGTGTCGATCTCTATTTGTGGAAAAACGCCACGCTGGCCCCTACCCAATCCTTATCTCGGTTGTAGCGCACTCCCACCATCTCGCCTTTGCTCACGCGGACGAGGTTGTTCACGATACGCACAGAGGAACGGTCTTGCTCCCAGAGCATAAGCATACGGATTTCAAACTTGGCGGGACCTGTAGGGGTGTCGATAACCGGAGCATAATTCACCTTGCGTTGTAAGATGAAGTTTGATTTGTCCTCAATTTCGTCCAGATCCTTTTCGGTAATGCTCAGCTTCACACCTGATCCCGCGAAGGAATAGAGCGGCTTAAGCACGTAGTTCTCGAGGTCTTCGGGATACGTATCGAGCTCGTGCAGATAGAAGCAATCAGGCACGTAGCGGCTTTTAAAAAGGGGCATGGTGTACTTGCTGATTCGGAAGAACCAGTTGGGGTGCCCCACCCACTCCACATCGACCTCATCGCGGAAGTAGAATTCCCGCTTGATATCCGGGCGCTGATCGAGCTCGTCGAAGATCACCCGGTTGTAAATGCGCTTCACGGGCACTTCGCCACCATCCCCGTCAAGGTAAAAGAGATTTTTTCCGCGCTTTTTTAGTTGAGAGATGCAGAGTACTTTGATTCCCAAATGGTGTTCTGCTCCGTAAAAATCGATGGCCGTCGCCTGCTTTTCGGGTTCGATTTCGAGAAGCACCACATTTTTCGGATCAAAATCCCCGACGATCACTTCGCGGAGCAATTCAATGTATGCTTTTGAGTCGAGCTCGTCAAAGTGCACGGTGTATCCTTCAGGGATGTCATAGTGCTTCATGTAAGCATGGTAGAGCAAATCCTGAAAGAAGTAAAGTGAAGGAAAACCCTGAACTTCGATCAGCTGTGGGATCAACTCCCCATCTTCCGCCTCACAAATACCGAAATCCATTTGCAAAAAGCGGGTGTGATAGTCCTCATTGGGCACTTGGAGGGAAGGGTGCTTGATGGCATCACGGGTCATTTCCTTAAAATCGGGCCGCATAATTACCTCGTTCACCTCATTGCAGGCCTCGAGGAGCTTTGCCTTCATCTCATCGTCGATGAATACGGGGGTCTCACAGAGCCTGAATTTCGGGGTATGGTCATATATCTCACTGACATACTTTTTAAACGCTTCGTATTTTTCGGCGGTCCAGGCAGCGTTATAGGCCTTCCTTATTTCGGTCTCCATAGATTCAGACAGCTACTTTGCGTTGATCGGACAGCTTGGCAACGGCATTGTCAAGAAAAGCGGGAATCACCTTGCGGTGGGTACGCGCAATGCGCTCCGGGCTTTCCAGATTGCGCACCATATCGTTGTATTTTCTCGCACTGTAATTTTTCAGCACAGTCTCGCGGGTTTCGGGCTTGTTAAAATAAATGCGCATTCCGTAGGGATCGGCTTCGGGATGAAACTGTGTGCCCACGAATTCATCGGAAAAGCGCACCGCCATGATGGCCCGCTCGTAAAGCACGTGGGAGCGCATCTTTTCCATGTAAAGTATTCGCGCTCCGTGCTCTTTGAATACTGCAAGCCGGGGCTGCACCAATTGATAGTCCCTGCTGTCCACCACGTAATAAGGATCATCGAGCCCCTCCAAAAGGAAGTCTTCCCTTCCCTCTTTGGTTTTGTGGCAGGGATATACACCGAAAGATGTCACCACGCGCCTTGTAATATCGCCTAAGCCGAAGTGGTGACAAGCCATTTGAAAAGAGTGGCAAATGAAAAAAACATGCTTTTTTCGAGAGGGATCATCTTCCGCCTTGTTGTGCGCCCAAAGGGCATCAATCAGGTCCGTCCACTTTTTATCCCATACACCGTCACCCTCCAAAGGGTGTCCCGGACCGCCGGAGGTGATGTAGATGTCGTAAGAGGTGTCCGGCACTGCATGGTCAAGGCGCACGTCATATTCTTTCCAGTCAATGTAGCTCTCGTATTCTGCAAGCAATTCACGAAGTGCGCGCATCCCTTGGTTGGGATGGCCTTCGTACATATTGAGCAGGGCGAGTCGGAGTTTCATATGAAAAAAACAGCACACAGTCTCCGTAGTGACTGAAGACTGTGCGCTCTTAATGAATTTATTTCTTGCCTTTCGTTTTGGATCCCGAAGCAGCAGCCTTCTTTGCCGGAGCCTTCTTCGCAACAGCGGGTTTTTTCGCAGCAGCAGGTTTCTCAGCAGCAGCGGGTTTTTTGGCAGCGGCCGGTTTCTTAGCGGCAGCGGGCTTCTTAGCGGCAGCGGGCTTCTTAGCAGCAGCGGGTTTCACGGCTGTAGCGGGAGATTTTTCAGCTGTCGGCTTTTCTGCGGCAATGGCTGATTTCGCTGCTTTAGCGGCGGCAGTTTTCGGAGCGGAAGTAGGTGCTGCTTTGATGGCAGCAGCTTTCTTCTTCGGTTGTGCAGGGGCTTTCGCGGGCTTTTTGGCTTTCGGGGCCGGTTTCGCGGCAGCACTTGCGGCCTGCACCTGAGCTTTTGCGATCTGAGCCGACACGAAGGTACCCCAGGTGAGGTTCAGTTTTCCTTCTTTGTGGGCTTTGGCGCGTTCTATGGCATAGTTGGCGGCATTTTCTACGACCCACTCAAAATTGTCTTCGCCCACCGAATGAATGTCGGCATCAGGCGCGGGATTGCAGAAGTCTATGGCGTACGGTACGCCGTCGCGCACGGCAAATTCTACTGTATTGAAGTCGTAGCCGAGTGCCTTATTCAATCGGATTACACCGTCGCGCACCTTGTCGAGCAGGGCCTGCTCCACCGGCGGAGCATTGCGCACGTAGCGGAGGTGGTGAGGATTGCGCGGCTCATACTGCATGATGTGAACATTGTCACCGCCCAGGCAGTAGCAGCGGAAGTATTCCGTAAATTGGATTTCTTCCTGAAGCATCATCACGAGCTGCCCGGTTTCTGCGTGTTTTTCGAAAAGCTCGTCGGCATTCTCGAGTCGGTACACGCTCTTCCAGCCGCCGCCCGAGTGGGGCTTCATGTAGGCAGGAAAGCCCACATACTTAAAGATACCCTCCCAGTCGAAGGGAAACTTTAGGTTGCGGAAGGAATTTTCATCGGTGTCGTCCGGACGGGCGTGCGAGGGAAGCAGTACCGTTTTGGGGACGGCGATACCTTCTTTCACGGCCAGCGCGTTGTTAAAGAATTTTTCGTCGGCACTCCACCAAAAGGGGTTGTTCAAAACAGCAGTACCTGAGATGGCGGCATTTTTCAAAAATGCGCGATAGAAGGGTACATCCTGCGAAATGCGGTCGATGATTACGGCGTAATCCGTAGGCTCGGCCTGCATCACTTTGTCAATAGAAACGGCTTCGGCCGCAATGCCGCTTACGTTTTTTTCGTTCACACGGTCGATGAAAGCTTGCGGGAAGCTGTTTTCCTGACCGAAAAGGATTCCGATTTTTTTCATGGGTTTGGGTTTACCGGGGAATAATTAGATATGGGGTAGTTAGAGTTGTGCCAGGTATTTGGGAAACATTTGCCGCCACAGGGGCCAATCGTGCTCCGCCCATCGGTACTCGTCGAGCCAATGGGATATACCTTTGTCATCGAGAATTTTCGACAGCCGCAGGTTGGCATCTTTGCAAATGTCCCACTCGCCGAAACCGAGAACGATATTCAATTTCCACAGTTCGGGATTGTTGTCACCGGGGAGGTAATCAACGGGATTGTTGAAGTAGACGTCGTCGCCGTAGTAGCCGTCCATGAAGGACCGGATATCGAAGGAGCCGCTCATGCTGAAGACATGGCTCACCATATCGGGGTGCTTCAGAGCAAAGTTTACCGCGTGGTATCCGCCGAAGCTGGCGCCGGCTACAGCCACTTTTTGAATTCCGTATTCGTGACGCAGGGCATTAACGATTTCCCCGCAGATGAACCTGTCGTAAACGTTGTGGTTCCGAATCCTGTCGGCCGGGTGAACAGATTTATTGTACCAACTGTGCTTGTCCACACTGTCTAAGCAAAACAGTTTAACTCGGCCCTCCTCCACCAAATGTGCGGCGGAATCTATGAGCTTGAAATCTTTGCTTTCGAAAAAGCGGCCCATCGTAGAGGGAAAAACGATGACCGGCGTGCCGTAGTGACCGTAAACGAGCATTTCGAAATCCTTGCTCAAGGTCGGTGAATACCAGCGTTTGTACTCTTCTTTCACGTCAATGCGTTTTCTTGCCGTACCGGTTTTGCTTCGCCTCGGCTTTGAAACATTCGGCTTCGGGAGCGCAAAGGTAAGCAATGCAGGATATTTCAGACGGGTTTCTCTGCTGCAATTCACGTTTTTGCGCCAATCTGAGTGTTATATACACACTGTGAGCACTTTCGATTGCCGAAAAGAATTTCCGAAACCCCTATCTTTGAGGCGTGAACATTGAAAAGCTCTCCGTCTTCCCCCCCGATCCCGAAGCACTTTCAGATTTTTACGCGCGGCGGTTTCGTGCCGATATTTTCCGCGAAGGAGCGGCATTCTGTATTCCTTTCGGGAAAAGCACCCTTCACCTGCTCCCGGGGGATCGGCCCGCCTGCTACCATTTCGCCCTCAATATTCCCTCGGACACCTTGGAATCTGCGGAAGCGTTCCTCCGCTCCTTCACTGAGCTCCTGCCCGATCCGGATACGGGAGAAACGGCCGTAGACTTTACCGCTTGGAATGCTCATGCCCTCTATTTTCTCGACCCTGCGGGAAATGTCGTGGAGCTCATCGCGAGGCACAGTTTGCGCGACCGTGCAGGGAGCGCTTTCCGTCCCGAGCTCATCCGCGGCATCAGCGAGATCGGCACGCCCGTAGCCTCTGTACAGAAGGCCTTCGATACCCTGCACGGCGTTGCGGGCCTACCGAGGTACAGCGGAAATTTCTCTTCTTTTTGCGCTGCGGGCGATGCGCACGGACTGATCATCCTCACCGACCGCGACAGAACTTGGTTTCCCACCGCTATTCCCTCGCGCCCGGAGCCTTGGCACCTTGAGGGCAGCAGGTTGGGACGTTCCTTGGCCATCTCTTTCGACGGGGACAGAATAAAGGTGGCCTGAGCGGGGCCGTTTACCAAAACCGGATTTCCGTAGCGCCGCGCCCGTATTTCAGGTAGTCGGCATCTTCGAAGCTGCAGCGCTCCGTATCGCGGATCATTTTTCTGATTTCCTCCTTGAGCACCCCCTTACCCACGCCGTGAATGACGATGAGCTTCCGGAGACGTCGGTTGCGGGCATCGTCGAATGCGCGGCGGAAATGCTCGGTCTGAATCAGAATAATTTCCCTGTTGGACAAATGCTTATGGCTATCCGTCAAAGCATGGATGTGAAGGTCGATCTCCTCCTCTTCGGGTTTGCGCTCGGGTTTGGGCGCGGCGGTGCGCTTCTTACCCGCTGCATCTTCCGGGGGTTCTTTCGAAAGCAGCTGCGCACGCAATTCCTCTTTTCCGGAAAGGAGGACCAATTCCGCTACCGATACTTCACGCTCAAACCCGTGTTCATCCTCAAGCACCGCACGATCTCCGATCAGGCGAACAACGGTTCCGCCGCCGGCCTCGTTCAAAAACGCAACTTGATCTCCGGGATTCAAAGGCATGGCATTATCTTGGCAAGACAAAGAAAACCAATTCTCGTATTTTTGTCCGCGAAAGTTGACCCGATGCCCTCAAATTCCCGCCCCGTTTTGAAATTCCTCGCACCTGCCGTATTTCTCACCACCCTCAGTCTGCTTTTTGCCACAGACCGCAGCGGCGGGGTAATTTCTATGGACGCCAACTTCAGGGAGCCGCGCGAAACGACCGTTGTTTTTTACAATGTAGAGAACCTCTTTGACACCATCAATGACCCGAATAAGAGGGACGACGACTTTACTCCCGAGGGCAAATACGGCTGGGATACAGCGCGGTATTTTGAAAAACTCGACAATCTGGCAAAGGCGATAGCCGGCGCAGATGACGACCTGCCCGCACTGGTGGGGATCTGTGAAACGGAGAACGCCGCAGTACTGGAGGACCTGATTTTGAGGGAGCCTTTGAAGCGAGGAAAGTACGGGGTCATCCATTTTGAAAGTCTCGATGAACGCGGAATCGACGTGGCCTTGCTCTACCGCAAAAAAATATTTTCACCGGACCGTATCGAGACCCTTTTTGTCAACCTCGGACCTGATGCCCGCCCCACCAGAGAGATCCTCTATGTAAACGGTTACCTGAACGGTGGGCCGCTGCTCCACGTTTTCGTGAACCACTGGCCCTCACGCTACAGAGGAACCGAAGCCACCGAGCCCGCGCGCAAGGCTGCTGCGCAGGTATTGCGCGATGCCGTTGACGCTGTCATTGCCGCCGATCAGAATGCGGCCGTGCTAATCCTCGGTGATTTCAATGACTACCCTCACAACGCCTCCGTTCGAGAAGTGCTGAACGCGAAGAGACCCGACGAATCCGGCCTTTTGGTCAATCTCATGTACGGCGCGGAATCGACCCACCGGGGCACTTACAACTACCGAGGCGAGTGGGGATTCCTCGATCAGATCATCGTAAGCCGCAGTATGCACGAGGGCGGGGCGATAATGGTAAAGCCCGAATCTGCCCGACCGTACCACCTGCCCGGCATGCTCGTAACAAAGGATGAAGACGGAACCGAGTACCCGCACCGCTCATTTCGCGGCACCGAATACACGGGCGGCTACAGCGACCATTTGCCCGTTCGGGCGGTGCTGTGGCATTGATTTATGCGATTGCGGACGGACTTCCGCCAACGTGTTGCGGCATCAGAAGAAGATCGGATGCCAGTGCAATTTGCCCCGGCTGAATTCCAAAGCGGGTGCGGGAATCTTGATGAACCCGAAGGCTCCGAGGAAGGCATTCAAAAACCCCGACTTTGTGCGAATTCTCGTCAAATCTACGTCGAGACTCAGGTAGAAACTTCGGTACCGCTCCAAGTCCGGAAGCTGTGCTCCGGCGGCATTGGCTTCGGGGTTCTCCGCTCCTCCCAACATGCCGTCAGCGCCGTAGCCGAAAGCCACGTTGAGCCAGGGCAAAATACGGGCATCCTCCGGGCGAAAACTTCCGGGATTCAGGGACAGCCAATAGGTCTGCCCGTTGTAGTCTTTCAGGATGCGCTCGGCATCATTGCCGCCGAGCGTTTCCGGGCGATAAGGGGCCAAGCCGCTGGGCGCATAGCTGAATTTCAACTGTATGCGCTGTTCTTCCCAAGCGAATTCCTGTCCGAGAAAGAGCGCCGCCCCGGCCAGATTGGCCGCAGCATCCCCCGGGCTGAAGCCCCATGCTTCGGAAAATCCGTCCAATACTTCGATGCCTGTGAGGAAAAGCAGGGAATATCCCGTGCCCGCAAGTGCTGCCCGCTTCCGATCAGCGCCCGTCCACCGCACGGATTCAAAACCGATACGCGACAGTTGATAGGCCGTGGCTACATGCCCGGCTTTGTCCATCTGCAGCCAGTCTGCATTGTCATTGAAAAAGTGAAAAGATGAGCGCGGATGATCGGCATACCAGAGGTAGTTGAGCCCCGCAAACGCTCCCGTAAGGCTGACCGCACCGACGGCCGTAACACCGCGCAATCGACTCTCGTTCAAGGTGTCGGGAACCTGCCAAAAAGCGGACTGTCCGGAGACCCTGCCCGCCCCCATCAATACTGCCAGAACAGCACCTGCGCAGAGGAGGCAGGCCAAACGGTTTTTACCGCGAGGCAGCGGTCTCACGGCTGCACTTCCTTTTTCAGCAAATGAGAGAAAAGCGCACGAAACTTCTCCGTCTTCGGGCGAATCACCGCGGCGCAATAGGGCTGATCCCCGTGCTGTGCAAAATAATCGTG
>PXBH01000047.1 GCA_003565555.1 Cryomorphaceae bacterium | reverse complement strand
GCAGGTCTTGTTTAAGCTGCTTGAGCGAGACAGCGCTCAGTTGAGCGATAGCAAAACGGTAGAATTCTTGGCTTTTGGTGACATAGATTGTCATGAATACATCGTGATGGTCGGGTTTTTTTGATTGCCGCACATCACACAGTAGCGGGATACTAACGCGGGTAATGTTTTGGTCGCCGCGGATAAACCATACGTCGCGAAACTCTGGCCAGCTATCATATTCGGCAACAACATGGTGTGTTGGCTTGTCTAGTTGTCTCGTGCGGCGAGGGAATTGCTTGATGAAGCGCGTATTAACAGTAGTCTGCAGCGAAGTGAGCTCATCTTTTGACGAGATTTCAATAGTAGCGGGCATTTGTTGTTCGAACAGGGGGTTTAGTAGTGTTGTTTGTCCGAGCTGCTCAGCAGTATCATAGCGCCAATCGACGGCGACAAGTAGGTCAATATCGTCGAATTGTTGGCGCTGAAAACACAGCTGGATAAAGTGATTAGCTTCAGTAAAATGCACGCTCAAAAGTATGAAGCTGCCGAGCATTTATTGCAAAAAAGTCGCAAAAATTAAATCAGACTGCTACACCTCTATTGTTCAACGATAAACCAAGCAGCTTACTCGTGTTAGAATAAGCACTATGAATGTTGGTGAAGTCGTCTTAACTGCTGTTATTGCCGCTGGCATTTTGGCAGTGGTACTGTATGTGCTGGCCCAGAAATTCACATTGCAGCTGACAAAAACCAATGAAGCACAGCGCAAAGGTAGCAAGGATGAAATCGAGGGCGGCGTCAAAGAGGTGCTCGACAACAACCGCCTCCTCCTTAAAGAGATTATCGATGGCCTCGAAAAGAAGCTCGAGGTGAGTCAAAGAGAGGTTAGCGGGCTCAAAGATCAGAACTCTGCCATCAAAGAGCAGTTGCTTAACACCGCAAAAGTGACCGGAGAGCTGCAGGTATCTACTGATAGCCTAAAAAATTTATTGTCTAATAATCGACTGCGGGGCGAGTGGGGCGAGCAGGTGGCTGAGGATTTATTGCTGGCCGCTGGTTTTGTCGAGAACGTCACGTATCGAAAACAAGCTACAACCAAGGAGGGTCGACCTGACTTCACTATTAATCTACCCGATGGATCGAAGCTCAACGTCGACGCCAAATTTCCCTTTGGTGATTTGATGGAGTATCAAGAAGCGCAAAATGAAGCTGCCAAAAAACAAGCACTCAAGAAGTTTAGCGCCTCAATCAAACAAAAAGTGAAAGAAGTCACCTCCAAAGACTACATAAATCCAGAGGATAACACACTCGATTTTGTAGTGATGTTTATCCCAAACGAGATGATATTTAGCTTTATCTACGAAAAACTACCTGACATAAATGAATATTGCGCTGAGCGTAAAGTGGTTCTGGCTGGACCATTTGGCTTTACTGCGGTGCTAAGGCTGGTGATGCAGGCGTACAAAAATTTCGGTTACGAAAAGAACCTGCAGGAAATATTCGGCTTAGTGTCGAAATTCCAAGAAGAATATGACAAATTCGGTGCGAGCCTCGAAAAACTCGGCAGTCAGCTAGCCACTACCCAGAAAACATTCCAAGAAGTGGAGGGCACACGCAGTCGGCAGCTGACAAAAGTAGTAGAGAAGATTAGCAGTCACTCAGAAGTGTCCGCAGCGCAGTCTGATGATGACAAAAAGCTGGCTGATAAAAATACTTGATGCATCAAACATCTTTGTATTTAGTCTGAAATAACAGATGAGATTAGGCTTCCTATAAATACTTGACGCATCAAGTATTTATCAAAAGCCAGGGAACTGCGCGGCAGTTTTTTGTAGCAGGCTTTAGCATAAGCATTTTTCTTGTATACTAGGGTATATGCCACAAACACTTGAACAAATGAGACGAAATTGCGCACTTGCACGTGACGCAATGGAGCGAGCCAAACGCGAGAAATTCGCAATTGGTGCTTTCAATATCGACAACCAAGAGACGCTTGTTGCAATCGCTCGCGCCGCCCATAAGAAAAACTCACCGGTAATGATAGAGGTCAGTCAAGGTGAAGTCGACGCAATCGGCATCCATAATGTCCGAGATATGGTCGATAATTACAAAGAAGAGTTCGACTTGGAGGTGTACGTCAACCTCGATCACAGCCCATCGGTTGAAGCTGCGATTAAAGGCATCGAGGCGGGGTTTGAGTTTATTCATATCGACATATCGCAGGCAAACAAAGATGCGACTGACGAAGAGATCATCGCAGGCACCAAAGAGGTGGTTGAATACGCCAAGCTTACTGGTGCCTTGGTCGAGAGCGAGCCACATTACTTTGCTGGCTCGTCCAATGTACATACCGAGGCAATTGATTATGAAGAGATCAAAAAGACGTTTAGCACTCCTGATGGTGCTCGTTTGTTTGTCAAGGCGACGGGCATTGACACGTTTGCTGCTGCGGTAGGTAATCTGCACGGAAAGTATCCAGTCCCGAAAAAGCTAGATCTCGATCTGCTGGCTTCAATTCGAAAAGCGATTGATTGTAATATTAGTCTGCATGGTGGCAGCGGGACGCCTGGTCATTATTTCCACGATGCGGTGAAGATCGGCGTGCAAAAGGTCAATATCAATTCTGACATGCGTGTAGCCTACCGCAAAACATTGGAGCGAGTACTGGCTGACAACCCAACTGAATTTGCTGTCGTGAAGCTGATGGATGAAGTGATAGCGGCCGTGCAGGAGGTTGTCGAAGCCAAGATTGACCAGTTCAACAGCGCTGGCAAAGCACAAAAAGCATGTTAAAATACTAAGCATAAACAAAATACGCTAACAACAAGAGAAGGTGGGACCTGTGAAGCAACTCGAAGTACTATGTGTCGGTGATGTGGTTACCGATGCGTTTATTAAATTATTTGATGATCAAGCGCACGTTTATGAAAACGAGCACGGCCAATGGATTGCGATGCAATATGGCAGCAAGTTACCATTTGATCGAGTAGAAGAGAAAATTGCCGTCGGCAATGCTCCTAATGCGTCAGTGAGTTTTGCGCGGCTAGGGCTTGCAAGCGGTCTTGAGGCCAATGTCGGCGGCGATAAAGCCGGCCGAGACATTATCGAAAAGCTGCAAAAAGAGGGGGTTGACACTCACTTGGTGCGCATCAACTCCAACATGGCGAGCAATTACCACTACGTACTATGGTACAAAGAAGAGCGCACCATCCTCATCAAGCATGAAGAGTACGACTACCACTGGCCAAAGCTTAAGCCCAAAGAGACACCGAAATGGATATACTTTAGCTCGATAAGTGAAAAAGCGATTGACTTCCATGATGAGCTCGCCGAATGGCTTGAGGAAAATCCTGAAGTCAAGATGGCGTTTCAGCCTGGTACGTTCCAAATGAAGGCTGGTGTTGAGCGTTTAAGTAAAATTTATCAGCGTACTGAAGTATTGATACTCAACCGCGAAGAGGCTGTCGAAGTATCGGGTGGAAATTATGATGATCTACATGATCTGATGAATCGCTTCCATTCTTACGGCTGTAAAACAGTTGTTATTACTGATGGTCCCGACGGCGCGTATGCCAGTGATGGCCAGCAGCGCCTCAAGATGCCGCTCTATCCCGATCCTTCACCACCAAAAGAGCGCACAGGTGCGGGCGATGCCTTTGCCTCCACTTTTGTTGCTGCTCTCGTGAAAGGTAATTCTCTGGAGGGGGCGCTGCAGTGGGCGCCGATTAATTCGATGAACGTTGTGCAACACATTGGCGCCCAAGACGGGCTACTAAATCAAGAAAAACTCGAAGAACTACTCGAGCAGTCACCAGATTGGTATCGGCCTGAGCCGTTTTAGTGACTCGCTGCTCAGTTACTCATAAAACGAAACAGGATCGGCAGTGACGCTACACCAATTACTACAAACTGATCAGAATGAACTACGGAGAGTGATAGACCGGCTCGAGCAGTTTAGTGGTCAGCCTGGACAGGACGTGCGCTTGCTGGCTGAGATTATCGGTAAGTCGCATATGGGACATCGATCATTGGGCCTCGACCCCCGCGATAGTCATGGCCGAGAAGTCTATATGTCGCTCGTGCATTTAGTAAAAAAACATGATGAATTTATAGCGCGGCATCTACACGTCGATGAGTCAGCAGACGTCGCTGAAATAATTGAGGCAGTTGAGCGCTTTATTAATAAGCTGCATATCCCGCGCTCAGTGTGGGTGATGAAATACAGCAGTGTGAAGCGCTTGCTCAAAAAGCAACCACCCAAACGTACGTTGAAGTTGCTCGGCTATCGTTCGATTGATTCGATGCTCAAGCGGGAACCAGTCGCACATGTGTTAGCTGTCGCGAAGCAATTTGAGGCCAAGACATGGCAGCAGCGCTATCATGAGCAGTACAAGAAGCTGCGCCCATCAGACTTTGAGGAGCGTCACAGCGAGCTATGTTGCCCGAACACACGCCACTGGCCAAAAATCGCTGGCGACGTAAGTGCCAAGGCGCACACGAACATCTTGTCGGTGCCAGAGATTGGTGCGGTGTTGTTGCTACCGCCACCAGCTGATGTACATCGTCGCATGATGCCACTAGCGCTGCTTACGTTTACGCTATTGGCGCATGAAGAGCTGCGTATGCACAGTTCGTTTTACAAGCTCAAGCAAGTCAGCACGCAGTTTGGTGATGATATTTATCAATCCATGACAGAGCATTCTTTTCTAAAAAAACAGGTCAATGATATCGATATACATTGGAAGATTGTACACAGCCATTTCGGCCGTTACGGTGACAATGAGGCGATTGATGCCGTGATGCCAGAGCCACATGTGACGCTTGATGATTTTGCCATGCGAAAAGTCGAGGATATATTGCTATCAATTGAGCCAGCGCTGTCGTTTTGGCGCGACATGGAATACGTCGGCGCGACAATCGATGATGAGCTCGTATCATTTAATCTGCTGGATGCAATTGTCAACACAGCTAATCAAATTGATTATAGTCAGCGCTTGGTCGTTCATATGCAGTCAGCATTATGGGACGAGTTGTTAGTTCGTTATGTTGGCAACAATCACGTTAGAGCCACTTTGCTGGACAAGTGGTTTGGGGGCGGCTCGGTACTGTAGGG
>PXBH01000066.1 GCA_003565555.1 Cryomorphaceae bacterium | reverse complement strand
CTTTGAATTGGTTATGCAAACTACCGCGATGCTGTGCGGAAGTCAGGAAGATGGGAATTTCGATGGTGCCGTGATCGGTGTGAATGCATCCGGCTCTCGCCCCGGATCGGGCGTCTGTGGTAATGAGGTCGAATTTCAAAAGGGGGAAGGCTTGTTGTAAACTTTGTTGAAAAGTCAGGCGGGCGCAAAGATAAGAGGAATTGAGGAAGCCCGCTGATGTGATAACTTTACCGCTTGAAACGGTTGATACGATTGCGGCCGCTACTGAGCGGTTGCGTACGCTGCTGCCGCTGAACCGCAATTTACCGCAAAGGGCCGTGCACAACCGAATATCCGACCCCATGGAAATACACGCAGACCGCGAAGGGATCTTGTTGTTTTGGCAAATATTGTTTGTGGCGTCCGCAGCGGTTCAAATGGCTTATCTGCTTTTGGTCTACAGCCGCCCGGCCTTTTATAAGCCTGATTTCGGCACGGCCCTCCTCCCGCCGGTGAGCGTGGTGATCGCCGCCAGAAACGAGGCTGAAAACCTGCGCCGCCACTTGCCCCTCATCCTCGAACAAGACTACGCCGATTTTGAGGTAGTGGTGGTCAATCACGCATCTTACGACGACTCCTCCGAACTGCTGCGCGAACTCGCCGCGCAGTATCCCCGCCTTCGCGTGAGTGAGATTCCGCCGAACGAGCGCTACGAAGGGGGAAAGAAATTTGCCGTCACCATCGGCCTCAAGGCCGCGCGTCACGAGCGCATCCTCCTCACCGATGCCGATTGCCGCCCTTCCGGAAAGGGGTGGATCCGCACCATGGTGGCCTCCGCCCGCAAGGAGGAGGACATTGTGCTTGGCTACAGCCCTTTCGTCAAGTCGCGCGGACTCTTAAATGCCCTCATTCGCTTCGACGGGGTGTGGACGGCACTGAATTACTTCGGCTTTGCCCTGGCCGGCAAGCCCTACATGGGCGTGGGGCGCAACCTTTCCTACCCCCGGAGCTCCTTTTTTGCCGCAGGCGGTTTCAGAAGCCACTACAGCATTCCCTCGGGCGATGATGACCTCCTTGTGAACCAAATCGCCCGGCGGGACAATACCGCCGTGTGCCTCTCCCGCGAAGGGCTGATGGAAACCCTTCCGGAAAAAACCTGGAAAGCCTACTGGCGCCAAAAGCGCCGCCACCTCACCACGGGGTTCAGGTACAGGCCTCACCACCGGGTGCTGCTCGTTTTGCAGCCCGTCAGCCTTATACTGTTTTTCGTCGCCTCCGCAGCCTTGCTCGTCTCGGGGGTTTGGGTTTATGCCGTGCTCGGCGTACTTTTGCTTCGCGTGTCGCTGCAAATCGCTATTTTTAGCCGCTCATCGCGGTGGTTGGGTCAGAAAGATCTGGCTTTTTTAGCCCCCGTGCTGGAAATTTTCGCCTTGCTCTTTACGGCGTGCGTACACTTCGCCAATGCGGCGACAAAACAAACCAAATGGAAGACATAGTTGCCAAACTTTCCCCGAAAGCCCAATACGATTACAAACTCGTGAGAAGATGCGTGGACGACGGTGACCAAGCCGCATACGCCGAACTCATGGAGCGCTACAGGGAAAGCATCTACTTCATGCTGCTCAAGATGGTGAACAATTCGGACGATGCCGATGACCTCACTATCGAAGCCTTCGGGAAGGCATTCAACCGCCTGAAGCAGTACCAGCCCAATTATGCCTTCAGCACCTGGATGTTCAAAATCGCTTCGAACAATTGTATCGACTTTATCCGCAAGCAGCGCAAGAAAAAAACCACCTCCATCGATACCGGCATGAGCAACGAAGACGGTGAGAGCGTGACATTCGACATCGAATCGGACGGCCGCGACCCTGAGGAGGAAGTGATCCGCGACCAAAGGCTGCAAGCCATGCGCCAGGTGGTCGAGAAGCTCAAGCCCCGGTACAAGGAGCTGGTTATCCTCCGCTACTTCAAGGAGTATTCTTACGAAGAAATTGCCCAGGAGCTCGACCTCCCGCTCGGCACAGTCAAGGCGCAACTCTTCAGGGCGCGCGAATTTCTCGCCAACCTGATGAAGCACACCCGCGAAACCATTTGAGCCTCCCCCGGTGGAAGTAGCCGACATTTACCCCCTTTTTCCCGACCTCACCGCGGTGCAGAAGCGGCAACTCGAAGTCATGCCCGCCCTCTACGCCGAGTGGAATGAGAAGGTGAACCTCATCAGCCGCAAGGACATGGACCACTTTGTCGAACGGCATTTGCTCCACTCGCTTTCGCTTGCTTTCTACATGAAGCCCGCCCCCGGGCAGCGCATTCTCGATATCGGTACGGGAGGCGGTTTTCCCGGGATTCCCCTCGCCGTGCTCTTTCCGGAATCCCGATTTGTCCTCGCCGACTCCATCGGCAAGAAAGTGCGCGTCACGGGCGAAGTGGCCGATGCGCTCGGCCTCGAGAACGTGCAGACCCACCGCGGGCGCGTCGAGGAAATGCGCGGCAAGTATGATTTTGCGGTCACCCGTGCCGTGGCAAGGCTTCGCGCCCTGACCGACTGGTGCACACGGCCCAAGCTCAAAATCGGCACCCTTTGGTGCCTCAAAGGCGGAGACCTCCGCGAGGAAATCGACGAAATCGATGCCCACCCCTCCGTGGCTTACAGCCTCAGAGACAAACTCCCGGGCGAATTTTTCGACACCAAGAAGGTAGTGCAGGTCAGGCTGCGGTGAGGGATCTCAGCCGAAGATGCGCAAAGTCTGCGAAAAGGAAAGCCTTCGGCGAAATCGCCCAAATATTTAAGGACCTGCGTCCGTCCGAACTCAGGCTTCCGTTCCTTGGATGCGTCTCAACTTTTGGTAGAGGCCGTTTTCCATCACGCTGAGCTCCTCGTGGCTTCCGGTCTCGGCGATTCTTCCTTTTTCCAGCACGGCAATGCGGTCCGCCTTGCGGATGGTGCTGAGGCGGTGGGCGATCACGATGCTCGTACGCCCTCTCATCAGGGCTTCGAGGGCTTTTTGTACCAGCTGCTCCGAAGCCGAATCGAGGGAGGAGGTGGCCTCGTCCAGAATTAGTACGGCCGGATCGCGCAACACTGCCCGCGCGATGGCGATGCGCTGTCGCTGACCGCCGCTGAGCTGCACGCCGCGCTCCCCCGTGAGGGTGTCCATCCCTTCCGGAAAATTGTCGATGAATTCCGTGGCATTGGCCTTTTCGGCCGCTGCGCGAATTTCCGCATCGCTCGCCCCGGGCTTTCCGTAGGCGATGTTTTCCCGGATGGTACCGTTGAAGAGCAGCACCTCCTGCGGCACGATGGCGAAGAGGGAGCGGTAGGCACTGAGGTCGTAAGTGGCGGCGTCTTTACCGTCGAGGAGCACCCGGCCCGCATCGGGTTTGTAAAAGCGAAGAAGGAGGGAAGTCACCGTAGATTTGCCCGCGCCCGAAGGCCCCACGATGGCGAGTTGCTCTCCGGGCTTCACCTCAAAAGTGAGGTCTTCGAGCACCGGTACGTCGGGACGCTCGGCATAGCGAAAACTCACGCCGTCGAAGCGAATGGCGCCCCGCGGTGCAATTTTTCCGGAAGGGATATCCGTGCGGATGGGCTCCGAATCTTCGTCGATGATCTCTGTAAGGTTCTCTGTGGCGCCCAGGGCTTTCTGAATGCCTGCATAGAGGTCCGGCAGGCTCCCGATCGAGGCCCCGAGAAAGATGGTGTACATGATGAAGGAGATGAACTGCGACTGCTGCATTTCGCCTGATTCCGTGAGCAGTACCCCCTGCCAAATGATGAATACCACCGACCCGAACAGGCCGATGATGATGAAGGATACGAAGAGGCCGCGCCACACGGCCCCCTTCACGGCCAGGCGTTTGATCTCACCCGCCGCAGCGCCGTACCGGCGCATTTCAAATGCCTCGTTGGTAAAGGCTTTGACGTTTTGGATGCCTTGGAGGGCTTCTTCGAGAATGCTGTTGGATACCGCGGCGGCATCTTGGGTTTGCTTCGAGATTTTGCGGATAAACCGCCCGAAAAATACTGCCAGCAAAGCCACGGCCGGAATCACCGCCAGCATGGTGAGGGAGAGCCGCGGTGAGAGCCATACCAGCGCGGCGATGCCCACGAGAATGGTGATGATTTGCCGCACAAATTCGGCGAGGGTGGTGGTAAAGGTGGTTTGCAGTTGGTTGATGTCCGTCGCAATGCGGCTGGTGAGTTCGCCGATTTTATTGCGGTTGAAGAAATCCATGGGCGCCGTGACCAGCTTGGAGAAAGCCGCCTCGCGGATGTCTTTCAGCGCACCTTCGGTCACCTTGGTGAAGAGGAGGATTCTGAAAAAGGAAAAAACCGCCTGCGAGGTGAACACCACAAAGAGCGCCGTGATGATGCTGTCGAGGCTGTCAAACCTGAACCAAGCGGAATCTGCCGCCGGGGCGGCCTCGTCGCGCCCGATCAGCAATCCCAAAAAGTAGGGGAAGAGCATGGCGGTGAGGCTGCTTAAAATCAAAAAGATAAACCCTACTGAGAATACCCCGGCATACGGCTTCAGGAACCTGAAAAGGCCGGCCGCTTTCCGCAAATTCAGTCCCCTCGAGGCCTTCTCACTGTTTGTCTTACGCATATGGCACCTGACGATTTTCCGCAAAGGTAAGCACCCTTGTCGAAACGCGGGCGCGGTGAGATTTCGGCGGGGCGGGGATTTGCAGGGCGGTCGGTGTATGCGGCTTGGGTTGCGCATTAGGGGATCAAAAGGGAGTGGGCTCTGAGCGCCTGCCGGATGCGCTTCCGCGAACTGCAGGCACACCGCTGAGCAGGCGCTTTGCCGCCCGGTATATACCTCACGGACCCATCGCTGATGCGCGGAAGCGGTAAAAATAAAGGGGCCGATCAAGGCCCCTCTGATTTCATTCATCTGTTGCGGTGAAGCATCACATCTTGATCATTTTTTTGGTGATCAATTCTCCGTCAGCATATAAGTTGCAATAGTAAATGCCGGGGGCGTAGCGCCCGGCATCCCAAGTGGTGCTGTGGTTGCCTTCCGCAAACTGCCCTTCGACGAGGGTGTGAAGTTTGCGGCCCTGCGCGTCTGACACTTCCAAGACGATGCGTGCATCCCGCGGCAGGTAGAATTCTATCCGCGTTTCGG
>PXBH01000151.1 GCA_003565555.1 Cryomorphaceae bacterium | reverse complement strand
GAAAAGCCTGACAAGCAACGCGCAAATGCTCGGCCCGTGTGGCCGTAGCCGATAATGCCCACGGTGAGCCCGCCCAATTCCGTACCCCGATTGCCTTCGCGCTCCCATATCCCGGTACGCACCTCAGCATCGGCGCGTTTGAGGTGGCGTAGAAGGGTAAGCAGCATCCCTGTGGCATGCTCGCCCACTGCCGTGCAATTGCCTTCCGGCGAGCTGTATACCCTTATGCCGCATTCCTCGGCTGCCGACGTGTCAATATTTTCAAGTCCCGAGCCCGACCTTGCCACGAATTGCAGCTTGCCTCCTGCGCGGAGCAATTCAGCGTCTATGGGAAGGCGGCTTCGCACCACCAGCCCGTGGTAGTTCCCGATTTGCCGCAGTACGTCTTCGTAGGGTGCGTTTAATTCGTGTACACATACCGCACCCTTTTCCGTGAGGGCCTCCTCCAGTGCGGGATGCACGCTATCGAGAAAGAGCACCCGCATTTAAATTCCGAAGAAATATTTGGCGAATGAGAAATATACCGTGAGACCTATAATGTCATTGCTCGTAGTAATGAAAGGACCGGTGGCGAGGGCCGGGTCAATTTTAAGCTTGTCGAGGGTGAGCGGAACCAGCGTGCCGAAAAGGGCTGCGATGAGGATCACTGTGAGCAAAGAAATACCCACGGTATAGCTCAGGGCCATATTCCCCTCGAAGATGAGGCTGTACAGGAATATGACGATCCCGCAAATGAATCCGTTCAGCAAGCCAACGGAAAATTCTTTCATGAGCCGATTGAACACGGATGAAGTGCTGAGGGTCTTGTTGGCGAGGCCCTGCACCACAATGGCTGAAGATTGAACCCCCACATTTCCGGCCATAGCGGCGATGAGCGGCATGAAAATCACAAGGATCGCCACTTCTTCCAGTTGCGCTTCAAACTGTCCGATTACTTTAGATACAATCATTCCCCCGAACAGGCCGATGAGCAGCCAGGGGAGGCGCGCGCGGGAGAGGAGCCAGATATTGTCAGAGGCCTCTACGGATTCGGAGATACCCGAGGCGAGCTGGTAATCTTTTTCCGCCTCTTCTTTGATGAAATCCACCACATCATCGATGGTGATGCGCCCCATGAGGCGCATGTCCTTGTCCACTACAGGCAGGGCCACCAGATCATATTTTTCCATGATCTTGGCACACTCTTCGCCTTCCGTATCGGGAAATACGTAGCGGACGGGATCTTCATCGTAAATCTCAGAAATTTTAGTTTTGATCGAAGATGAACTGAAAAGCAGCTTCTTCAAAGGCAATACCCCGGTGAGGCGGTCCTCATCATCCACCACATAGATGGTGTAGACCTGATCGACGTGCTCTGCCTGCTTCCGCATTTCGCGGATGCCTCTGGCGATGGACCAGTTGCTTTTTACCTTTACGAGCTCAGTGGCCATCAAGCCCCCCGCCGAATCATCATCGTAGCGCAGCAGGTCGGATATTCCGTCCTTTTGGTCTTGGTCTGAAAGCAGGGCAAGTACTTCAGCCTGCTTCTCTTCATTGAGTTCGGAGAGTACGTCGGCAGCGTCGTCGGAATCGATGTGGTCGATGACCTGCTCGGCAATTTCTCTTGAGGTGAGCGTGGAGAGCAGCTTTTCGCGGTTGTCTTCGTCGAGCTCGATCATGACCTCTGCGGCCTTCTCGTTTTCGAGCAGCTTGAAGACGTAACCTGCTTCGGCAGTTTTGAGTTCCCTGAAAATCTCAGCGACATCAGCGGGGTGCAGGGGTTCGAATTCCTCTGTGATATAGGTATCCCTGCCTTCGGAAATGGCTTCGCGAAGGTCTTCGAGATATTCTTTTGTCAATTCGAACTGCATGTCCTGTCAGTAAAGCGCAAAAGTATGAAAATACGCGCGCGGGGCCACCGGGGTTATCTGCTTGATTCGGGAGTCCGGATCGCGGCCGCCAGCTCGATAAAGGCTTCCGGTGAGAGCACTTCGGGTCTCAGACCGGTGTATTTTTCGGGAAGGGAAGTGCCGTATTGCCCCACAAGAGGGGCCAAGCTGTTTCGGAGGGTTTTTCTCCTTTGACCGAAAGCTGTTTTCACCACGGTTTTTAAAAAGGGGTAAGGCACGGGAAGCCCGTCGCGATCATTGCGCTCGAGTCGGATCACTCCGCTTTTCACCTTGGGAGGAGGCGAG
The DNA here is from genome assembly GCA_003565555.1 of Cryomorphaceae bacterium. GTDB lineage: Bacteria > Bacteroidota > Bacteroidia > Flavobacteriales_D > Cryomorphaceae > T3Sed10-241. The sequence goes on along the minus strand of PXBH01000151.1, from coordinate 53,836 downwards.
AAGCAGCCTTCGCTGACGGTAAAGAGGTAATCTGTATGGTAGAAAGTTTGCACCAGTACGCTGAGTATCCCGTAGACTTTGGAGCCCGGAGGTGAGGCTATACGCTGCGCCACTTCGCGCTGAAACATGCCGACACACTCGGGTATTAAGTTGCGGTGATCGACCAGCCTGAAGAGGATTTGGGAGGAGATATTGTAAGGGAAATTTCCCGCCAGAGCGAATGGCTGTCCGCTAAAAATCGTTTCGAGCGGCATCTTCAGAAAGTCCGCTTCGATCAATGATTCAGCGAGCTCGGGATGCCTTTCGTTGAGGTAGCGCACCGAATCCGAATCGATCTCGACCATCTTGAGCTTGCGGCCGGGGTCTGCTGCCAGGGCCCGGGTGAGGATGCCCGTTCCCGGACCTATTTCCAAGACATTCGTTGTGCCGCCGTGTCCGGAAACGGCGGCGGCCAGCTTCTCGGCTATCCCGACTTCGGTGAGGAAGTGCTGCCCGAGGTGCTTTTTGGCCCTAACCTTTTCCATCGTTGTGGTGGATCACATGGAGCAGGGTGCGGAATGCGGCCGTTTTTGTACCGAATTTTTGCTGATGTTCGGCCCGCAAGCGCTCGGCATCTTCGCGCTCGTAGGTTTGGTAAGCTTCCATGCTCTCGGCGAAGTATTGAATGCTGTAAGCCTTGCCGCCTTCTTCTTCGGCCAAGATGCGCGCTATTTTTGCTTCTGCAAAATGACCCGTAGCGAGCACATCGGGAAGGTGCACTTCCTTGATCCACGCCAGCCATTCGCGCTCTGCTTCCGGATCTATACTTACGGTAACGTTGTACATTATCATGCCCCAAAGATCACAAAAACTTTGGCGCCGGGTGCTGTTTGAGCGCTAATGTAAAACTTCGTATTTTTGTGGGTATACCGCATGTTTTGGAAAATTTAAATCCCGTCATCCTTGCCATACCTGTTTTCTTTATCCTCATGGGTGCTGAGGTGGTCTATGATTATTTCAAGCAGCGCAAGTTATACCGTCTGAATGATGCCGTGGCAAACATCAGTTGCGGCATCGTTGAGCAAATTACGGGTCTCTTTGCCAAGATTTTTACGGTGGCCGCCTACCATTTTATCTTTGTAAACTTTGCTCTTTTTGAGCTCGAGACCACCTGGTATTGGATTCTGCTCACCTTTATCGGTGTGGACTTCTTTTACTATTGGGCGCACCGCATGAGCCATCAGGTCAACTTGCTGTGGCTGGGCCATGTGGTTCATCACCAGAGTGAGGATTACAATCTCTCTGTGGCTCTGAGGCAGAGCACTTTTCAGAAAATGTTCACCTTCTATTTTTATTTCCCGCTCGCCTTTTTGGGTTTTAAGACGGAATGGTTCGTATTGATGGGTGCGTTCAATTTGCTCTATCAATTTTGGATTCATACCGAGGTGATCAAAAATATGCCGAGGTGGTTCGAATATATTTTCAATACCCCTTCCCACCACCGGGTGCACCACGGGCGCGACCCGAAGTACATCGACAAGAACCATGCGGGTACGCTGATGATTTGGGACAGAATGTTCGGGACATTTCAACAAGAAGAAGAGACGCCTACTTACGGAATTACTACCCCCTTACGGACTTGGAACCCTGTGAAGGCGAATGTACAGCCCTTCGTGAATTTGTGGAATGAAATGAAGCATATCCCGCGCTTGGGAGACAAGTTCAGGTTGGCTTGGATGCCGCCGGGCTGGTATCCTTCATACTTGGGCGGATACAGGCCTCCGAAGCCGGTGGACAAAACAACCTATCGGAAATTTGATATCGAAATATCTCCGGCACTCAATGTGTACCTCTTTATTCAATACTTGACTGTGCTGGTGTTGGTGGCTGTATTTCTGTTTAATGCAGCGCAAATGAGTACAGGCCTTCGGATTGCGGCCGCTGTATGTGCTGTGTTGTCAGTCATGCTTTTGGGGATGGTTTTCGAAGACAGAAAGAAAGCCCTTACTGCGGAGGGCGTTCGTTTTTCCGTTTCTTTACTTGTAGGAGTGCTGTTTTACACCGAGGGCATCCTTCCGTTTGCCGTATTGCCCGCTGTGGTGATATTTTCTCTGGGTTCCTTGCTCGTTTTGCAGCGTACCGCCTTTCACGAAGTTGTTGAAGCTGAATGAGCAGGACTTTCTTAATCGTCTTCTCGGCGTTTTATTTTCTTCTCTTGGCAGTTCATGTTTTTGCGGGTGAATTCGGCCCGAGATCGGCCGCGCCCGAGTTTTATCACTTGCTTGCTCGCCTCACCAAGCCCCTGCTTTTGCTCTCCCTGATCGGTGTTACTGCGGCGGTGGTTCGGCGTACCGTTTTATCTCCGTTTGCCTATTGGCTTTCGGCGGGTTTGGTTTTATCATTGGCGGGCGATGTTTTGTTGATGTTTCAGTCGGTTGCGGAATCTTATTTCACCTTCGGGTTAGCGGCCTTTTTATGCGGTCATATTGCCTACATCGTAGCTTTCACCCGAACCTACCGCCGTGATCACGAGGTAGAGTTGCTCAGGAAGCAAGGTTGGCTCTTGGTGGCGGTTGCAGGGTACGCTGTGTATTTTTTCTCGCAGCTCGCGCCGAGCTTGGGATCGATGATTGCTCCCGTGATGCTCTATACGATTGTCATCACCCTGATGCTGCTCATGGCCCTGAGCCGATTCGGTAAGGTTTGCAACGCGAGTTTTTGGCCGGTCACGGCCGGAGCGGCGCTTTTCGTGGCTTCTGACAGTGTATTGGCGTGGAATAAATTTGCTGAAGATGTTCCTTTCAGCCATTTTTGGATTATGGGCCTTTACGGTACTGCCCAGTTTCTCATTGCGGCGGGAGGATGGAGACAACTCGCCGATGAGGCCGAGAAGGCCGCCGCTCATAATATATGAAACATGCTGATGCAGAATAAGCGTCAGCCCTGCACCTTCGTTTCCTCGAAAAGCCATCAGATGAAGCTGCTTTTGTCCGATTCTGAGAAAACTAACGGCTTCGGGCAACCAAAAGCCTTGTATGCCGTAATGAAATCTTAAACGCGCTCCCCGAGCCGAACTGTAAAAATTGGTTCGCGTTATGAAGCCACACCCATGCCGGGCAACATTCGTGTGCCGTGTTTTTTTTAATGATAATCAACAATTTGCAAGCTAATTGATCCTTTGTTGAACATTTAATAATTTTTTAACTTCGCTCCCGCTGAAAATTTATTTAATCAGATTCCCTTGAACCTGCAGAAGAAGTATAAAACTTGGTTGATTTTTTCGATCATTTTGATCGGCCTGATCGCAATATCCACCCAAGTGACCGTGACCTATGCCGTAAAGGGCAAGGGAATGTTCATGGCGGGCAGTGAATACACCCTCATCCGAACTTTGGAAGGGAACCTCGTTTCTACCCTGAGAGACAACGTGTACAATACGACCTCAAACTACGATGTGACCGAGTTTCAAAGGGGTGATGTTGTCGAGTTCAGATTGAATCCCGAGCTGACAGGCCGGCGCTACATAAGCCGAGGAGATACCTTGGGATATATTTCTTCAAACGAAGAACAGCACAATCTGATTCAGCTTAAAGGTCAGCTCGAGGTACTCTGGGCCCAACTCGAATTTCATACTACGGGCCAAAAGCCTGAAGATGTTTTGCTCGCCTTAGAGCAGTGGGACTTGGCCAAACAAGAGCTTGAAACGCAAAAGAAATTGATGGCGAGGACGCGAACCTTGATTAAAGACGGAGTAATTTCTGATCAGGAGTTCGAGATCGAAGAGAACAGGCTTATGGTTAAAGAGCTCGAAGAGAAGATCGCCAAAGCCAATTATCTTTCCGTGACCACCGGTGAGAAACCGGAGCAAGAGAAGCTTGTAAGGGCGCGAATAGAGGCACTTTCCCGACAAATTTCTCAAATTGAGAGCCGACTGAATTATTTCACCATCACCGCGCCGTTCTCCGGCAGACTTCAGTTTCCGCGTTCATCGGGTTCAGAGAAGATTCTGACCATTATGGACACTTCGAAAACGGTAGGGGTGATGCCTGTACTTCTCTCTGATTTTGATTATGTGCAGCAGGGATCGGAGGCTTGGTTTTCGAGCCATCGCGGAGATGTCGTCGCCATTGATGACGTTGTGAAATTTGTCGATAACCGACAGGCATTTTTTGTGACCGCAGTCTGGCCTTATAATTCTGAAATAAAACTCGGTTCGGTAATGGAGGTGAAGTTGATGTGTGATGAAGTGAGTCTCTTTGATTTGCTCATCCGGCGCTTCAGAATGTCTACAACGCCCATGGCATGAAGTACAGGTACGAAAGAAAATACTTGGTGCCCAACGAACGACTCGATGAGCTGCGCACGCGGATCAAACCCTTTTTGCGCCCGGATACCTTTGCTCCGATCAATGAAAAAGGACTTTATCAATACACCGTCCGCAGCGTCTATTACGATACTCCGGAGTTCAATTCCCTTTACGAGAAGTGGGAGGGGGTGGAAGTACGCAAAAAATTACGCATAAGGGGCTACGACCGGCAGCAAGCTGACAGTATGGTGTTTTTAGAGATTAAAAGAAAACTCGGCGATCGCATTTGGAAAAATCGCGCACAAGTCAGCTACAATGACGTGCACGAGCTGCTGAATACAGGATTCGCCAACGGGGCAGGCAAAAACGTGAAGGGACGAAATGAGGAGGATGCCCGGAAGTTTCTGTTCAATCTCTACCGATACGGATACAGGCCCGTTAACCTCATCGTGTACGATCGCGAACCTTTTCACGGTAAGTTTGATCCCGGAGTGCGGATCACTTTCGACAAAAATATACGTTGCAAAATGTGGCCCTCACTGAAGGATCTGTATACCAATTCGGGCCTGCGCCTGGTATGGAAGGATTTTTTTATTCTTGAAATCAAATATTTTGAGAACAAAATGCCCACTTGGGCCCGGAGTGTGGTGCAGGAATTCGGACTAAGGCACGAGGCCTTATCCAAATTTGCAACGCCTTTTGAAAGAAAGGATATCTCTGTTTTCAACATCAAAATAGGCGGCTGAAATGGTCAATGAATTCCAAAATTTTTTCCAATTCAGCCTTACGCCGGAAGAGGCCCTGATCAACCTTACGGCGGCCCTTCTCACGGGTATTTTTATCGGCATTCTTTACCGCACCACATATACGGGAATCAGTTATTCCGGGACTTATGTGGTTTCTCTGGTCATGCTCACTATGATTACGGCGCTTGTCATTATGGTAATCGGAAATAACCTCGCGCGCGCTTTCGGATTGGTCGGGGCCATGTCCATAATCCGCTTCAGAACGGCCGTAAAAGATACCCAGGACATCATGTTCATCTTCTTTGCCTTGGCTGCGGGACTGGCTGCAGGAGCGGGCATGCACCTTATTTCGGGCGTGGGGACTTTGTTTATAGGCGTCGTCATTTACTTGGCTTCCGTTCTCAATGAGGCCACCCCGGTAAAGCGTGAATACTTGGTACAGGTGGTCTATAAAAATGCAGAAGAGCCTGAAAAAGAACTTTTTCGGGTCTTTCGCAGATACTGCTCAAAATATAAGCTGGTCAATATAAAATCGGTAGGCGAGCCGGGGGAGAATTTAAAGGAATACTCTTACTATATTGTACTGAAAAGTCAAAAGCGAAGCAGTGAATTCTCCAATCAAGTCAATGCCCTTCCGCACGTGCACAGCATCAATGTGTTTTTTGATGAGAATTGAGTTGCGCAGCGCCGCACTCTTTTCCTTTCTTTTATTTCTTTTGGCAGCCTGCAACGGGGATGATTCCCCGCAAGTACTGTGCGATGACCCCGCAGCCTTAAATTATGCTCCCGATGCCGTCGGTAACCGAGACTGCAATTACCCGAGCAGGGTGGTGCCTGTCGAAACGGTCGCGATATTAGACGGTGCGCTCAACGAAATTTCAGGGTTAGAAATATTTCAGGATTTTTTGGTGGGGCACAATGACAGAGGCAATGCACCCGATCTTTTCTTTATCAATCCGAATACGGGCGAGCCGGAGCATTTAATTTCTGTTACAAACGTCGAGAACAGAGACTGGGAGGACCTGGCTGCAAACGTAACTTATCTCTTCATCGGGGATTTCGGAAACAATGACGGAATACGAACCGACCTCGGCATCCATCGGGTTCCCAAAAATGATTTGTACCCCGGTATATCGGGAGAGGTTCACGCAGATGCCACCATTGCCTTTCGCTATCCCGAACAAACGGTTTTCGGCGGAGAGAACCATGATTTTGATTGCGAGGCCTCATTTTGGTATAACGGATACCTTTATCTTTTCACCAAACACAATTCAAACCGGCGCACAAATATGTACCGCATCCCCGATACGCCGGGCACTGTACACGATGCCGAATTGCTGGGCGGATTCGAGGTGGGCGGTCGCATCACGGGGGCTGATATCAGCGCAGACGGGGCAGTTGTGGCCCTCGCAGGCAACCGAAGGAGCGGAAACTGCTTCGTTTGGAAATTATCGAATTTTCCTTCGGGCGCTTTTCTTGAGGGCGATAAGGAGCAACTGGTGATGGGCCCGTTCGCTCAATTCGGACAAGTAGAGAGCGTGAAAATCACCCCGGACGGCGGCGTTTTCGTGGCGAGTGAAGCAGCGGAAGAATTCGGCTTGTCGCCGAAGCTTTACTTCATCAGCGAGTTTTAAAGAGTCACTCGAGGATGCTGAGTGATTCCGATACAGATTCCCACTCTTCCATTTTCGAAACCAGTTTGGCTTCCAGACGGCTTTCTTGTTTCCTGAATTCGCTCACGGCATCGGGATCTGTGTGGTCGAGCTGCTCGGCTTTTTTTCGATGGCTTTCCAGGTCAGCTTCCAATTTTTCGATATCGCGCTCCAAACTCGCCACTTTTTTCGAAAGCTGCCATTTTTCCTTCTCATTGCCCGTTTTGGGCTTTTGCGCATTGGCTTTCTCTTTTTGCTCAAATTCGTAGGAGCGTACGGATTCGGCTTGTTTCATCTCAAGAAACTCGGTCATATCGCCGGGGAAGGCGGTCATCTCTCCTTTCTTAATTTCAAGAACACTATCGGTCAGTCCTTTAAGGAAGTCCCTGTCGTGTGATACCACCAGCAGCGTACCGTCGTATTGAGCGAGGGCCTGCTTGAGTACATCTTTTGCCCGCATGTCCAAGTGGTTCGTAGGCTCATCCAAGATGATGAAATTGTATTCGTGCAGGAGGAGTTTACAAAGGGCGAGTCTTGCGCGCTCGCCGCCCGAGAGCACTTTTACCTTTTTAAAAACATCATCGCCGCTGAACATGAAGGCTCCGAGCAGTGTTCGCACATGCTTTCTGTACTCGCCCGTGGCTTCATTGTCGATGACGTCGTGTACCGTCATATTCTCGGGCAGTTCTTCACTTTGGTTCTGACTGTAATAACCGAGACGTACATTGTAGCCCGTTTCGCATTTACCCTTGTAAGGTGTAAGGCCCGCTATTACCTTGGTCAGCGTCGTTTTTCCCGCCCCGTTTTTACCCACAAGCGCCACGCGCTCGCCCCGTGCGATCTCAAAATTGATGTCTTCAAATACTTTTTTGTCGCCGTAATACTTCGTCAGATCTTCTGCCTTGACAACGATTTTTCCCGCTCGGGGTGCAGGGCGAAAGCGAAAGGCAAAAGAGGAAGTCTCCTCGTCATCCACTTCCGTCAGCTCCATTTTGTCAAGCTTTTTGATAAGGTTTTGGGCGAAAGCAGCCTTGCTCGCCTTTGCGCGAAATTTATTGATCAGCTGTTCGGTCTGCTTGATTTCGCGCTCCTGGTTTTTTCGTGCTTCCCTTTGCCTTTGAATGACCTCTTTGCGCTGCTCCGTAAATTGGGAGTAGGGAACGGGGTAGTCATACGCTTTACCGTTGACCAGCTCTAGGGTGCGGTTGGTCACACGGTCGAGGAAGGTCCGGTCGTGAGAAATCAGAAGTACGGCACCGGGTCGGTCTTTGAGGTATTTTTCCAGCCACTGTACCGATTCTATATCCAGGTGATTGGTCGGCTCATCCAAAAGAATGAGGTCGGGCTTTCGGAGCAGTATTTTCGCCAGGGCCACGCGCATTTTCCAGCCTCCGCTGAAAGTGTTTAAGGGTTTGGTGAAATCCTCCCGTTCAAACCCGAGGCCGGTCAGCACCAGTTCCGTGTTTTCTGCCTGAGAGCTGATGTCATGCACGCCGAGTTGCACGGCTGTGGTGTTCAAACTCTCGGCAAGGCTCATGTATGAGGCACTTTCGTAATCATCACGTTTTTCAAGTTCTGCCGTAAGCCTGTCCAATTCTTTTTCCAGCGACCGCACTTCTTCAAAAGCTGACATGACCTCGTCGTAAACGGAAAGTTCGGAATCAAAGTCGAGATCCTGAGGAAGGTACCCGAGTTTAAACTCTTTCGGTGTGATCACTTGTCCCGAATTTGGCTTCACCAGACCCAGTATCACCTTGAGCAGGGTCGACTTACCCGCCCCGTTCTTTCCCGTCAGACCTATCTTGTCGTTCTCACCGATGAAGATGTCGATTTCGTCAAAAAGTACCCTTTCTGCAAAAGAGAGGCTGAGATTTTCTATTTTAAGCATGCGGAAGTTCTTGTGAGCGCAAGCAGGTTCGGTGCGCCGAGACGCTGCTTATGTGGCGTGCAAATTTCGAGCAAATAATTCGTTTTATGAAAAAGGCTTTCGGGCCAAAAAAAAGAGGGGGCACAAGCCCCCTCTCAAAAGGATTATAAGCGTTCGATCAATAGCTCCAGAGATCGTGTTCAAGGACGAAGAGCTGTTCCTTGATCTCTTCGGCTTTGAGCAAAGCATCAATGCCGCGGTGGGTATCTTGAATCGAACGATCGTAGACATTGCTTTCTTTGATGACCGTCGAGGCAAACATCCGTTTCTGGAAGAGGTCGTCAAATGAGCGGCGCTCAGAATCGTTGAAACGGTTGAACGAATCCCAATTGGCAAATACGTAACGACATTCCGGGAAGTACAGCCAAAACAGCGTTTCAAAAGCACCGGTAGGCTCTCCCTGTTCCATGCGCTCTTTCATCGGTGCGATACCGATGATGCGGATGTAACGTTCAGAGCGCTGTTTGTCGAAGAACCAATCTTCTTTCACGCGATAACGGGTAATTTCATCAGCGCTGAGTTCAATGGTTTGCACGATCTCAATCATTTCTCCCGTATCGGGATCCATGGTTGAGGTGGTATCCTGCTTCTCATAGATCTCTTTTACATCACTTACCAGCATCGGTGTTCTGAAGTCGTCCTCTTTGCCCGAGATACCTACGCTGTAGGCTGTGATCGAACCTTCCACCAAAAGAGCGTCTCTGATGACTGAAAAAAGGTTTTTCATTCCGCTCGATTCTTCCAAGGGATAGTACAGTGGTAAGTTCATCTTTTCCCGAAGGTTGATGTCTTGCCAAATCCGCTTGGCCCACATCACGTCCGATTCTCGGATAAAGGGGTACTGAACCACCTTTTTCGTCTTGTTGTGCTCCTTGATATAGGCACCGTCAAGAACGGTTTGTGCAGCAACACTACCTGTATTCCAAGAGAAAAGAACGATTGCGACAGAAGCGATAAGTGATGAAAAGGCTTTCATAATCAGATGTTTAAAATGCGCGCAGGTTGATGCTTCCCAGTGCTCGGGTAGACCCGTCAGGTGCCTGTGCACGTATGTTTTCGATGATCACCGTTTGGTTTCTTCGCACCTGCTTCAGCAGTTCTTGTTGATCTGCGGTAAGGCGGTTGCTGTTCGAAGAAAGGGTACGAACATCTCCTCCCATGATTACCGTCAAATCAAAAGACTTCACAGGAAATTTCAGGTCAAATACAAAGTCTTCCAAATCTGCAATCACACCGAGTGCGGCAGTCAGTTCCGCACGGCTCACAGTATTGTCGGCGGGGCCCTTTCCGGCAAATTTAGCCACAGGATCCGGAACTGATTTCACGCGAAATTCGAAGCTTCCCATCGGCTTTTGTTCACCGTTGATTTCTGCGGTCACATTGATGGTAGCTTTGTTTCCGCCTTTGAGGTCGGTTACCACGTAGGTGCCGTCTGCCTGACGGGAGAGGCGTCCGTTGTCGATGCGCGGACTGAGGGCATCTTGGCTGATTCCGGGTACGGATATCGCCACCGGATTTTCCACCCCGCGATACAATACGTTCATCTTCGTAGGTGACACCACCAATGATGGGCGGGCTACTTCGTAATTGGCATCGTATTGCTTGTAAATAAAGCCGCCGGCCGGATTTCTGAACTTGATAATTCCCTGCCAGTTTTTCTCTCCGATGTTGCGCGCCGGCAACCTGAGCTTTCCGTAACCGTCGGTGCCCATCGGTACTTTAACGGCGCCTTCGGGAAGTTCGGTAGCGCCGGAGTCCAGCTTCGTACCTTCCGGTGCGAGGTAGATCTCGGGCAGGTTGGTATCGTCGTATGCAGCAAGAAATACATCTGCGCGAAAAGAGTCATTCTCAAGAACGTAAGTCTTCTCCGGAATAACAACAGCCTGAAGTTCGGTGAACTTGAATGAAGCTGCATCTACATCTGCGAACAAGTATCCGAGCACATCCGATTCCGCATTTCGAACATCACTTTGAAGCTTTGACAAAATGGTGGTCGTAGCTGCAAGAGGAACATGGTAGAAATTCAGCGACTCCCAGTTCGTCATCGTACCCGATGCATCTCTCACCTTCGTAGGATAGGTAAATAGGCTGTCGAGCGCTTGAATGAGACCGGGGTTGGTGTTTACCATTGACTTCAGCAAATCTCCGTAACTCTCCAGTTTTTCACGAAGCACCGCGGCCCGGTAGTTGTTTCCGTCTGCATGTGCATCCTCTTTGGGCCTGTCAGGCTCCGCACCGATCATGATGGTAGTATTCGCGTCGTAGTTGTCTTTACTGGACACGTATGCGAGGTTCAGAACGGTATCGACACCGAATTGATTTTTTCCGATGACTTCCTCCAACTCTTTTCCCTCGGTCACGGCAATGGTCTTTGCCTTTATCAAATCGATGTGCGAAACGAGTGCATTTGCTTCTTTGCGCAAGTTTTCCGCCCGCGCCCATGCTTCCCCGTATTTTTCGGGGTTTTCCGCGTACGACGCACTGAATGCGGCGTACTGTTGTGCCAGCTTTCCGTCAAAAGTTACCTTCGTCGTTTCAAGACCGTTATTGATGGTGATGAATGCGTCGAGAATTTCTTTTGATACGTTAAGGGCCAGAAGAGCGGTGAGTACCAAGTACATCATACCGATCATCTTCTGTCTGGGTGTTTCTTTACCTCCGGCCATTTATTTTGACTTTAATCTTTGGGATTGAAAAATAAATGAATTAACCGCGGCTTGCCGGCGCGTTCATTGCTGAAAGCATATTGCCGTATACCGTGTTGAGGTCAGAAAGATTGTTAGCGAGTTCGGAGATGTTCTCTTTGTATCGCTTGGTGTCCTCCACGGAGTCCGTGAGGTTTTGCATGAGCTCGGTGATACCGCTGTAGAGCTGTGACGACGTTTGGAGTTCGGTGAGCTGTACCTCGTACATCTTGTTTAACTCTGAAAGGTTGGTCGTCATTTTTCTCAGGTGTTCACCGGCAGTTGCACCGGCTTCTTGATTTTCGGAGAGACCTGTGAGCGCTTCAGAAGCGCGTGAGTAGGTTTCTGTGAGTTCTCCTACCTTTTCCGAGGCACCTTTCAGAGAAGCTGTGTACTCTGTAGTAGCTACAGATGCGTCGGTAATGTCGTTGAGTTTGGATGCCTGTGTGCTCAGACTGCGCAAGCCGTCGCCCAGACTCGCAATGAGTTCAGGTTCGATCTTGGCCTCTTCAAGCATGTGGTCGAGCTGCTCAGTGATCGATTCATCGTCTTTGAGTGCGGGAGTTTCCTCAGCATGCACGGGTTCGCCGCTGCGCAGTTCGGGATAAACAAGCGTCCAATCGATCTCCTCATGGATGGGTTCAAATGCGGAGAAAAAGAAGATCACCGCTTCGGTAGAAAGGCCTACGGTCAGCATAAGCCCCGCACCCGGCCAGTGCTGAATTTTGAAAAGTGCTCCGAGAATTACAATTGCAGCTCCCCAGCCATACAGCTTGGCCATAAATTTTTTCCATCCTTTGCTTCCTGGTTTCATTTGTCTTGTGTTTTGAAAGTTGAGTGTTTTCCTTGCTTAAGTTGCATTAATTCCAATCCTCCGGATTGCCGACTTTACCCCGTCCGAGATAACTCATCACGGAACGGAAGCCAATGTAACACTTGGCCGTGTCTTGGTACTCATAGCTCCGCGTCCCGTTTTGCAGGTAGTAGGACACATCTTTCCATGAGCCGCCGCGAATTACCTTCCGCTTCAACGCGGGAGGATCATCAGCCAAAGCATCATATTGGTATTCTGCATTCAAATCATGTGCAAATTCATATACCGATTCGTCATAGGCGGTATTCGTCCACTCCGCCACATTTCCGGCCATGCAGAAAAGGCCGAATCCGTTGGGTTCGTAGCTTCGAACGTCAACGGTTTGCACACCGTCGTCGTCAATATAGTCACCGCGTTGCGGCTTGAAGTTGGCCAGCGGGCAACCCAGAATGTTTCTGATGTAAGGTCCCCCCCAAGGGTAAGGACTTTTTTCAAGTCCGCCGCGTGAGGCGTATTCCCACTCTGATTCCGTGGGCAGTCGAAACCGCTGTACGAAAGTTTCTCCGTTTTTCTGCTTGAAGGTGCTCAGTAGCTGAGAACGCCATACATTAAAAGCTTTGGCTTGGGTCCAAGTCACACCTACCACGGGATAGTTGTCGTATGCCGGGTGCCAGAAATACATTTCTGTCATCGGCTCATTGAAAGCGTAGGTGTAATCGTGCACCCACACGAGTGTATCGGGGTACACGTTAATGATTTCACGGATGATAAATTTGCTTCGGTCAGCGTGACCCTGAATAGCGTTATTCTGGCCTTTCACATTGGTGTAAGACAGATCCAGATCGCGGCCTCCTTTCTTTGCCGCTTCCATCAGGTCAATCCAGTAATATTCAAATTTCAGCTTGCGCGTATCAATTTCTTTACGTCTGTAAAAACGCTCATATTCGGGAAGAAATAAATCTTCCAGTTCTTCGCGCTCTTCTTCGCCGTTCCAGTCGATCTTTTCCTTCCAGTTGATGATGGGCGGATCAATCACGTCTCCGTATTCGTCTTCTTCAATAACGTGCTCTCCGATACCGGCTTCACCCAGGTATTTGTGGGCGATAGAATCACGAACCCAATACACGAATTGGCGGTACTCGTTGTTGGAAATCTCCGTGTCGTCCATATAAAACGCACTCACGGTCACCCGTTTGGAGTTGTTTACGTGGGCGTAGGGAACGTCTTGGTCATCGGGCCCCATTACGTAGCTTCCGAAGTGGATGTAGTTCATCCCGTAAGGGTTGTACTGTATCCAGTCTTCTCTTGGCTGCACACCGATAAGCTCTCCTCTGTTCCCGCCCACACAACTTAAGAGCGTGGATGCGACAACGAGCATAAAGATCAGATTTTTCATTCCTTGCAGGTGTTTAATCCTCATTTTGCACGTTTCAACGTGGTTTTTACGTATGCTTACCTCGATAGTTTCAGGCAGAATCACAAAAACCTCGGATTCTTGTAAACGCGCGTCGGTAAGGGTTTTTCAAGTTTGTGACAGAAACTCAACATCAATTCATGGCTTCCGCTGCTATAATTGTTCAATTGCGAGGTGGTAAAATCATACGAATAACCGATCCTCAATGTGCTTTTACCGTCGGGCATTTGGTACTGATAGCCTGCCATGGGTGCGATGGCGTCCTGAACCCTGTAGGTCATACCAAACCAGAAGGTGTTGTCGTACATAACGGTGGCGTTTGCATCAAATTGTGCGGATGCCAAATCCGTCTTCGCCAAGATGTGGGGGGTAACGGTAATTTGCGGAGTGATTTCGAAATTGTAGCCCGCCATTAAGTAATAATGTCTGGCGAGTCGGATGTTGAGCGGCTCCAGATTTCCCGCGGGAAGGTGGATGGCCGAAAGGCCCGCATACCATTTAGGGTTGTACACATAAGCTCCGAAACTTGCGTCAAGTGCAGTTGCGTTTTCCCGAAATTGGGGTATGGCGCGGTCTCCTGTACCTGTGCCGATATTCTGAGGTACACCGTCTGTGCTGTAATTGTATGCCACCCAGTCCGGCATTACGGTACTGTTCATGATTCCCACTGCCGCTCCGAGGCTGAGTTTGGTCTGCCCCGAAAGCTTTAAATGGTAGGCATATGAGAGCCTTACCGCTGCGGAAGAGAGCGGCCCGAGTTCGTCGTAGTAGGCACTCAAGCCGATCCCGCTTCGGATCGATTCAATCGGGCCGTTGACGTTGAGCAATCCGGTATTCGGCTGTCCCGCGAAGCCCGCCCACTGCTGCCGACCCAAAACTGTGGCACAAATCGCATCTTGCGTCCCCGCGAAGGCGGGGTTTATGCTCAGGCGGTCGTACATAAATTGGGTGAATTGTGGCTCCTGCTGAGCTGACGCATAGGTGGATATGCCGATGGTGACGGCGAAGGCAATGGCGTACTTTTTCATTCAGTCTAATTGGTTTTCTCCGTAAAAAAACAACCCCTGTAAAGGGGTATTTTCTCGAAAGAGTGGCACTAAAATAAGCAAATTCCGTAACGGGCAAAAATTTTTGTGAAATCGGCGGAATTGAAATGCGTACTACACTTGGAATCCATCGGGCTTCTTCTCATGTCAGTTTGCGGTAGGTACGCCACCAAAGGTCCGGAACTTCTCCCGTTGCAGCCGTTTCGTAATCACTATAGTTGCAAGGGATGAGGTGGTGCCTGACTTTACGCCCGGTTTCTCCTGCGGTGTAGGGTACATTCATCCACCATTTGTCTGTTTTTTTGCTCTTGAAAAAAGTGATGTGCTCACCTCCCGCAGCCATCTGCACCCGGTACTCCAAAAAGTCGGCGCGGTTCATCAGGGGATACTCCCTCACGCGCTGCGCTAATCCTTCAAAAATATGCCAAACGATCTGTGCGCAAAGCAGGGCAGTTTGGCCGTGGGGGTCCCTTTCGGGAAAATGATTAAAAATCCCTACGCAGCTGCACCTGTCACCCAGTCCGGCGTAGCGCGCCATCCGGCATACTTCCTCTCCGGTAAGGCCGTTGGGCTGATAGCTTCCGGGGGCATCGGCATTTTTGATGCCTTCCAGATCGATGCTCAAAATGTCTGCCTGCCGCAAGAGGGGTTCTGTACTTTTGGGCTCATCCCTGATTTCTCCGAGGCGGAGCACATCGAAGTAGAGTTTGTCCATAAGGAGCATCGTCTCGGGGTCATTGAAGTACTTCTGGCATCCCAATACACTTAAATTGAAAAGGTAACTGGGCTTGTGGATGACGATTTTGCTCAAATAGTTATTTGCGGAAAGCGCTTCGCGAAACTCTCCCATGTCCAAGGAAGCATCAATCACGGCCAGATTGACGGAAGTCTCCAATACCTCATAAGCTGCATAGACAGCGTGGGTCAGTTCCTGTCCGCCTCCCAAAATAACGGCGGTAGTGCGGTGAAGCGCCAGTCCGCTGATTACATTCCGCAGGGCTGTATGGGTGTCGTTTTCGCGCTCGCCTCGGATAATGTTGCCCAAATCGACAATTTTCAAGTCTGATTCAGGCAGGTGCAGCGCGTAGAGCTGCCTTCTGATCTCATCTGCACCGCAGGGCCCTTCATCACCGAGGCGGTTGTCTATCCCGATGATCACGGCATCAGCGCCCTCCGTTTCGGGAAAAGCACCGTGGGTGTGGATGGCAATCGGCGAGTAGGGTTGGTCCCCCCTCAATTTAATGCAGCGCTCGGCGAGCTCTCCGTCTATCGGCCGGAGATAGAAGGAGAAGTCATCAGAAGGTTTCATTTTTTACTTCCGGTCTTCTTGGTCGGCTTCTTCGCTGTTTTTTTTGCGGGCGTTTTTTTCGCAGCGGTTTTGGGTGCTGCTTTTCCTCCGCGGCCTCGGGGTGCGGGCGCCGCTTCAGCAAGTTTTACGCAATCTTCATAGGTCAGTTTTTCCACGTCTGCATCCTTGGGGAGGCGCACATTTTTCTTTCCGGCTTTGAGGTAGGGCCCCCAACGGCCGTTCAGCAACTGCATGTCCGGATCTTCATCAAATTGGCGAATCAGTTTTTCCCGATCTGCCTTGCGCTTCGCCTCGATGACCTCTACGGCGCGGTCTTCCTCGATGGTCAGGGGGTCGTCGCCGTCTGCTTCTTTGATGCTGAAAAATGCGCCTTTGTGCCGGAGGTAAGGGCCGAAACGTCCCACGGCGGCCGTGATATCGCCATCCTCGTAGGTGCCTACTTTTCGCGGAAGCTTGAACAGGTCCATGGCCTCCTCGAAAGTGATGCTGGTGATGCTCTGGTCTTTGCGCAGACCGGCGAATCGCGGTTTTTCCTCGTCCTCTGCCGAGCCGATTTGCACCATCGGGCCGTAACGCCCGATACGCGCAATCACAGGTTTGCCCGTTTTCGGGTCTTCGCCCAATACGCGCTCTCCCGTAGCCCGATCGCTGTGCTCCAGCGTTTGCTCTACATTTTCGTGAAAGCTCTTGTAAAAGGTCTTCAGCATGCGGGTCCATTCCGTCATGCCCTCCGCGATCTCATCGAATTGCTTTTCGACGGAGGCCGTGAAGTCGTAGCTCAAGATTCTTTCAAAATGCTCCACCAAAAAATCATTGACCACGATGCCGATATCGGTCGGGAAGAGCTTCGAGCGCTCCACACCTGTATTTTCTGTCTTCGTTTCTTCGCGGATTCCTTTCTTATCGAGGACTATTTCTTTGTAATCGCGGGGCGTGCCGTCTCTGTCTTCTTTCACCACATATCCGCGCTTCTGCACGGTGGAGATGGTGGGCGCATATGTCGACGGCCTGCCGATACCGAGTTCTTCGAGGCGCTTTACAAGACTTGCCTCCGAATACCTCGGCGGATGGTTTGAGAAGCGCTGGGTAGCCCTTACGGAAATGCGTTCTACTTCATCCCCCGCTTTTACAGCCGGCAGCAGGCCCTCTTCCGCTTTTTCATCGGTATCTTCATCATCCGTTCCCTCGAGGTACACCTTCAGGAATCCGTCAAATTTGATCACTTCACCTTTGGCCAGGAAGTGGAGGTCTTCAAATTTCCCGCCCGCGTTTTTGAGAACAATTTTGATACGTGTGCGCTCCAGTTCGGCTTCAGCCATCTGCGAGGCGAGGGTACGCTTCCAAATCAGGTCGTAAAGCCGCTCTTCTGAGGTATCCGATCCGGCATTGCTCACCGCCATATCCACCGGTCGTACCGCTTCGTGGGCCTCTTGGGCGCCTTTGCTTTTGGAGGTGTATTTTCTGGATTGGGAGTATTTTGCACCGTACTGCGATTCAATTACGGCCTTTGCAGCCTTTACTGCGGTGTCCGAAAGGTTGAGGCTGTCGGTTCGCATATAGGTGATTTTACCTTCCTCGTAAAGTTTTTGTGCCACCGACATGGTGCGAGCTACGGAAAAACCGAGTTTCCTGCTCGCCTCCTGCTGAAGTGTGGAGGTGGTGAAGGGGGCGGCGGGTTTTTTCTTGAACGGTTTTACCTCCAGATCGCTTACGGCAAATTGGGCATCCGCACAGCTCTCGGTAAATTCGCGGGCCTCTTCGAGGGTGGAAAAGCGCTTGGAAAGCTCGGCTTTAAAGGTCTTGCCGTCAGCGGAAAATACGCCGGTAACGCGGTACCGTACGTCCTGCTTAAAGTTTTGAATGTCGCGCTCCCGCTCTACGATGAGCCTGACCGTCACAGACTGCACGCGGCCCGCGCTGAGCGAAGGCTTTACCTTTTTCCACAAAATGGGAGAGAGTTCGAAACCTACCAGCCTGTCCAACACACGACGGGCTTGCTGCGCATCCACAAGACGATAGTCCACTTTACGCGGATTTTTAATCGCCCGGTCAATGGCATCTTTGGTGATCTCGTGAAAAACGATGCGCTTGGTATCCTTATTTTTTAGGTTGAGTGTTTCCTCAAGGTGCCACGAAATGGCCTCACCTTCCCGGTCCTCGTCAGTCGCGAGCCATACCGTTTCTGCCTTTTTCACATGATCACGCAGCTCTTTGACCAGTTTTTTCTTGTCGGGAGAAACTTCGTATTCGGGCTTAAAACTATTGTCCACATCTACCCCGAGGCCCTTTTTCTTCAGGTCGCGCACGTGGCCGTAGCTCGATTTCACAAGATAATCCTTCCCTAGAAAGCCCTCAATGGTCTTTGCTTTGGCGGGTGATTCGACGATGACCAAATTCTTCGGCATAGGCTGTTGTTTAAGTTCGGAGCGCTGACTTTCGGGGCACAAATTAAAGCAATGAAAACCGATTTGCAGTTTTTCGCAAAGATTCAACCCCGGATTTCCCGATGCGATAACGGTCTTTATGCAGGTTTTTTCTGCCTGCACTCGTGGTGATTTTCGGTCGTGCCACGCGTGTCATATTGGCAGTTTTGCTTGAAATTTGCCTACCTTTGCACCCGTTTTAAAACAAGAAGTATGTCATTGGGTTCAAATAAAGTCTTGGACGAGTCTAAACAAGGTGATGCCACCTTGATAGACGCCGGTCCTGACAACGGAAAGAAATTGTATCTCGAGAGCTACGGCTGTCAGATGAATTTTTCCGACAGCGAAATTGTAGCATCTATTCTCGCCGAGTCGGGGTACCGTACCACCCGAAATCCTGAGGAGGCTTCGCTCGTATTGCTGAATACCTGCTCGATTCGTGAAAATGCGGAACAAAGAGTCCGCAACCGCTTGAACCATTTCAACAATACCAAGAAAAAAAATCCCGAGCTTCTCATCGGTGTGCTCGGCTGTATGGCCGAAAGGCTCAAAGCACAGCTGCTTGAGGAGGAGAAATTGGTGGACATTGTGGTGGGGCCCGATGCCTACCGAGACCTTCCCGGACTTCTCGAGGAAGTGACGGACGGACGCAAGGCGGTGAATGTGCTGCTCAGCCGCGAAGAGACCTATGCCGATATCAGCCCCGTACGGTTGAACAGCAACGGCGTGACGGCATTTATCAGCATCATGCGCGGGTGTGATAATATGTGTTCTTTCTGCGTGGTGCCCTTCACCCGCGGCAGAGAGCGCAGTCGTGACCCTGAGTCTATTGTCCGCGAAGCCCGGTACCTTTATCAGGAGGGCTACCGCGAGGTGACCTTGCTCGGTCAAAACGTGGACTCCTACCGGTGGAATGTGAGCAAGAAAGGCGATGTGATCGATCCCGCAAAGGAAACCGTGAACTTTGCTCAGCTTCTTGAAAAGGTCGCCCTGACCGCACCCGACTTGCGCATTCGATTTTCCACCTCTCACCCCAAGGATATGACGGATGAGGTCTTGCATACCATGGCCCGGTACGACAATATCTGCAAGTACATCCACCTTCCCGTTCAGAGCGGAAGCAGTGCTGTACTGAAGCGCATGAACCGAGGCTATACCCGAGAATGGTACAAGAACCGCATCGATGCCATTCGCCGCATTATGCCTGACTGCGCGATCAGTACAGATATTATTTCCGGTTTTTGCGGTGAAACGGATGCCGAGCATGCCGAAACGGTTTCCCTGATGAAAGAGACGGAGTACGAGTTCGCTTATATGTTCAAATACTCCGAACGACCCAAAACGCTGGCCGAGCGAAAATTTACCGACGATGTGCCCGAAGAAGTGAAGCAGGCGAGGCTCGAAGAAATTATCGCCGTGCAAAACGAAAGCTCCCTCAAGCGAAACCGCGCTTCCGTGGGAAAGACTTTTGAGGTTTTGGCGGAGGGGGTTTCCAAGAAATCGGACGACAAGCTTTTCGGCAGAAATTCTCAAAACGCTGTAATGGTATTTGACAGAGGAGACATCATTCCGGGTACTTACGTCCGCGTGAAGGCTACGGACTGCACCTCTGCCACGCTCATGGGCGAGGTTGTAAAAGGCTGATCTGATAAGATATGACATTACAACAGGTCAAGCAAAGGTTCGGGATCATCGGGAGCTCTCCGATGTTGAACCGGGCCATCGATGTAGCCATACAGGTGGCGCCTACGGACATTTCCGTTTTGATCACGGGAGAAAGCGGTACGGGAAAAGAAACCATGCCCCAGATCATTCATCAGCTCTCCGCCCGTAAGCACGGTCAATACATCGCTGTAAACTGCGGAGCCATCCCCGAAGGTACCATAGATTCTGAGCTCTTCGGGCATGAAAAAGGCGCATTTACGGGGGCCCATGATTCGCGAAAGGGTTACTTTGAAGTGGCCAACGGCGGTACGATATTTCTCGATGAAGTGGCAGAACTGCCCCTGCTCACACAGGTACGCCTGCTGCGGGTGCTGGAAAGCGGAGAGTTTATCAAGGTCGGCGCGTCCAAGGTGCTCAAAACAGATGTGCGCATTATCGCTGCCACCAACGTAAACATGGAAAAGGCCATTTCCGAGGGGAAATTCAGAGAGGACCTTTTCTATCGATTGAATTCAGTGCCCATATTCCTTCCTCCCCTTCGCGAACGGAAAGAAGATATAGGATTGCTCTTTCGGAAGTTTGCCGTGGATTTCGCAGAAAAATACCACATGCCCGCGGTACGTCTGGATGAAAAAGCGCAGCACCTTCTGGAAAACTACGCTTGGCCGGGCAACATTCGGCAGCTGAAGAATATTTCGGAACAGCTTTCGGTGATTGAGGAGGAGCGCAGCATCAACGCCGAAATCTTGGCGCGTTATCTCCCGGACATCACCCGCAGCAACCTGCCGGCGGTCACCGCCAAGCAGAGCAACGCAGGGAGCGATTTTTCGGAAAGGGAAATACTCTACAAATTTCTCTTTGAAATGAAGCAGGATATCAGCGATCTGAAGACCATTGTATTGGAGCTTTTGCGCAGCGGCAGTCCTTCCGGCCCTGTGCGAACAGGGCACCCCGCTGCGCTCAAGCGGCTTTACGAAAATGACAATCCCGAAAACGAACCGCCCGCACCTTATGAAAGTGCAGACGCAGAGCGCGATTATGAAATCAGCCGTGAGGATGAGGTACACATCGACGCCCATGAAGAAGTGGAAGAGTCGCTCTCCCTCGAACAAACGGAAAAAGAGCTGATAATTAAGGCGCTGAAGAAGTACAATAACCGCCGAAAGCCCGCGGCTAAGGAGTTGGGCATCAGTGAGCGCACATTGTACAGAAAAATTAAGGAATACAATTTGCAATAGGCGATACTATGCGTCTCTTTTTTGTCACATTGCTCGCAGGCACACTGCTGCTGCTGAACGGTTGTTCGGTGAGTTACTCATTTTCCGGAGCAGACATCCCTGCTGAAGCCAATACCTTTTCCATCCGTCTTTTCAGGATAGTGACGCCCATGGCGGCGCCAAATTATGACCTTACACTTACGGAGGCATTGAAAGATCTGATGCTGGCCCAAACGCGGCTTGATCTTGTGGACAAGAAGGGTGACCTCCAATATGAAGGAACCATCACTCGGTACGAAACAGGGAATGCCGCCGTCTCCGGCGATGAACTCGCCACCCTCAACCGATTGTCGATTTCGGTGAAAGTAAAGTACATCAACACATATGAGCGCGAAAAAAATTTTGAACGTACCTTTACACGGTTCGCCGATTACGATTCGAACATCGACTTCAATGCGGTAGAGCTCGAATTGATCGAGGAAATCAACGAGCAGCTCATTCAGGATATCTTCGATGCATCGCTCGGCGCATGGTAGCCGCCTTTATGCAAAAGTCAGCCCTCATAGCCCTGATGAAGGAACATCGGTTCAGCGATGAATCAGACCTGAGTGAGGTGGATCGTCTGGCAGAAAAATATCCCTGGTGCGCCGCTTTTCAGGTATTGCGGGCGGTGGGTGCCAAGCAATATGATAAGCTGGATGCCCGCGAGCACATCAACCGCGCCGCGGTGTACATCGGCGACCGCTCAAAGCTATACACTTACACGGCCGGCCCTTTCGCGGCGATAGCCCACCCGTCGCCCGAACCCGAACTTACTCCACAGGCAGAACAGAATCCCGCTGCTTCGGCTTCTCCTTCTTTTCCCGCAGCTCCGGCCGAAAAAAACTCTGCTTCCGCCGCTTCCGAAGACCCCGACCCGCTTGAAGTTCAAATATTGAGCGCGGCAGCCGCCCGATGGGGAGAAATGGCTGCGGAGGAAGTTTCAGCGGATGGGCCCTTACCGGGAGAAAAGAGCAGGCCTGATGCCGCTGAAGAAACGGACGGGGCAGAAGATGACATTGCGGCATACGGCGCTTTCGCGAAATGGCTCCGCGATCTCGACGGTGAAGACGGGAGAGAAAAGCCCGAAAGAAAATCTAACCTGCCTGCCGATGATATGCTCGAAAAGTTCATCGCCCAATCGCCGCAAATTACGCAGTCGAAAGCATCTTTTTTCTCTCCGTCGCGTATGGGTAAAATGAGTCTCGTGGAAGATGAAACATTTGTAACGGAAACATTGGCAAAGGTTTACGAACGGCAGCAAGACTATAAAAAAGCTGCACGCGCCTATGCGAGACTCGGGTTGAAATATCCGGAAAAAAGCACTTACTTTGACACCCTTCAAAAACAGGCAGAAGCAAAAATTAAATAACTGTAGACCATGGTTTTCATTTACATACTCACTTTGCTCGTTTGCGTATTCCTCGCCCTCATTATTTTGGTGCAAAACCCCAAAGGCGGCGGATTGGACTCGAGTTTTCAATCGGCCAATCAAATCGGCGGTGTGAAGCGCACCGGTGACTTTCTCGAAAAGAGCACTTGGTCGCTCGGGATTTTGCTTTTTGTACTCTGTCTCGTTTCGGCGGGTATCCATGAGCAAGACGTCGAGCCGGCCATGATGTTTGAAGAGCGCCAACCGGAGATGCCGGAGCAGATGCCGGGCGGTGAAGAATTTCCCGCAGAGGAAGCCGAACAAATCCCGGCAGAATAACCTGCTGAGATCACATTATCGATTTCGGATTAATGTCAGTGTGTCACGCGCACTGACATTTTTTTTGCCCGGAACTGTCAAAATCGGAAAAGATTGCACCCGAGACGTACCGGCACGTTTTCTGACTGTGCGCCGGTACAACTCTTAAAACAATAACAATGTCAGTAAACGTAACTCCACTTGCAGATCGCGTGCTTGTTGAAGCAGCTCCTGCGGAAGAAAAAACAGCCAGCGGAATCATTATTCCCGATACCGCCAAAGAAAAACCCCAGCGCGGTAAAGTTGTGGCCGTAGGTCAAGGTAAGAAAGATGAGCCCTTGACTGTAAAAGTAGGTGATACCGTAATTTACGGGCAGTATTCCGGTACGGAAATCAAAATCGACGGCGGTTCTTACCTCATCATGAGGGAGTCCGATATTTTCGGCGTTGTCGGCAAAAACTGAATCAAAAACTAAAAACCTAAACAAACCTTATCACAATGGCTAAAGACATCACATTCGACGTAAGCGCCCGAGAGAAACTCAAAAAAGGCGTAGACGCATTGGCAAATGCCGTAAAAGTGACTTTGGGTCCGAAAGGACGTAACGTTATCATCGATAAAAAATTCGGCGCACCGAGCATGACCAAAGACGGTGTAACCGTGGCGAAAGAAATTGAGCTGAAAGACCCCATCCAAAACATGGGTGCCCAAATGGTCAAAGAGGTGGCATCAAAAACTGCCGACCTCGCGGGCGACGGAACCACGACCGCTACCGTATTGGCGCAGTCCATGATTACTACCGGTTTGAAAAACGTAGCTGCAGGTGCCAACCCCATGGATTTGAAGCGCGGAATTGAGAAAGCGGTAGAATCCGTGGTGGCCGAACTGAAGAAAGTATCGCGAGAAGTGGGCGACGACAACTCAAAAATTGAGCAGGTTGCCACCATCTCTGCCAACAATGACAGCACCATCGGCAAACTCATCGCCGAGGCCATGGCCAAGGTGAAGAAAGAAGGTGTGATTACTGTTGAGGAGGCCAAGGGTACCGAGACTTACGTGGACGTAGTAGAAGGAATGCAGTTTGACCGCGGTTACCTCTCGCCTTACTTCGTGACCAACTCTGAGAAAATGATTGCCGAACTTGAGAATCCCTACATTCTCATTTACGACAAGAAAATCTCTAATATGAAGGATCTCCTGCCTGTGCTCGAAAAAGCCGCTCAGACAGGTAAGCCGCTCCTCATCATTTCTGAGGATGTGGAGGGAGAGGCCCTCGCAACACTGGTGGTGAACAAAATCCGCGGATCACTGAAGATCGCAGCCGTAAAAGCGCCCGGTTTCGGTGACCGCAGAAAAGCCATGCTGGAAGACATCGCTATCCTCACCGGAGGTAATGTGATCTCGGAAGAGCAGGGCCGCAAACTCGAGGATGCTACCTTGGAAGACCTCGGTACTTGCGAGAAGATCACCATCGATAAGGACAATACCACCATCGTAAACGGTGACGGTCAGAAAGAAGCCATCAGCAGCCGTGTAAATCAGATCAAGGCGCAAATGGACAGCACTACTTCAGACTATGACAAGGAGAAGCTCCAAGAGCGCCTCGCGAAGCTCGCGGGCGGCGTAGCTGTGCTCTATGTAGGTGCAGCCAGCGAAGTGGAAATGAAAGAAAAGAAAGACCGTGTGGACGATGCACTTCACGCAACACGCGCCGCCGTGGAAGAAGGAATCGTACCGGGCGGAGGTGTAGCTTTCCTGCGCACCATGGGTGTACTTGAAAATCTCAAAGGAGAAACTGCCGATGAGAATACAGGTATCCAAATCGTTCACCGGTCACTCGAAGAACCGCTGCGTCAGATTGTGGCCAATGCGGGCGGAGAAGGATCCATCATTGTTCAGAAAGTGCGTGAAGGAAAAGGCGATTACGGTTACAACGCGCGCACTGAGACCTATGAAGATCTCTTTGCTGCAGGTGTGATCGACCCGACTAAAGTAGCGCGGGTAGCCTTGGAAAATGCCGGTTCCATCGCCGGAATGCTCCTCACTACAGAGTGCGTCATCTCTGATGTAGAAGAAGACGATGACAAAGGCGCTGCCCCCATGGGCGGAATGGGTGGAGGAATGCCCGGCATGATGTAATTCGCATTCTGAAATTATCTTAAAAACCCCTCCGATTCGGAGGGGTTTTTTTGTGATTGACGGTATATCCTCTGAGACGAGATGTAACCTTTGGCCCGCTTCATGGGTTAAAACCAAGGTCACCATTCAAACTCAGAAAACAGGGCAGCTATGAACAGAGAACAAAATTCGGGACTGAGACCCGGTGATTTGAAAAAACTTATGCAGGTCCCCGAGAAAGATATCATGGGGGAAATTATTCGCTTGAATTGCACCCGGTATGCCAACGGGCTCGACGTGATCAGGGTTTGCACCCTCATCCGCAAACGAAGACACCATATGATTTGAACAAAACATATGCAGAACCGGCGGGCAGCCGGTTTTTTTATTCTCGGGCATCCCTGTTAATCGGTTGTTAAATGCTTTTTTTCTGAGCGGGTACAGCGTAATTTAGCCACATGAGCCGTCGCCGCATCGGTATTCTTCTTCTGCTGGCCGTCTTGTCTGTGGCAGGTATCGTCGCTACTCAGGTGTACTGGTTAGACAAGGCCTTTGAGGTGCGCCGCAGCCAAATGGACCTGCGAAAGGAGCAGGCACGTGCGGAGGCCAAACAATTCAATGACCGGGTAGTCATTGCCCTGACCAATGTGGCCGATGAAATCCTCACCATCAACAATGATCCCGCAAAGCTCTTTGAGGCGGTAAAGCAAGTGCGGCCAAATTACTTTACCGTAGCTATCAACGATACCGTACATCCGTTTCTCTTAGAATCCCTGCTCACCAGAGAGTTTCAGAAACGTAATATCCTTGAAAACTTTGAATACGGCGTATATGACTGTTTCACGGACAGCATCGTATACGGAGATTACGTAGCGCTGGGTGATACCGAATTTGCCGGAAGGCCGGAAGGCAAAGCCCCGCAAATAAAATGGGACAAGGACGGGCATTATTTCGGTGTGTTCTTTCCGCACAGGGAAAATGCGGCCCTCGAACTCGAGAATTCGCGGATCTCCGCATGGGCGTTTTCTGCCCTGATCAGCCTGATTGTCTTCGTGTTTTTTGCCTATTCCGTTTACATCATACTCAAGCAGAAACGCTTGTCTGAAATGAAAACGGATTTCATCAACAATATGACCCATGAACTCAAGACGCCGATTTCTACCATATCTCTCTCGGGCGAGGTATTGATGGGAGATAAAATTGCGCAGCAGCCCGAACGGCTCAAGCAGTATGCTGAATTGATTTACAAGGAAAACAATCGGCTGAGGCTGCAGGTGGAAAAAGTTTTACAATTGGCCGCTTTGGACCGGGGTAAGGTCAAGCTGAATAAGTCCCTTATTGACCTGCACGCGGTGGTTGAAGATGCTGCAGAAGCCCTGAGGATGGTCTTCGGCAGTGAAGGGCCGAAGGTCACGCTGCGGCTTGATGCCCTCGACCACGAAATACTTGCCGACCCGGTACACATCGACAATATCATTCACAACTTACTCGATAATGCCGTAAAATACGGGGGAGAAAAACCCGAAATTGAAATACTGACACGAAATGACGGAGACGCGGTGGTGTTGATTGTAAAAGACAACGGGATCGGGATTCCCAAGAAGTCTCTGCCCTACGTATTTGACAAATTCTATCGCGTGCCGACCGGCAATGTGCATGACGTGAAAGGCTTCGGATTAGGTCTTTACTATGTGCGGCAAACGGTGCGCGCCCACGGTGGCAAGATATCCGTGCAGAGCAGCGAAGGTGAAGGCACCGCGTTTACCGTAAAACTTCCCTTAAATTCGCAGAAATGACAGCACCTGCTTCCATACTTCTGGTCGAAGATGACCCCGGCCTCGGCTTCGTGATTCAAGATACTTTGCGCGAAAAGGGCTATACGGTTCACCTCTGCCGTGACGGGAGTGAAGGATTGAAGCAATTCACCGAAAGGGAATATGACCTCTGCCTGCTCGACGTGATGATGCCGAAGAAGGACGGCTATCAATTGGCGCGCGACATACGAAAAGTCAATAAAGCGGTGCCTCTAATTTTCATTACAGCCAAAGGCATGACCGCTGATAAGGTGGAGGGATTTAAAAGCGGGGCAGATGATTACATCACTAAACCCTTCAGTAATGAAGAGTTTCTGCTGCGTATTGAGGCCGTCCTCAGGCGCACAAAAGCCAACGGAGGCGGGCAGACACAGACTGTTTTTGAGATCGGTGCGTACCGTTTCGATGCGGAAAATTTCCTGCTGGAACACCAAAACGGGCGCAAGACCCTCACGAAAAAAGAAGCGGGGATACTGAAACTGCTCTGCGAGAGAAAAAATAAAGTGACAGAACGCGAGTTGATTACCGCTGCTGTTTGGGGAGACAGCAGCTATTTCACAGGTAGGAGCCTTGATGTCTTCATCACCAAGTTGCGCAAATACCTGAGCGAGGATAAGGGCGTGAGCATAGCGAATATTCACGGCGTCGGCTTCAAGTTGGAATGCTGAAAAATGCCGCGGTTTGCCGAAACATCACCTAAAGAAGCGTGTTAGTCTTCATGCTGTGCGCACCGTATTAAATGAAAAGGCCGAGGCGGCTTAAGTCCGAAGGCAAAACTCGGAACCCCTTTGCCTGATTTATGAAGCAAGAAAAATTATTGCCCTATCTGCTGGCCGGCATCAGCTTCACCACGATCATGGACTTTATGATCATGATGCCGCTGGGACCTCAGTTTAAACGCATATTCGATATCGGCCCGGAAACGTGGAGTGCCGTGATTTCATCCTATACTTTGGCGGCAGCCGTATCCGGTTTTTTGGCCGTTTTTTTTCTCGATGCATTTGACCGGCGAAAGGCACTTCTATTCATGTATGCGGGTTTTATTTTGGCTACCTTTCTCGTAGGCCTGGCTACTTCCGTCACTCTTCTGCTCGCAGCGCGGGCCCTGACGGGATTTTTCGGAGGAATTATCGGCGCACTTCTTTTCGCCGTGATCGGTGATTTGGTTCCCGGGCCTGCGCGGGGCAAGGCCATCGGCGTATTGATGACGGGTTTTTCTGCCGCAGCTTCGCTCGGGGTGCCCGCAGGTCTGCTTTTGGGTACGCAATTCGGCTGGCGCACGGCGTTTTTTATGATCGCCGGTTTTTCGGTGGTCCTATATTTTTTGGCTTGGAAATTTGTGCCGCCGGTCAAGGCGCATTTGGGGAGAGAGGCGGGCGTATTTCGCAATGCGCTCAACGGTATTTCCGCTGTATTTGCAGACCCGAATCAGGTGAAGGCCTTGATTTTTATGGTGCTGATCGTTTTCGGGCAGTTCAGTATCATTCCTTTTATTTCCCCTTACATGGTGTCTAATGTGGGCTTTGAAGAGATTGAGCTCACCTATATTTACCTCACGGGCGGTACACTCACTGTTTTTACCTCCCCTTGGTTCGGAAAAGTGGCTGACAGACGGGGGAAGCACCGCACCTTCGGTGTTTTAATGATCCTGTCCCTGATTCCCATCTATGCGATCACACATATGGAGCCCGTTCCGATGGTTTACGTGCTGATCTTCTCGAGTATGTTCTTCGTATTTGCTGCGGGTCGTATGGTTCCCGCTTCAGCTCTGGTGGTAGCCACCGCACATCCGGATTACCGCGGAACTTTCATGAGCATTCGCTCGGTAGCGGTGAGCCTCGGACAGGGTATCGCCGCATACTGCGCGGGGTTGATCATTTACGAACAGGCGGACGGCACTTTTGCCAATTTTAATGTTGTGGGGTACATCGGCATTGCCACGAGTATCACGTCCTATTTTATTCTGCGCAAAATGGCGGACCGCTATTGAAACCCTGCCGTTGAACCTGAGTTCGATTCTTCTTCAGATTCAGAGCGACTGTATATAAGTCACTTAAAAGTATATTGAAGAATTCAGGGTTGACAAATACAGAGAGGTGCCGGCAAGTAAACCCGAATCACAGCCATATCCGGTCCGGGTCTTGCCCGTAAATTGAGATCTGCCGCGTTGCACTTTCGCGCTGTAGCCCGCTAAAGCTTTGAAAATACACCTTGCATATCTCATTTTATGAACATCTGAATTGCCGAATAAAAATGGAACTCAGGTTTTAAGGCATCCGCTCATCGATAATTCTCGGGCGGGATCGCTCGCTGTCCGTGTCGCCGCGAATGCGTCTCAGCCTTTTTCGCGCTTCAGTGCTGTAGAGGCTGCCGGGAAAATCCGTAATGAGCTGAAGGTAGAGCTTTCCCGCTTCTTCTTCCTCTCCGAGGTATTCTTCGGTGAGTTCGGCTATTCGGAACAAGGCGTCATCGGCCGTCACATCGAAATAGTGCTCCGCCACCACACGATTATAGTATGCTACCGCTTGTTCCGTATTTCCTTTGGCCTCTGCAATTTTGGCCTTTTGCATCAGGATATCGTCCGTAAGCGAGTGTCCGGGATACATGGTTTTTATGCTGTCGAGGGCAGCCTCTGCTTCATCAAATCTGCGCTGCACGGTCATGAGGTCAGCCCGGGCAAATTTGAGCATGGGCTCATAGATGGTGTCGAGGTTCAAATTATCGGTGATCAGAAGCGATAGGCGCATGGCATCATTGCTGATGAGCTTTGAGGTGCTTCCCTTCAAAACGTCCAGCTGGGCTTGTGCCCAGTCAAAATCTCCCGTGTAATAGCTGATGCGGGCATTGAGGAGCTTGGCCTCAAATCCGATAACGTCCTGCTTAAAGTCCTTGTCGACCTGAGAGGCGAGGAGGGAAGCATCCCAGATGTAATCGCGTGCGACCAAAATTTCCGCCAGTTCGAGTTTGATTTCCGCCCGCGTTTGCGGGGAGAGATCGGGACGGTCCAGCACCTCGTTCAGGGTGGCGGTGGCACCTTCGGCCTCTCCGAGGTAGAAGGCTTCCAATTTTGCTTTCTGGCGGTATAGGTTGACAGCCTCCCTTCGATGGCCCAGTTCGTCTAAAGCTTCGTTATACCTCACTTTGAGGTCGCTCAGGGCAGTGCTGTCCGGAGGATAGACCCTTCGGAGCTGCTCAAAATCGGCGCGGAGCTTTCCGGCACGCGCATAGACATAGTAGGTATTGGTCGGACCTTTTTCCGCAATGTAAGCGTAGCATTTCGAGGCAACGTCGTATGCTTTATTGTTCATGCAGAGTGTGGCCAGATTCAGGATGCGCTGCCCGTCTTCATTCTGCCGTTTGTCGAGGGCTTTGATTTGTACAAAAGCTGCGTTGAAGTCGCGCCGCTGCAAAAACATCCAGGTCAACATTTCTGCGTAGGTGGTTTCCTCCGGATATTTCTGTACCCTGCGCAGGAGCTCCTTTCTCAGAAATTCGTTGTCCTCGCTGTCTTCATCCATATCGATGCTTCTGTTGATCGCATTCTGCACGGTCTGCAGATAAGCATTGTTGTAGGAGATGAGGTCCAGATATTCGGAAATCATCCGCTCTTTATCGCCCATAGTGCCGTAGAGGCCTGCTATTTCATAGCTGAAGGGGTAGCGGTTTTCTAAGAGTTTTTTGCCGTCTTGGTACGTGCGCAGCGCGTATTCCAACTTGTTTTTTCGGATAAATTCGTTGGCTGTGCGAATAATCATTCCCTGACTCTTGGGGAGCTGATCAATGGCTTCATCGTAGGCCTTTCGCGCTGCCTTTTCATCACCTGAGATTTCGTAGAGGTTTCCCAAATCGATGTAATACACATTTGACTTGAAGCGCTTCATATGCTGTTTTATCAGCTTTTCGGCATCCTTGTATTCGCCTAATTCGGTGAGTGATTCGAGCAGCGCACTGTAGTTAGCGCTTCCGGGATTGGCCTTGTAGAGCTGTTCGTAATAGAGCTTGGCTTTCTCAAAATCACCGGATTCGAAGTAGTAGGCTGCCAGTTGTTCATCACTCGTACCCCGTTGCGCCTCGGCGGTCAGGGGCAGGATACATAAGAAGCAGAGGAATATGGAAAATCGTCTCATGTTAATTTTGCATCAGTTTGCGCGCTGTGCGGTCGGCTTTTTTGTGCCATTCGGCATCGGCTTCTCTTTCATCGGCGACGTATTCCTGCAAGCGCTGTGCCTTATTGAGCGCCTTTTCGGCAAATTTTCTCTCGCGGTGCACATAGTACCTAACGCTGTCTGCGGGAATGAGATTGTGCGTGAGGTCGCGGTTCAGGGCCTCCAATTGTGCAGCAGATCTGCGCAAGCGTGCTGTGGCTGTCCCCTTTTCAACGCTGAACGGGTGGTAAGGTTCTCCTGATTCGCTCAGGGCTTTGAGCAGGGCTGCGCTTTCGGCATCGAGGGTGTCGGCATTTTCAATGAGGCCTTCCTCGATTTCCTTCAATCGCTCCGCGCGGAGCGTTCGCGAACGATTTACGGCTGAATCATTCATCTGCTCCAAGGTTTCGGCGGTCTCCAGAAGTACGGCGATGGTGATGCGGTTCGCTTCTGTTTCCGTTTTATAACCTCCCCCGAGGCTGCATGACCAAAAGATCAGGGAAGCGGCCGCTATGTAGCCGCCGATCTTCATGCTTCGATGCGGTCAAATCCGGTGTAGGGGACCAGCGCGGGGGGAATTTTGATGCCCGTCTCATCCTGATTGTTCTCCAGCAGCGCGGCTACGATGCGCGGCAATGCCAGTGCAGATCCGTTAAGCGTATGTACCAGCGCCGTTTGCTTTTCTCCTTTCCTGCGAAATCTGCATTTCAGGCGGTTGCTTTGAAAATCCTCAAAGTTAGATACGGAGCTCACCTCAAGCCAACGGTCCTGCCCTGCGCTGAACACTTCAAAGTCGTACGTGGTGGCTGCGGCAAAACCCATGTCTCCCCCGCAGAGACGAAGTATCCGGTAGGGCAGTTCCAGGGCATCGAGCAGACCCTTCACGTGTTCGGTCATGGCTTGCAGCACTGCATAGCTCTCCTCGGGCTTGGTGATTTCCACAATTTCGACTTTGTCAAATTGATGGAGTCGGTTGAGGCCGCGGACATCCTTACCGTACGAACCCGCTTCCCGCCTGAAGCAAGGCGTATAGCCGCACTTTTTGATCGGAAGGTCTTCCTCATTGAGGATCACGTCTCGAAAGATGTTGGTGATCGGTACCTCAGCGGTGGGAATCAGGTAGAGTTCATCTTCACCCATATAGTACATCTGTCCTTCTTTGTCCGGGAGTTGTCCGGTACCGATGCCCGAATCTTCATTGACTACAAGGGGAGGAATGACTTCATGGTAACCCGCAATATCGGCGCGGTCCAGAAAGAAATTGATAAGGGCGCGTTGCAGCTTGGCGCCTTTGCCCGTGTACAGCGGAAAGCCCGCCCCCGTGATTTTTACCCCCGTTTCGAAGTCAATCAAAGCATATTTTGACGCGAGCTCCCAATGGGGAAGTGGGGTACGGCCGGGCTCGGGCAAGTTGCCCGAGCGAAAGACCTCTTCATTTTCTTCGGGAGTACGGCCGGCCGGTACATCCGGACCGGGTACATTCGGGATTTGGTAGAGCACAGTTGCCAAATCGCTGTCTTTGCGCATCAGTTCGGCCTTTTGCTCTTGCGCTTCGTTCTTAATCTCGGATACGCGCTGCTTGAGGGCTTCAGCTCCGGCTTGGTCCCCCTCGCGCATCCGCGCGCCGATGTCTTTGGAAGCCTTGTTCACTTCAGCCTGCAGCGCTTCAGCCTCAGCGCGAATTTTTCTGCTTTCCGCATCGAGGCTTAAGGCTTTGCTCACCAGCTCCTCAAGTTCAGGATTGCCGCGTTTGGCCAATCTTTTGAGCGCTTCATCCTTGTTGTCGCGCAAATATTGTAGTGTCAGCATGTTCTGTGGTTCGGACGGTGAAATTACGAATATTGTATCCTCCGGGCATAAAAAAACTCCCGACGGAGCAGGAGTTTTTTTAATTCGGGATATATGCTCCTTATTTGCCTTCGGAAGGCATTACGGAAACGTATGATCTGTCGTCGCGTCGCTTGCGAAATTCAACTACGCCGTCGGTGAGAGCGTACAAGGTGTGGTCTTTGCCTACACCTACATTGATACCCGGCTTGTGCTTGGTACCGCGCTGGCGAACAATAATATTTCCGGCTACGGCCTCTTGGCCTCCGAATATTTTTACACCGAGTCGCTTACTGTGCGATTCGCGTCCGTTCTTAGAGCTACCGACTCCTTTTTTGTGTGCCATTTTTTATCGGTTTATGCTTGGGTTGTGTCGTTGTCTTTATTCTCTTCTTTCGCTTTTGCCTTGGGTGCTTCCGGTTTTTCCGTTTTGGCTTCCTTCGGCTCGGCTTTCACCGCTTTAGGCTCAGACTTCGCCGCTTTGGGCTCAGCTTTGGCAGGTTTCTCCTTGGCGGGAGCTTCGGCTGCTTTGGCTGCTTTTTTCGCTCCGCCACCTATGGAAATCCCTTCGATGGCCACTTTCGTGAAGAGTTGGCGGTGGCCGTTGCGCGTCTGGTATCCCTTACGGCGCTTTTTCTTGAAGACGATTACTTTATCGCCTTTCAGGTGCTCGATTACCTTACCGGTAATGCTTGCACCGTCTACAGCAGGGGCGCCAACACTGATTTTCCCGTTGTCATCGACCAAAAGTACTTCATCGAAGGTCACTTTGTCGCCCTCTTTGTTGTTCAGTCGGTGCACGAAAATCTGTTGATCTTTCTGTACTTTAAACTGTTGCCCCGCTATGTTTACTACTGCGTACATGGCTTGTTTGTTTAGATTTGTCCCGTAAAGGGGCGCAAAGATAGTGAAAACGGTACTTTCGGCAAACTATTTTTTTCCCCGATTGATCAGTATCAACCCAAAAAGCATGGCACCGCCGAAGAGTCCCTGCGTGAGCGTAAATTGCTCGCCGTCAAAAATGCCCCAGAGTACGGCAACCAAGGGGATGAGGTAGGTGACCGATGAGGCAAATACGGCATCGGTTTCCTGCACCAATTTATTGAACAGGATTAAGGCCAATCCGGTGCCGAAAACCGCCAATATAGCAACAGCCCCCAAACCCGTCCATACGCTTTCCGCGGTCTGCAAGGTCTGCGCGAAATCGGTGTACAAGAGCACCCCGATTCCGATGGGACTTACGAGAATGAGGGCCAGGCCGGTAATGGCTACGGCAGGTTCATTCTGAAGGTATTGCTTAATGATGTTCAGGCTTGTGGCGTAGCAAAGCGTGGCCAATACAATCAGTCCCGCATAGCCCGTGTGGACAGCGCCCTTATCAAAGTCGCCTGCCGCCCAAAGAATGCCCGCGGCAGAAACGAGCCCCAAGAAGATGCCCGACCATTGCAATCCGCTCACCCGCACGTGGAAAATGAATACAGCGATCAACACACTGAACACGGGAACCAGCGCATTCAGCATTCCCGCTACGGCACTGGGAATTTCAGTTTGTGCGGTGGCAAAAAAGAACGCGGGCAGGGTGTTTCCGAACAGGCCGACGGCCAAAAAGTATTTCCATCGGCCCTCACGAAGCAGGTGGGTTTTTTTGAGAACCAAAGGGAACATGAAAAGAGCGGCAATAAAGATCCGGAGAGCACCCACCTGAAAATCTGTAAAAAGTACCTCGCCGTTATCGGTGAATAAGCCCCGCTTAATCAAAATAAATGAGCTCCCCCAAACGGAAGCCAGTAAAACGAGCATGAGCCAATGACGCGGTTGAGCCAAATCTTTAAAAGGTGGGTTCGAAAGGATACAGAAAGGATTGCGGGAGAAACACTTTCTGCTTACTTTTGTTTGCTTTCCGAAAGAAACTGAAATCCTCGTAAATCAAACCTCATGAGACCGACATTTTTCGTTTTCGCAGCCACCGCTGCTTTGCTTTTGTTCAACCAAGGGTGCAGCCAACCGCAGGAAGCTGATGCAGTGCAGTCGGAAGCTGCGGGTGAGCGGCTTGTACCGATCGACCGCGCCACTGTTTTTTCCGAATCGGGCGAGAAGAAAACTACCGCCACCCTCGCTGTGGGCGGAATGGGATGCGCTATGGCCTGCGGATCAAAAATCAGCAGTGCTCTCGCAGCCCTTGACGGGGTAGACAACCCCGATGTAAGCTTCATCGGAGCGGGAGAAGACAACAGCGTGACGGTAGAATTTGATGCCTCCAAAGTGACGGAAGAGGAAATGATCAATGCCGTGAACGGCATGAAAGGCGGCCACTACGAAGTGAAGCGTGTCATGGTTACTGAGTACATGAGTAAGTCCGAACCGTCTGATGCGGAGGGTGGTGAAGTGAAGAAAGACAAAATAGGCGCCATCACCCCCAAGCTTCGATATGAGCTTCCCGATATTTTCGGGGTTTTTTCAAGGCTGTTTTAATATTGATTTGGTGATAATCTTTGAACAACCCCTCTCGGCGAGGGGTTTTCTTTTAGATTTTTGATCCGCAAATGACAGAACGCCGTCTCAAACCCCTCCTTCGTATTCTCGCCGGTACGGCCTTGGCCTTGGTGATGATTACTGTGCTGGCGGGCAGTGTTGTACGGATGTCCGGTTCCGGCATGGGCTGTCCCGATTGGCCGAAATGTTTCGGTTACTATATCCCGCCCACAGATGTGAAGACCCTGACATGGGAGGAAGGTAGATCCTTTAAGAAAGGAAATATGATTCTCCGTGACGAGCGCTTTCTGACCGCTAAGTCTGATTTTACCTCGGGCAGCAGTTTTGATGCCGACAATTGGGAGGTGTATACCAAGCACGACTATACAGTATTCAATCCCGTCCATACCTGGATCGAATACATCAACAGGCTTATCGGCGCTTTAACAGGGCTGCCTGTTTTGGCGTTTTTCCTCTTTTCGCTCCCCGTGATCCGCAAAGAGCCGATTATCACGTTGTTGGGCGCTTCGGGGCTTGTCTTGCTCGGGTTTGTCGCATGGCTCGGTAAGTTGGTGGTAGACGGCAACCTGATTCCGCACAGCATTACCTACCACATGTTCGGCGCCTTGGGACTGGTGGCCGTATATGCTTTCCTGTCCGGAAAATTGATCGACCGCGGGTTTCACTTTCAGGCCCTGCGCGACAACAGAATACTGTGGCTGGGTGCTGTGTGCATTGTGCTGATTTTGATACAAACCGCCATGGGTACGGAAGTAAGAGAAGAGGTAGACCGCCTGCTCGCTGCGGGCGATACTTCTCGTGATGACTTGGTAGACGCGCTTCCTTTCATATTTAAAGTCCACCGATCATTCAGCATTTTGGTTTTGGCCGCTGTAGGCTTATTCTCCCTGTGGTTGATCAGAACCCGCACCATTTCTGCATGGCCGCGTGTTCTGGCTGTTTTGACGGTCGCAGAAGTATTGGCCGGAATGGGCTTGGCCTATTTGGGTATGCCCGCCGCTTTGCAACCCGTTCACCTGGTTTTCGCGGTGGGTGCTTTTGCTTTAACCGTATTTCTCATGGTTACGTACTACAAGCAAACGATACCGCGCTGATATTGAAATATTCGGCTTTTTATCACTCCCATCTGAAGGTTTCGATCAAGTGAATCAAATCACCCTTGATATGCCTGAGCACCGGCCGAATTGAATCTTGGTTGGGTCGGGCTTCAAAATACAAGGATCCGCGCACAAAGTGGTTGACGCTGTCCGTAAGGTAAAACTGGAAGTGCGAAGCGACGTTTCCTTCCAAGTCATAGGCCAAGCCGTACACCTTGTTCAGGGAGTCGGCAATGACCTTCCGATCAATTTTATTGGCCTTAATGTGGTGCTCGTAAGCCATGCCTCTGGCTTCTTCGATAAAATTGCGAAGATGATCTTCCGGATCCTTGTAGGTGAAGTGAATGCGCGCACGGTGGTCCGGGTAGTACATGTCAAACCAGCAACGCTCTCCCGGGCCTCCGTCGGTAAAAAATTCCAACCTGCTTCGGTCAGAAGCTTCAAAACTGAAGGGGCAGCCGAATGCTTTACGCGTATAACGGCTTTCCGGCAAGTCGATTCGAAAATATCCTTTGGGCAGGGGAGTGGGCGCCTCAGCGCCGCAAGCTGCCAGCAGACTCAAGGGGATCAGAATAAGACCGATAATTTTCTTCACGACTTTTTTTTCTCTTCTTCCTCAATTTCGGGCTCCGGAAGGGTGATCTTCACGCGTTTTACCCGCCTTTTGTCTGCTGCTTCCACAGTAAAAAGGTAATCCTCGAACCGTACTTTTTCGTTTTTGGGCGGAATCTTCCCGGAAATTTCGAGGATAAATCCCGCCAAAGTGTCTGACTCGCCCTTGGCATCCTCAAAATTCACACCCTCAATATCCAGAATTTTATAGAGGTCTACCAAAGGGGTTTTGCCCTCAAAGACATAATTTCTGTCGTCTAGCTTTGAGTAGAATATATCCTCGTCATCGTATTCATCGGTGATGTCGCCCACGATTTCTTCGATGATGTCTTCAAGGGTGACAATACCCGTTGTGCCGCCGTACTCGTCCACCACGATAGCCATGTGCACTTTTTTGATCTGGAATTCCTGCATGAGGTCGTCCAGTTTTTTATTCTCGGGAACGAAGTAGGCTTTTCGCAGCAATTTTTGCCAGAGCAGGTCCTCCTCCTCCGAATGAGGCAGCAGGTCTTTCAGGTAGAGAATACCTGCCACGTTGTCCAGAGAATTCCGATAAACGGGCACCCTGGAGTACCCGTTTTCCAACATTTCCCCCAGAAGTTCGCGGTAGGGCGTGCTGTATTCAAAAGCCAAAACCTCTGTGCGCGGGGTTAAAATTTGTTTTACATCCGTATTGCCGAAGCGGGCGATTCCCTTGAGAATTTTCTCCTCGTCGGGAGTGATCTGTTCATCTTTGGTCAGTTCAAGCGCGTGCTCGAGTTCGTCCGGTGAAAATTCAGCGGTGCGCTTCTTGACGCGTTTACTGATAAAGTCGGTACCCGAAATAAGAATATTGCTCAGCGGGTAAAAGATTTTTTGAAGCACCTTCAGGGGAAGGGCCATAATTTGAGCCAGTCGGAGTGCATGGTTGGTTGCGTATACCTTCGGAATGACTTCTCCGAGCAGGAGCAGCAGGAAAGTGACCACGCCGATTTGGATGGCAAAGGACACCCAAACGGGATTGTCCTCAAAGTTAAAGCTCTCTGCTACTATGTACGAAGAGAGGATAACGATGGCAACGTTGATGAAATTGTTGGCAATAACAATGGTTGCCAAAAGCCTTTCCGGCTCACTTTGCAGGGCAAGAATTCTGTCTGAATTATCGCCTTTATCGTTTTCAAGCGCGTCGTTTTCCGCGGGTCCGAGGCTGAAAAAAGCGACCTCCGAGCCCGAAACCAATGCAGAAGCGAAAAGCAGCACTGCCTCTGCGGTGAGGGCTATGGCTACCTCTGCCGAGAGCGGGTTAAAAAGGGTGAGGAGGCAATGGAGATGGGGTAAACTCGGAGGTTCCAAATGTTTGCAGATTGGTTAGAGCGGCGACCCGATCAGAACGGAAGATCATCTTCGTCTTTGCTTCCGCCGCCCGCATTTGCCCGAGGTTGTGCGGTGCTGCCCACGGGCTCGGATACACCGCCGGGCTTTTGGCCGCTGCTTTCGCGGCTTTCTCCTGTGCCCGGCCTGCCGAGGAGCTGCAGGTTGTCCGCAACAATTTCTGTCACGTACCGATCATTGCCTTCCTGATCTTTCCAGGAACGGGTTTTTAACTTCCCCTCGATGTAAGCCTGTTTTCCTTTGGCGAGGTAGCGCTCGGCAATGTCTGCCAGTCCGCGCCAAAGTACTACATTGTGCCATTCCGTTTGTTCCACCCGTTGTCCGTCTTTTGACATATAGGTCTCGCTCGTGGCGATCCGCAGGCGCGCCAGTTTTGCGCCGTTTTCCAAGGTTCTCACTTCGGGATCGATCCCCAAGTTACCCACGATAATCACTTTATTTACGCCAGCCATAATCCGATCGGTTTTGGTAAAGAAAACAAATGTGATACAAAGATAAAAACTTAGTCAAAGCCATTTCGACTTCTCCAAATACTTATGAACGAGCCGCGGCACCGCTATTCTCTCGATATCTTTCTTTGATACGGACTTATAGGGCGATTTATTCGGTGTGATCCCGCTCACGCCGAACCGCCAGAATTTTGCTTCGATGCGGCGGTGGGTGAGCAGATGTACGGCTTCGAATTCGGGAGCGCTCGGCAGCGCGGTGATGCGCATTCCGGGAAAAGTATTTTCGAGCTGTTTTGCCCATTTTACAGGAGATATTTCGGCGCTGCCTTCCTCCGATTCAAAATCGTGAAGCCCCTTCCATATATCCTCTTCGGTGCGCTGTCGGAATACGAGCCCTCCCCCGTAATCCAAAACGGCGTAGTGGATGTAACGCAACTTTGCTTTTTGCTTTTTCAGCTTCACGGGACGCTCTTCGATCGTGTTGCGGGCTTTCGCCAAGCACTTGGCGGCCACGGGACATTCGGAGCATTTCGGTGAGCGAGGGGTGCAGATTACGGCACCCAACTCCATGACGGCTTGGTTGTGGTCGCCTGCCCGTGCGGGATCCAAAATCTCGTCCGCAAGATTTTTGATGATTTTTGCACCCTCCGTGCTGTTGACGGGCTCGGAAACGTCGAAAAGCCTTGCCAGCACCCGCATCACGTTGCCGTCTACCACCGCGTGGGGGAGCCCGTATGCGATGGAGGCAATGGCGGCGGCAGTATAAGGCCCCACGCCTTTGAGATCCAATAATGCGGCGTAGGTGTCGGGAAACTTGCCTCCCAGTTCTCGGGTGATGTATTTAGCTGTATAGTGAAGGTTTCGGGCACGTGAATAGTACCCCAATCCCTGCCACATTTTGAGTACATCATCTTCAGAAGCGGAAGATAGGAATCCAATAGTAGAATAAGTGTTAATGAACCTTAAATAATATTCTTTTCCCTGTTCGACCCGGGTTTGCTGGAGAATTATTTCGGAGAGCCAAATGTGATAGGGGTCGTTCGACTCCCTCCAAGGCAGGTCTCTTTTGTGGTTTATGTACCAATATATCAGTGCGTCAGAAATATTCATGGGCTAATGTGTTAGGTCTCATGGGTTAAAAACGGGCATTCGCCGAAAATGCCTTTTGAACATACACTTTATCAAGTATCTTTGCGCCCGTCAATTCTCAGTTTTTTAATAATCACGCCTAAGTTTTTTAAACTATGACAAAAGCAGACGTTGTTTCTGAAATTTCAGAACAAACAGGAATCGAAAAAGTAGCAGTGCAAACCACCGTTGAGGCCTTCATGACTTCAGTGAAGAAAGCCCTCACCTCAGGTGAAAATGTTTACCTGCGCGGATTCGGAAGTTTTATCGTGAAAGAGCGCGCCGAGAAAATCGGACGTAACATTTCAGCGAAAGAACCCATCGTTATTCCTGCACACAACATTCCCGCCTTCAAGCCTTCTAAATCTTTCGTGGAGAAAGTGAAGAAGAATGTAAAGGTGAAGAAGTAATAACCCATGCCCCGACCTAACAAATCACAACTGATTTTGATCGGTGCGGGACTGCTGATAGCAGTCGGGTTGGCATCCGCTCCGCGGCTACCCGCGGACAAAAGATTGATCTCGGATGCCGACCCGACTGACTTGAAGCTCATGCGCGCCGTAGGAATGGTCCAAAACGGCGAAAATCCCATGGAGGGGATCATGCTCCTCCGAGAAATTTTGGAAGAAGATTCCAATCAAGTCGATGCACATTGGCATCTGGCGCAATTTTCCGTAACTTCGCGCCAAATTGAGAACGCCGAATTCAGATTCGGAAAAGTTACGGACCTCGATCAGGGAAAGAAATACCCCGAAGCATACTTCTGGCTCGCACAGACCAAAGTGGCCCTCGGAAAAGATAAAGAAGCAGTAAAGCTGCTCCGAAAATATTTGACACTCGAGACTGATACAGTTGTGATCAACGGAGTAAACCGCATGATTGATCAGTTGGAAAAAGAATTATTAACGCATTAAAACAACGCATTATGCCAAGCGGTAAAAAGCGCAAACGCCATAAGATGGCTACGCACAAACGCAAAAAGCGTCTTCGTAAAAACCGTCACAAGAAGAAGAAGTAACCCGAGGGTGATCTTTTTGACTCCGACAGCCGTCGGAATTCTCGACAAGGCAACCGCATACAGTAGGTTGCTTTTGTGATTTATTTACTTAACGCATACTTTCGTGAATCTTGAGCTTGTAGTCAACGCCAAGGGCAGCGAAGTTGATATTGCTTTATTAAAGGATAAGGTACTCACAGAACTCCACAAGGAGAAAGGAGGGCAAGACTTTACTGTAGGTGACATTTACCTCGGAAAAGTACACCGGGTGATCCCGGGACTTAACGCCGCATTTGTTGATGTCGGCTATGAAAAAGACGCCTTCCTGCATTACCTCGACCTCGGTCCCCAGTACCGTTCGCTCAACAAGTATGTGAAGCGAACACTTCAGGGCAAACAAAATACTCCCGATCTAACTGATTTTAAGGTAGAAGAGGATATTGATAAGAACGGCAAAATCAATGATGTGGTTTCAGGAAGCCAGCACATATTGGTGCAGGTAGCCAAAGAACCCATCTCTTCCAAAGGCCCGCGGCTTACATCAGAAGTCACCCTCGCCGGACGATACATGGTATTGGTCCCCTTCGGTGACAAAATTTCGCTCTCTCAGCGCATCAAAAACAGCGAAGAGCGAACCCGTCTAAAACGTCTCATTCAGAGCATTAAGCCGAAACGATTCGGTGTGATCGTGCGCACTGTTGCCGAAAACAAAAAGGTGGCAGAACTCGATTCTGATCTGCGAAATCTCGTAGATCGATGGAATAAACTGCACGAAAACCTGAAGACCGCTTCGCCTCCCAAAAGAGTGCTCGGGGAGATCAACACTACCTCATCGGTCTTGAGAGACCTGTTGAGTGCGAACTTTACCAACATACACGTGAATGACAATGACCTGGGTGAAGAGGTGAAAACCTTCCTCCGAAAAGTAGCACCCAACCACGAGAAAATCGTGCGCGTGCGACACGGCGAAGACCTCTTCGATAAACTCGGGGTAAACCGCCAAATCAAATCGGCCTTCGGGAAGCAGGTCAACCTCAAAAGCGGAGCCTACCTCATCATCGAGCATACCGAAGCCATGCACGTGATTGACGTGAACAGCGGCAGCCGAAAAGGCGGCGATCGCGGTCA
Organism: Cryomorphaceae bacterium; assembly: GCA_003565555.1. GTDB lineage: Bacteria > Bacteroidota > Bacteroidia > Flavobacteriales_D > Cryomorphaceae > T3Sed10-241. Next base: position 11,745 of record PXBH01000151.1, on the reverse strand, counting down.
GGCCCAGAATGCTCTGGAGACCAACCTCGAATGTGCCGAAGAAATTGCCCGCGTGCTCAGGCTGCGCGATATGGGAGGAATTATCGCCATTGACTTCATCGACATGCACACACGCGCCCACCAGCGCCAGCTCTATGAAAAGCTCAAAGAGTGCATGAAGGATGACAAGGCAAAACACAATGTGCTTCCCCCAAGTAAGTTCGGTGTGGTGGAGGTGACCAGACAGCGCGTGCGCGAGGTAACCGATATTACGACTGAGGAGGATTGCCCCTGCTGCAACGGTACCGGTAAGGTAGAAGCTACCATACTTATTACCGACCGGATCGAGAACAATCTGAGGTACATCGTAGAGGAAAACAAAGAAAAGAAACTGACCCTCAAGGTGCATCCTTTTATTGCGGCGTATTACAAGAACGGACTCATCTCTCAGCGTATGAAACTGGCCATGAAGTACGGGATTTCGCTGCGGGTGGTGGGAGATGAAGACTTGCCCTACCTGCAGTTTTCATTTCTCAATGCCAAAGGAGAACCCGCCGACGGCTGATTCTTTGCCCGCACCGAATTCTCAACCCCTTTAAATCATACCTCGGGCTTTCAGCTCGAGGTATTTGTTTATGGTGGTCACCGAAAGGCTGTCAGGCGTGCTGCTCAGGGCGTGTATGCCTCTGCTGCGAAGGCGCTTGATGATTTCCGTCCGCTCGTGTACATATTTCTCGGCAAGGGTGCGGAGGTAGATGTCATCCGCTGTATTTTTTACGGCATTCGCGGCTTGTTCGGGCATTTCATCTTTGAAAAGAACCACCATAAGCGGATGTTTTTTTCGGATTTTCAGAAGAATCGGCAGGGCGCGCTCCGCAGATTGGACTGTTTCAAACCGGGTGAAGAGAACCACCAAGCTTCTGTTCTTGGCAAGGCGGTCCAGTGATCTGTAAAGCAGTTCGTAGTCGGGCTCCCTGTCGCGTTCCGTTTCCGCGTAGAGCGACTCCAGGATTTTGCGCAATTGCCCTCTGCGGTTTTCGGCGCGCAGGGCGGTTCCTATCTTATCCGAAAAGGTAATTAAACCGGCCTTGTCGTACTTTTTTAAAGCCACATTGCTCAGTGCGAGCGTGGCATTGATGGCGTAGTCGAGCAGTGAAAGCCCGTCGAAAGTAAGCCGCATGGAGCGTCCCTTGCTGATCACGCAATACATATTCTGGCTCCGCTCGTCGCGAAACTGATTCACCATGAGCTCCCGGGTTTTACCCGTGGCCTTCCAGTTGATATTTCGGAAATCATCCCCTTCCACGAATGGGGTGATCTGCTCGAATTCATAGCTCTGCCCGATTCGGTTGAGTCTTTTGCTCCCGGAGCGGGCGGATATGCGGTCAAATGCGGCCGTCTCTGTTTCGCGCATCAGGCGGATGCTGGGGTATACAGGGACTTCACATGCCGTCTGCGCATAAATTCCGCGCCTTACGAAGCGGAGCGGGCCCTCCGCATAAATGCGTGTGAGACCGAATGCATATGCGCCTCGGTTTACGGGCTTTACGGTGTATTTCAAAACATGCCGCCCCGGCTCTGCGAGGTGCTGCAGACTGAAATCGCGCTTCTGAAGCTGTGCGGGAAGCTCGTCGATGACTTCGATGCGCACGGGAAAGTTGCCCGTATAGTCCAAGACAATTTCGATCTCCGTGAGGTCACCAATGCCGAGGATTTTGGGAATGACGCGTTTTGCGGAAAACCGAACACCCCTGCCATAGATCAGCGCGGCATCCGCGGCGGTGAACCCGATCAGCAACAGGATGACTGCTTGCCCCGCAAAAAACAAGGGGGGAAAGGTAAACCCGAACGCGCAGAGAAAAACCGCAGATACTCCTGTGGTGAAGAATAGCGGGGTAAGAAAAAAAGTACCGAGCAGACGGCGAATCATCGCGGGATTTCAATTTTCTTGAGGAGACCTTCGATGATTTCGCGTACCGTCACGCCTTCTATTTCGCGGTCGTAGCTCAGCATGAGGCGGTGGTTGAGTACGGGGTATGCAGAGGCTTTCACATCATCGGGGGTCACGTAAATTCTGCCCGACATCAGGGCCAGGGCCTTGGCAGACTTCAAGATGCTCAGCGACGCGCGCGGAGACGCGCCGAGGTAGAGGTCACTGTTGTTGCGCGTCAAGGCCACGATGCCCGCAATGTATTTGACCAAGTCGTCTTTGATGTACACCCCTTCTGTGTACTTTCTGAACCGAAGGATCTGCTCGGAATTGAGCACCGGCCTCACCGTCTGCTCGCTCTTCCCGTAAAAGTCTTCCTTGAACCTATCCAGCATTTCTTCTTCCTCGGCGGCTGAGGGGTAGTCGATTTCGAGTTTGTACATGAACCTGTCGAGCTGAGCTTCGGGCAGCTTGTAGGTGCCTTCCTGTTCTACCGGGTTCTGGGTGGCCACCACGAAGAACGGAGCTTTCATGGGGTAGGTGATCCCGTCCGTGGTCACTTGCTGCTCTTCCATGACTTCCATGAGTGCCGCTTGGGTTTTGGCCGGTGCCCGGTTGATCTCATCGATCAGCACCACATTGCTGAAGATGGGCCCTTTTTTGAAGTAAAATTCCGAGCGCTTCATATCGAAGATGCTCGTGCCGATAATGTCTGTGGGCATCAGGTCGGGGGTGAACTGAATCCGTGAAAAATCAATATCGAGGCACTTTGACAGCAGCTTCGAGGTGAGTGTTTTTGCGATTCCGGGCACACCCTCCATGAGTACGTGGCCGTCGGTGAGAAGAGCGGCCAGCATGAGGTCGATCACCTTGCGCTGCCCGATGATCACCTTGCCCACTTCATCTTTCACCGCTTCTATGGCCTTCCGAACTTCCTCGGCCTCATTGGTGATCCCGTCAGGCCCCGGTTCTTCGGAGGACATGTCCCCCGCGGAACCTTCCGCTCCCGCGGGGGCTTCGGTTTTTTCGGGCACACACGGAGTAAGGGGGCGGGTCGGTTTTGCCTCGGCACTATCGGCAGGCGTTCGGGTTGAGTCTGATCCGGGGTCGGCATTTTTCTCTTTGTCGTTTTCTTCTATGGACATTTGGCGTAAAATTCAGTGATTTTTCGGTCTGTTTCGATAAATGTTTTGTCCTCGAGGGTGCTGTCGTGTGAGGCCCGATGTAGCTGCATGAAGAAGCGTTCGGTCTCTTCCCGCGGCATATCGAGTTTGTAGCTCACCTCTGCCGCATAGCCCTTTTCGGGAAATCGTTTGACAATGCCGTAGCGCGTCCTCAGCCTTTCGGTGAGCAGCTTGGCCTGTAATGCCAAGATATGCTTGTGCTTGCCCTCCTTGCGGTACATCTGCGCGGTGACATCGAGGAAGCGCAAGGTATCGTTTTCCGGACGGATGATCACGGGAACCTTGCGTTCCTTGCGCCGCACGGCGTTCAATACGAAGATGAGCGCGAGAATGAGGGTGATGTACCAAGCCCATCGCAGCGACTCATTTCCCAAAATAAAGCGGAGCGGACTCTCGGTAAGCAGGGGGCGGTTGGGTTGGCGCGCGGTTTCGAATCGGAGGTCTGCATAGTAGATGTCTCCTTCATTCAGGAGTCCGAGTACGGCCTCTATATGATCGGGAACCTCCGGGCGGATAATGTGGTAATTTGAAAAAATATGGGGTACAGTATGCAGCATAATCAATCCCTCGCCGGCGTTGACGGTGATGTAGTTGATGAAATCGCGGTCCACCGCTTCGAAGCCGCCGGCCTTACGCACTTCATCGGATTCACACCATTCGAGGTCAAAATACGCCCAGGGGTAGCGCAGCACCTTATCGGCTACTTGATAATGAAAATCCGCGGAGGCGCTGTCGACTCCGAAGGTGATGTAGGGCCGGACGCGCTTGGCCTTTCTTCTTTGCAACCACTTGCCGGGTTCGGTGGCTCCGCATGCGGCGGCGGCTTCATCTGTGAGCAGATGTTGGTTTGCAGCGCTGATAAAAACGCGGTTGCCGCGCTCGGCAAATGCTTTGATCCGTTCCGCTTCGGCAGAGTCGATGTAGGCGCGCCCCGCGATGTAGATCAGGTTGGCACCCTCGGCAGCCGCATAGGCGGTATCGGTTTTGAAATCGGTGACGGTGTGAAAACCCTTTTCGGGAAACCAGTCCTCCAGCAGGGCTGCGAAGATGTTCAGATCGTAGGGCTCTTCTCCTTCGGTCTCGAAAGTTTCGCTCCAGTTGTAGCGGGCATCCCTTTCGGAAAACCACCAAAAAAGAAAGAGACCGCCCAGCACGGCGAGGCCGGTAACGATATATGCGGTTCGGTTATTTTTCACGGCCGGCAGTGCTGATAAATTCGGTGAATTGCGGCGCGTACTTTTCGAATTCCGGGCGCCCCGCACGCCCCTCCCCGAACCAGATGTACTCATACCTCCGCGTGAGGCGACCGAAGGCGGCTGCCGTTTCTTTCTCGCGCAGCTCGTTGAGGTAGTCCCGGTTTGTTTTTTCGGGTCGGAGGTCTACCTTGCCCGCTTCACCGAGTTTTTTCAGGGCAATTTGATAAAGCAGCCGTATGGCTTCGCGGTAGCGGCCCTCTGCCTTGGCCTTCTCCAAAGCGGCGTACAGGGCGGAGAGGGGTGTCTCTGCCGCATTGGCCTCCTCGCCCGGTATGGGCTCTTCTTCGAAGACGCTTTTACCTGAGGTGAATTTCACGGCCCCGAACAGCTTGATTACGGCAAATATGAGACCTACGATGATGACGAGTGCCAGCCCGTACTTGAGCAAGTCGGCGAGTACAATCCACCAAAAGGAACTGCCGGATTGCTCCGCCTGTTCCGGAAGGGTTTCACTGTAGTCTACCCCTTTGCGCAGGGCTTCCCACTTGCCGCGGTCTATCCCGCCCTCTGCTGCGGCGCGCAGGGAGAGTAAAACCGCCGCCGCCCCGGACAATGCCTTACTCACGTTCCAAACCATAGGCCTTTCTTTTTACGCCGATTGCTTCCACATCCTTGCCCAGCTCTACAGCGTCGCGACTTTCGAGAGCTGCGTAGTATTCGCAAATTTGTCCGTACACCAAGAGGGGTATTACCAGGGCTGTACCCGCCTGATTCACAAAAAGTAGGGAAAGTAAGGCCAGCCTGATTTTGGCGTCCTCACTCATATCCAGGTTCCATTGTGCCACATCGAGGTAGAACCATGTGAGGGGCGAATCCATCAGGAACAAGATCAGCACGGCAATCAGTGCGAGCGATAAGTAGGTGCCGAAGACCTGCCTTCGCGTGCCCCGAAGCAGGTTGAGCATTCGATTGAAGGCATCGGGCAGGTTGAGATTTTCGGCGGTGGCCGTCACGGCAAAAAGCAGGAGATAGGGCACGGCTATCAGGCCCAGCGATGCTACAATGATATTTCCGGAAAGGATGCAAAGCTCAAACAAGGTGACGATCACCGCAACTTTCAGAAAGGTGCGCCCCCCGGCGGAGAACTTCGCTCCCGCCTTCTCGCCGAAGGTCTTGCCGAAATACAGGAGTGAAGACCACACTACGGCGGTGAGCAAGAAGATATTCAGGAAAAAATTGAAGAAGAACACACTGTAATCGTGAAATTGACGCAAGTTGAAGAGGGCTACTTTCGTGAAATCGATTTCATCGGTGCCCTCCGCACCGTATATCAGGTAGAAGGCTGCAGTGTAGACGGCAGCAAGCGCTGCAGCCGTCCCCGCCGTTCTGACGAAATTGAGCCGAAAGAGGTGGAAGGCCGCGGTGAAAACTTCGCTCGTTTTTCGGATTACGCGCAGGGTAAAGGGCGTGCTCAAAGGGCTGATGAGCTCGTCTTCGCTGACTTCACTATCCCCTGATTTCCCGTAAAGGGCCCGCGGATACCACCAAAAATACAGACCGACAAAGGCGAAACATGCAAAGATAAACCCGCCGCGAAGGTAGTCGGGCAGTTCCGTAATTCGGGTGAAAAAGCCCTCGATAAAGGCCGCGGCCACGAAGACCGGCACCAGTCCGAGCATGATGCGAAAGGCTCGGCGGGCCGCAATTTGAAAGGACTGCATGCGCGGTAAATTGCCGGGGAAGAGCAGGCCCCGGCCCATGGTGAGCCCCGCACCGCCGGAGATGACCAGCGCCGAAATCTCGAGCGCACCGTGCATCCAAATGGTGAGAAAACTCTCGCCGAAAAGGGAGCGCTCCACAAAAAAATATTGAAAAGTGCCCACCATGATTCCGTTGTAGAGCATGATAATCAGGGTGCCCACACCGAAGAATGCGCCGAGTACAAAGGTGCGAAAAGCCACCAAGAGGTTGTTCAGTGTAATGGCGAGAAACATTTCCGTCTCGCCCGATGATTTGTACACGCCCATGGGATCACCGCGGCGGATGTTTTCCTCGGTCATACGCACATAATCCTCACCGAGGATAACTTCGGCAAAATCGGGATCATGCACGCTCGAAAATACACCGATGGCCATACTCACGATGAAGAATAAAAGGCTGATATTTAGCTCTCTGCGCGCGCGATAAAGTGCTGCCGGCAGGTCGTGTGTGAAAAACTTCAAGAGGGCATTGCCCTTCGCACTTCTGCTGCGGTAGAGGTTGAGGTAGACATTTCGGGCAATGTTGTTCAGATACACCCGAATGCTGCGTCGAGGATAGTAGGTGCGCGCATAGGAGAGATCGTCGGTGATGCCGGCATACAGGTCGCTCAGCTCTTCGGGGCCGAGCTCGGAGCGCCCTTCCGTAAAAGCCTCAAAACGGGCCCATTTCTTCTTATTTCTTTCGACGAATGCCCTTTCTCTCATCGTTTTCCGAACATCGGCTAAAGGTATCCAAAAATGTGCGAAATTTGCTTCGCATGAAGAAAGTAAGCATCCGAACCGACCAAAATGTTGCCATTGATTTTCCGATCGCTTCCGTAGGGCAGCGCATGCTGGGTCTGGGTATAGATTTGATGGTGATGGGTGTTTTGGTCTTTTTTATGTTCATCGTACTCGTCTCTCTCAATCCGAATTTCGTCTACGCAGCGGCCTTGGTTTTTCTGTTTTACACCCCCGTATCAGAGATGATTACGGGCGGTCAGACCATCGGTAAAAAAATGGCCGGTACACGGGTGGTCAACATTGCCGGAAAGGCACCCTCGCATTTTGAAACCCTCATTCGTTGGGCCTTCAGAATGGTGGACATTTGGTTTTCGCTCGGTGCGCTGGGGATAATCTTTATCAGTACGGATGCGCGCGGCCGTAGGTTGGGAGGTATATTGAGCAATACGATGGTAATCAGTCTTAAGGCCGATATGGATCTGCAGTTGAACGACATTCTCCGCATCGAAGACCGCTCCAATTACAAGCCCGTGTACCCCGCTGTGTACCGATTTGCCGAAAAGGATATGCTTACGGTAAAAAATGTGGCAGACCGCTATGCCGGATTCCGCAACAGCGCCCATGCCGCTCTTGTGACACGCACGGCCGACAAGTGTGCTCAAGTACTCGAGCTTCAAGAGGTGCCCGAAGATAAATTGGGATTTCTGAAAACGCTGGTCCGCGACTACATCGTGGTAACCCGAAGTTGATATGGGCGCGGGCCGCAAATATCCCCCGGGCGAAACGCGCGACAGGATGCGAAAGTGGTGTGACCTGCAGGAGCGCGCGCATTCTGATGTGCGCAAAAAGCTGGTCTCCTGGGGTGTGTACGGTGATGAAGCGGAGCAGATCATCGCCGAACTCATATCTGAAGATTACCTCAATGAGGAGCGATTTTCCAGGGCTTTTGCGCGCGGGAAATTTCGTATCAAGCGCTGGGGGTGGATGAAGATTGAGCGCGAACTCCGAATGAAGGGCGTGTCTGCCTACAGCCTCAAAGCTGCCCGAGAGGAGTACGATGAAGAAGATGACGGATCGGTTTTGGCCGAGCTCCTCAAAAAAAAGGCGCGGCTTATTACCGAAAATGACCCTTACAAGCTGCGCGCAAAGCTGACGCGATACGCCGTCGGAAAGGGATACGGATTTGACGAAATCCGAAAGGCCACGGAGCAGATGGGAGAGGAGTGACCCCCACAGTACCCACAGATTGCCGACTGCCGGTGTGCGCAAAGCGGTCTTGCACGGCGGAGGCACCTCTTTATTTTGCGGAAAGCGAAAAGGTGCAAAACCCGCGTAATGCACCTCGTAAGACCATGCAAAAATCCCCTGCTTTGTCGTACTTTTGCGGCCATGATTTCAACCGAACAGATCAACAACATTGCCGGGCGCCTGGAAGCGCTAAGGGGGTATCTTTGACATACCCGGCAAAAAGATAGAAATTCAGGAAGACGAAAAGCATACCATGGCGCCGGATTTTTGGGACGACCCCAAAAAAGCGGAGGCCGTGATGAAGCAAATTCGCAATAAAAAAATCTGGACCGAAGCTTTTGACGAGGTGGAGACGGCCGTTGAAGACCTCAAAGTGCTTCGGGAATTCTTCAATGAAGGAGAAGCCGAAGAGGCCGACGTGACGGGCCAGTACGAAAAGGCCTTGAAGGCGCTCGAGGATCTGGAATTCAAGAATATGCTCAGCGCCGAGGAGGACACCCTCAATGCCGTAATGCAAATCACGGCCGGTGCCGGCGGTACCGAAAGCTGTGACTGGGCATCCATGCTCATGCGCATGTACATGATGTGGGGCCAAAAGAACGGCATGAAGGTCAAAGAGCTCGACTTTCAGGAAGGAGACGTGGCCGGCATCAAGTCTGTGACCCTCGAATTTGAAGGAGAATTTGCCTTCGGCTACCTCAAAGGTGAGAACGGAGTGCACCGACTGGTGCGCATCAGCCCCTTCGACAGCAATGCCAAGCGGCACACGTCTTTCGTCTCCGTGTATGTCTACCCGCTGGTGGACGATACCATCGAAATCGACATAAATCCCGGGGACATCACTTGGGATACCTTCCGCTCGGGCGGTGCGGGCGGTCAGAATGTGAACAAGGTAGAGACGGGCGTGCGGCTCAGACACAAGCCTTCGGGAATCATCATTGACAATACCGAAACCCGCTCTCAGCTCAAAAACAAGGAGAAAGCCATGCAGCTGCTCCGCTCCCAGCTCTACGAAGCGGAGATGAAAAAGCGCATGGAGGCCCGCGATGAAATAGAAGCGGGAAAAATGAAAATAGAGTGGGGTTCGCAAATCAGAAACTACGTGATGCAGCCCTATCAGCTGGTGAAAGACGTGCGAACGGGATATGAAACCTCGGCCGTGGATGATGTGCTGAACGGTGAAATAGACGAGTTTATCAAGGCTTTTCTGATGGAATACGGCAAAGCAAAATCGAACGCAAATGGCTGAGAAATTCACGATTTATCACAATCCGCGTTGCCGCAAAAGCCGCGAGACATTGGCACTGCTCGACGAGAAAGGAATCAACCCCGAGGTGGTGCGCTACCTCGACAATCCGCCGAGCAGCGAAGACCTGAAGCTCCTCCTCGCAAAACTGGACCTGCCTGTGCAAGCCATTGTCAGAAAGGAGGAAAAGGCCTACAAGGAAAAATATAAAAACGCAGATTTCACCGATGATGAATGGATGCGCATCTTGAGCGAAGAACCTAAGCTCATACAGCGCCCCATCGTAGTGAAAGGTGCATCGGCAGTGCTGGGAAGACCGCCGGAAAACGTATTAAAACTCATCAAATAATGGATTTCAGAACAGAAAAAGACACCATGGGCGAGGTGAAGGTACCCGCCGACAAATACTGGGGTGCCCAAACCGAACGCTCCAGAGGAAACTTCAAGATCGGTCCGGCGGCCAGCATGCCGCTCGAAATCATATACGGCTTCGCCTACCTGAAAAAAGCCGCAGCCCTCACCAATGCCGAACTCGGCGTACTCGACAACGAAAAAGCCGAGCTTATCGGCAAAGTTTGCGATGAAATTTTGGCCGGTGACCACGATGATCAGTTTCCGCTGGTGATCTGGCAAACGGGCTCGGGCACGCAGAGCAATATGAATGTGAACGAAGTAATTGCCAATCGAGCCCACGTGCTGAAGGGCGGAAAACTCGGGGAGGGTACGCGCTTCATTCATCCCAATGACGATGTGAACAAGAGTCAGTCCAGTAACGATACTTTTCCCACGGGGATGCACATCGCCGTTTACAAAAAAATTATTGAGCACACTATTCCGGCGGTGCACCGGCTCAAAGATACCTTTCAGGCCAAAAGCAACGCCTACCTCGACGTGGTGAAAATAGGCCGCACACACCTGATGGATGCCACGCCCCTTACGTTGGGCCAAGAGTTTTCGGCTTATGTGGCACAGTTGAATCACGCGATTCGCGCCCTGAACAACTCGCTCGACCACCTGAGCGAACTCGCCCTCGGCGGTACAGCCGTGGGAACGGGCATCAATACGCCCAAAGGCTACGCGGTAAAGGTGGCCGAGAAAATCGCAGAACTGACCGGCCTTCCCTTCAAAACAGCTGAGAACAAATTCGAGGCCCTTGCGGCCCATGATGCCCTCGTAGAAACCCACGGCGCGCTGAAGCAATTGGCCGTAAGCCTGAATAAGATTGCCAACGATGTGCGCATGCTCGCCTCCGGCCCCCGCAGCGGAATCGGAGAGATCAACATTCCCGCCAATGAGCCGGGCAGTTCCATCATGCCCGGAAAGGTGAACCCTACCCAAGCCGAAGCACTGACCATGGTCTGCGCCCAAGTGATGGGCAACGACACTGCAGTAAGCGTCGGCGGTATGCAGGGGCACTACCAACTCAACGTTTTTAAGCCTGTCATGGCGGCCAACCTCCTTGAGTCGGCCGCGCTTCTCGCGGATGCATGCATCAGCTTCGATGAGCATTGCGCCTCCGGCATCGAGCCCAATATGCCGGCAATTGAACGAAACCTGCACAATTCCCTCATGCTGGTGACGGCGCTCAATACGCATATCGGCTATGACAAAGCTGCTAAAATTGCAAAAACCGCACATGAAAACGGCACTACCCTCAGGGAAGAAGCCGTGAACCTCGGCTACCTCACCGCGGAGGAATTTGACGAGAAAGTGAACCCCATCGAGATGACCGGCCTGAACCCCGAAGGGAATTTGGGTTTTTGATATGCGATGTCAGAATGAAGTTTAAGAGGGCCGGGAGGCCCTTTTTTTTGGATTATCCGGATGGTACGGGAGTGGTGTGGCGGCGAAATTCGATTTTCTTAGGCGCTCCGAAGGATTTGCAATCCTTCGGAATATTTTCTGTTGCTGCATTTGATACCGTATCCTTAGTTTGCGTTTTCGAAGGATTACCAATCCTTCGAAGCACCTCGATTCAAAGCGAGTGTTTCGTTTTGGAATGCCAAATAAGTCCGTGTAAATCAGAAGTGTCTAATTACAAAAACGCTCTGAAGGATTTGCAATCCTTCGGAATATTTTCTGTGGCTGTATTTCGTACAGAACCCTTGACGCTCACGGCGGCATGACCCCGCGCAATCAAGCACCGCCCTTTTTCCGTGACTCAGATGTACTTCCCGTTCTTTCCGGCCTTCAGATCCGTCACGATCTGCTTGATCTTTTGCTCGTTGTCCTTCGGACATATGAGCAATACGTCATCCGTATCGACCACAATGAAGTCGTCGAGTCCCTGGATGACGGCCAGCTTATCCTTCGGTACCTGCACCATGTTGTCGCGGCTCTCGCGCAGCATGACATTTCTGCCGTTCACGGCGTTGTTGTTTTTGTCTTTGTTCACGTGGGTGAAGAGACTTCCCCAGGTACCCAGATCGCTCCAGCCGAAATCGCTGAGTACCACGTTTACATTACCCGCCTTTTCCAT
>PXBH01000208.1 GCA_003565555.1 Cryomorphaceae bacterium | reverse complement strand
CGTGCCTTTAGGTACGCCCGGTTCGGTAAGCCGGGGTTTTATCCCCGGCGCCGCGGTATGGTCGGCTCAGATGGCGTGCCTTTAGGTACGCTCAGTATAAGGCTTGAAGCTTTTGATCGGCGGTCAGGAGCGTAAACCGGAAGCGGACTCAGCCCCTTCCGGATTTTTTATTTTCAGGCGGTATAAAGCCTATTTTTTCAAGATCTTACTTGTATATCTCGCGCCGTTCTCAGCGGTGATTTCTACAAAATACACCCCGCTTGCGGCTCCCGGGATTGCCAGAGTAAAGGTTCCGGATACATTGCGCACCTCCGATAAAACGGGTTTGCCGGTAAGGTCAAAAATCCGCACCTGAAGTACCCGAGCATCTCCTACGGAAACCTGTAGCTGATCCTTAAACGGATTGGGATAAAGATTGACCGAGGCGGAAAGGGCCTCATCGATCGACAGTAATATCACCTCTACGGGTTCGGAAGCCAAGGAACAACCGTTTGAATCGAGGCCTTCTGCGCTGTAAAATCCGTTTTCCGTGGCGGTGTACTCCGGCCCTGTCGCACCTTCAATAGGTGCTCCGTTGAAAAACCACTGCAGCTCGGTGCCGTGTGAGGCGGTGAGTACGGGGAAGTCTCCCGATTCATCCACCTCAATCGTCAACGGTGTCACGTTGTAAAATTGGAATGTCGGTCCGATGCCCGAACTGAGCCATTGCTCGGGACAACCCGCATATGCGACGGCCACGGTGTACATGCCGGGTTCGGTCACCCAATATTGGGGGTCCTCAGCGCCCGGAATCTCCGTAAAATCCTTGCTCCACTGAAAAAAGGCGGGCCCGGGAAAGGGCATTTCAACGAGAGAGCTGTCGCCGGGACACAACATCGTGTTCGCATCGTGCATCACCACGGGATTTTGAAACACCCATGCATCCCACCAAACAGTGCCGGAAGTTTCCGAACAAGACGGATCGTCCGTTTCTACATACCAATAGGTTACCGCCCATTCACCCGCGGGAAGCTCAAGGATGTGCTCCGAAGTTTCCGTAAATAAAGTTCCGTCTTGATTGCTGTCGCTGAAATTGTAATAAAATCGGTAATTGTCAAATCCGGGAGTGGCTTCGAGGGTAGCGGTCTCGTAGCTGCAGAGTGCGACTCCGTCCGCTTCCGTAGTGAGCTCGATGCACTGCGCGGATAGGTTGTGGGCAAGCATTGCCGTGATGGCTGCTGTGGCTGTGCGTAAAAGATTTTTCATCAGTTAGGATTTTAGAGTAGTGTAGAGGTTTATTCAAAAAAGCTCGTCGCTTGTTCGGTTGACGCAATAAGGGGCTCCGACGTTGTAAACATTCACGACATTTAACGAATGGATACGCCGCATTTTTATTTCACGATAAAAGGCTGCAACCCGCCGCTCCGCCGACCGAAGGGGTCTTCTGACAATCCCTGTCATCAATGAAGCCATAGGAAGCGTCTATCGAATTGCCTGCAAAAGCCTTCAAACTAAATGTATCTTTGGGCGTTGAATATTTGAACCACTTAAACCCATAATTATGTCATTCGAACTTCCCAATCTTCCCTACCCGAAAAATGCTCTTGAGCCGCACATTGACGAGCGCACTATGGACATCCACCACGGAAAGCACCATGCAGGCTACACGAACAAGCTCAATGCAGCCATCGAGGGCACAGCTTACGAGGGCAAAACCATTGAACAGATTCTATCCGACGTCGGAAATGCGGGCACGGCAATCCGCAACAACGGAGGAGGCTTTTACAACCACAGCCTGTTCTGGGAAACCATGGGCCCGAACAAAGGAGGTACGCCCTCCGGTGATTTGGCCGCAGCCATCGACCGTGATTTCGGCAGCTTCGAGAATTTTAAAAGTGAATTTGCCGACGCTTCGGCTTCCCGCTTCGGCTCGGGCTGGGGCTGGCTCATTGTGGACAAGAAAACCAAGAAGCTGGTAGTAACCAGCACACCAAACCAAGACAATCCGCTGATGGATGTGGTTGAAGCAGACGGCACGCCCATTTTAGGACTCGATGTATGGGAGCATGCCTACTACCTGAATTACCAAAACCGCCGTCCGGACTACATTTCAGCATTCTGGAATGTGGTTGATTGGGACAAAGTAGCGGAAAAGTATGAAGCTGCCCTCAATTGAGAAATTTGATCCCTTGCTTTGAAAAAGCTGCCCCGAAAGGGCAGCTTTTTCACTTTCAGACGGCTGCTGTCAGATCCCGCGGGTCCGGAAATTATCGAGATCGCCCGTTTCGTATTGCAGCATAGCACACCTTGTCGCGAATCCTTCTATTTTTGCACCGATGAGCAAACCGGTCAACATAAGAAACAAAAAAGCCAACTTCGAATACGAATTACTCGACAAGTATACTGCGGGCATTCAACTGACGGGGCCCGAAATCAAGTCGGTAAGGGCGAGCAAGGCAAGCATTTTGGAGGCTTACTGCTATTTGAGAAACAGTGAAATGTGGATCAAAGGCATGCACATCAGCAATTACAATCCCGCGAGCTATAACAATGCACCGAACATCCGTGAGCGCAAGCTTTTGCTCAACCGTGCAGAGATCGAAAAAATAGAAAAAGCGATGAAGAACAAAGGGCTGACCATCATCCCCCTCAAGGTTTTCATTGCGTCCAGCGGTTTTGCCAAAATTGACATTGCCGTAGCGCGGGGTAAGAAGATGCATGACAAGCGTGAAGACCTCAAAGCCAAAGATGATCGGCGGGCCATGGACCGCGCTATGAAGCAGTAGCGCAGGATGTTCAAATCATTTTTTTCAAGCGGCTGTAATATCGGTGCAGGGCACCGTCCGGTCGATTTTCTGCATTCAGGTCAGCGCGAACCTCGTTAAAGTCGATATTTTCACTCAGTTTGGCACCATTTTCGGGCGTCCGCCCCGGAAAAGCTGCTTCATAAAGGGTACAAAAGCGATGCGCGAAACGGTCGTGGAGTTCGATCCAATATTCATAATACAGCGCTGCCGCTGCGGGATCTTCTGCAGCGCTCAACATCCGTTTTGCCCATGCCTCCCCGCGGTGGTAGATTTCTGTGACTGTTTCGAGATCCTTCGCATCTGAAAAATTGTTTTCAGGGCCATCCGCCTCCGCTGCATTTGCTCGGGCTTCCCGATGCAATAAAGTAATTTGAGCTTCGCATAGGAGGTTTAATTTTCGAATCCTCGCATCGGCGAGTTTCGGAATGAAGGCACGGCGCATGAAGTAGCGCGCTTCTTCGAAAACGGCATCGCCGAGCATATCCTCGAGGTCTTCTCGGTCGGGATCGTGTTCGGGATCTGCCCCGATCAGCAATAATGCCCGCTTTTCATCCATCATTCCTCAGATTTTCGGCCGTCCGCATCTTCTTCGTGTGCACCCGCTCGGGGCAATGAGCTGCCTATTTTGTCCAGGAGAGACTTATCGCCAAACTCCTTAGCGAGCCCGTACAAGGTTTCTTTGGGTACATTAAACAAGTCGAGCACCAAAAATCCGTCCAATGCCATATTGAACTTCGGGTCAACATTGAAAGCGATGATTTTGGCATTTTGACCGAGGTATTTTTTTAGGAGTGCGGGCAGCCGCAAGTTGCCCATTTCGATCTCGGAAATCGCTTTGTCCAACTTTTTTATGTCTTCTGAAGCCAAGTCGCGTATGGCATTCACATCCGGATCGCCGGCCTTGATTTCGGGTATGTACTCGTTACGGGGCTGCACCATGCGGGCCAATTCCCGGTCGAAGTAATACGCCTTGATGAAGGAAATAATCAAATATTTTGAGACCTCACTGAATGCTCCGCTGATACTTACGGGCCCGATCAGGTAGCGGTATTCGGGGTGCTTCAGGATGAAGTATAGAATGCCCTTCCAAAGCAGAAACAGCGAAAGCGGCTTAAGCTGATATTCCTTTGTCACAAAGGAACGACCCAATTCGATACTTTCGGAAAGGGTGGCATCAAAACCGGGACGCATGCGAAAGAGAGAATGGAGGTAGAAACCGCGCCGACCGAAGCGGTGCAGAATCTCCTTACCCATCCCCAAACGGTATGCTCCTACAATTTTTTCCGCATCTCGGTCCCAGATAAACAGGTGACGGTAGTAAAGATCGTACTCGTCCAGATCGATATTCTTTCCGGTGCCCTCCCCTACGTCCCTGAAGGTGAGTTCACGCAGTCTGCCGATTTCATATAGCGTATTGGGGATATCGTCCGGATGGGCGCGATAGATTTCAAAACTGCCCGACTCGTGCAGCTTATTGCCGGTATCGGCGAGGCGGCGCACCTCAGACGCGATGGCCTCGGTATCGCGCGGGGGCACTACTTCCTCCGGTCGTTTCTTGAACAGCACCGGCCGAAAAAAGGGTTTCACCTGAATCGGGCTGCCGAGCATGTAGGATTTTGCCCGCAAAAAACGGCCGTATTCGTAAATGTCTTCAAACTCCGCCTGCTCTTTTACCCGGATCGGTTTTCCGATACGCACGATGACCTCTCGGTTTTTCTTTCCGAAAAAGTCCACAGGCAGCGCCGGTCCGAAGAGGCGCGGATTCACCGTGTTCAGCAGATGGAGCAATACTGCATTCGATGCCTTGATAAAGGCAGGAATCACAGGCACCTCTGCGGCGCGGATAAATTCGCAAATATGGCGCCGCCATTGACGGTCCTTTACCGTTCCCGCCTTAATGTTGTACGTACTCACAGCTCCTGCCGGAAAAATAACAAGTACGCCTCCTTCTGAGAGGTGTGCCGCAGCCGCGGGCGGAACGGACTTGGGCGCGGTATCCCCGAAGCCGCCGGTCTCCGCAGTGATGAAGAAACTATCGTAAGCAGCGATGGCGGGAACCGTGAAATCAGCGAGTACCTTGATATCATCACGCACCGTACGCAGTATTTTGAGCATGAGAAGCCCGTCTATCCCTCCTGTGGGGTGATTGGCCACCACAATCAAGGGGCCCGTCGCAGGTATATAAGATGTATCCGCAGGCAGGGGCACAACAATCCCCAAGTGGTCTAAAAAAAGATCGAGCAACTTTGCAGGCGTGCTGTCAGGGTGCTTCTGCCTCAGTGAGGTGAAGCGGTCGTTTTTCAAAACACCCATCAGTAGCTTGGCCAGCCCGAAAGCCTTCCGACCCTCCGGGGGCAACTTATCTGTCCCTCGGTATTTATTGCGCATACCCACAGGCCGAAAATACGATGCTGATGCGGCTCCGCGCAAACCTTTCGGATAAAATATTCATAAATCAAAAACCGTAAAGGGGGCTGAAAGCGTTAATAGGATTAAACACTTGTGCAATGAAAATTCATATGGCGTGTACCGCCCTTTTTTTCAGCTTTTTTCTTTCGTCTTGCAGCGGACAAAACGGAGCGGAGCGAGAAAAAGATTATCCCGTTCAAAAATCTGATAAAGAGTGGCGCGACCTGCTCGGCGACAAAGCCTACCGCGTGCTCAGAATGCAAGGCACAGAGCGGGCTTTCACCGGTAAGTACAACAACTTCAAGGAAGAGGGCACCTTCGTTTGTGCGGGCTGTGCCAATCCTTTGTTCAGCTCAGACACTAAGTTTGACTCCGGCACGGGATGGCCCAGTTTTTACGATGTAGTGAGTAAAGAGAACGTAGATACGCCGGAGGACAACAAATTCGGTATGCGAAGGACAGAGGTAGTTTGCGCGCAGTGCGGAGGGCACCTCGGCCACGTCTTCGTCGACGGGCCTGAGCCGACGGGTTTGCGCTATTGTATCAATTCCGTGAGCTTAGATTTTCAACCGGCCGATTAACCGCTGAAATGTCGGCTTAACCCCACATGAGGCTCTCCTAAAGTCTTCAGGTCCAAAACTTCAAAACGGGCAAACATCTCTTCAGCGTACCAGTCGCGTTCTCTGGTCTTACGCACCACTTCAGCGTGGGCCTTATTTTTGCCGTAGGCAGCCCTATTCAAGAGTTCTGCACTCTCCCAAATGCTGAAGGTAGCCTGCATAAAAAGCGGGTATTCACCGACGCCCAGCTTGTACAGCACGCCGTCCGCATCCGCCATAAAACTGCTGACATCGGGTACATTCATCCAAAAGTCCGGCAATTTACGCGGCCTGATCGTGGCACGGGTCAGAACGGCAACAGGCACTGTGCCGCCGCTCGGCTCTGAGGGACGCAGGGGCGATCCTCCTCCCCACAATCCGTGCACGCGCACCGGCTTGAGCAAAGCGTGCAGGCCGGATCTTGCCCTCTCCGTATATGTATGAATGAGTTTGCTTTCTGCAAAAAACTGTTCGGCGGCGCTGCGGTTTTCCCAAACAGAAAAGAATGCAAACCGCTTAAAATCAGGAAAAATACTGAACCCGTTCCCGCTGCCCGCACCCATAGGCTTGGCCAATTCCAGCCCATCGGGTGTTCCGAAAATTTTGCCGCCCAGCCCCATATTGCGCAGAGCGGTAAAAGCGTGCGAAAATTTGCTGAAACGGTATTCTGAATAGGCACATACTTGCATGGGAGAGGCTCCTGAAAGAAGAGCCATTCAAAAAACGGCCCACTTCACCGCAAATGAACAAATTCTGAAAACCAATGTTTGGAAATTATCAATAAAACAGAGTAAATGCGAACATATCCGGGAGAGCAGTGGAGGGAGATAGCGTTTGAACCCGGTGCATTGCGGTTGAACTACGCGATTTCAAATTTTGGCAGAATTGTGAGTTTCAGCGAGAAACTTTCGCAAGGCAAAGTTTTGAAAGGAGGAATCTTAGGCGGGTATCCCACCTTTGTGTGCCGCCCTTTCGGTAAATCCAAAACGCTTTACATTCACAAGCTTGCCGCACAGCACTTTTTAGAAAGGCCTTCTGAGGACCACAAGTTCGTCATTCATCTGGATTACAACAAAAAGAACAACCACACAGACAATCTGCGCTGGGCCACCAAAGAAGAAATGGAGGCCCACCAACAGAAAAGTCCGTATGTAATCTCGAGTCGGCAAAATCGACGAAACAGCAGGCCTACCAAGGGCCATAAACTGACCACAACAGATGTGATCCGCATCAAGAAGCGCATCTTTGATCCAAACCGCAAAACCAGGCTGAAAATCATCGCCAAGCAGTTCGGAATTTCTGAAATGCAACTCTACCGCATCAAGTCAGGTGAAAACTGGTCCCATGTCACCGTGGATTTGCCGTCTGCAAACGGCAGTAGTGACAAGGCAGAGAAAAAGGAAGAACAGGAACGGAATTGACCCCCCGGCCGTCACGGTGGATGGCAATTGAGGTTAATCAAAAGGAAACTTCACGGTGCGCATATCCTGATTTACGTCAATTTTCACGCCCTTAACCCCCGCCCCCGCCGCGGCCACGAGGTCACGCATTTTATCACCGACCATAAATGACTTTTGCGGATTGATGTGATGGCGCGCGATGGCCTTCTCTACCATTCCGCTCCGGGGCTTTCGGCACAAGCACTTAGACACCGCATCATGATGGGGGCAAAAATAGGTGTCCAGATAATGTACGCCGGCTTTTTCAAACTCCCCGCGCATATAGCTGTCAATCTCTGCAAAATTCCGGACGGGGTAGCGCCCTTTCGCGATACCGCCTTGGTTGGTGATCACGACAACGGCGTATCCCCGCTCAGTAAATTCCTTCAAGGTTTCTATCACTCCGGGCAGTATGGTAAACTCGTCGAGGCAGGTGGTATAATCTCCCGGGTCATGATTGATCACCCCGTCGCGGTCCAAAAATACAGCCTTTACCGGCTCAGTTCGGTTCATAAGTGTCAAAGGTACGGTCTGTGTAGAAAACAACGATGCGCTCCACTGCTTTTCCCGCCGTATCTGAGTTCTCATGTGAGGTCCCCGCATCTGTCGGTTTTTGCTCAGTCTGCTTTGCATTCTCCCGATCGGGTGCGGCCCCCGCTGTATCCCGATGATCTGCCCGCTCGGGTGTATCGGGACGGAATGCCCCTGCATTCGGGGGTGATTTGCCCGTAACCAACCAGCCGGCATCTACCCTCGGGAAGTGCGATAAGACCTTCTGTAGGAAATCCAGTGAAGGCTTGTTTCGTCCGTTCAAAATATGTGACACTGCAGATCGCTGCACCCCGACCGCGTCCGCGAAAGATGCTGCCGTGTGCTGATTGACTTTGATTATCGCCGCGATACGCTCACCGATTTCCATGGATACAAATGTAATCTCACGACCTGAAATAACCGAAATGAATCCGATATATTTCAGCAGGGCAGAAACCGCATCTATTGAAGCCATAGGTTCAGGTAATTTCTTCGAGACAATGAAGACCAATGTTTTAAGAGACTGCTTTCGGCATATTCGGCTTTGGTTACAAATGTGAAATTCAATCCGTGGAATCGTGCCTCGCCAAGTTTGTCGACGGGATCGGCGGGTTTACATTTGTCACTCAAACATTTCCCTTCCCACAGTGTTTTTCCGTGTATGAATATGAACGACGGGCAAGACCGCATCGGGGAGTATCTTCTCCCCTATTTCGAACACAAAAGGTATATACCGCATCACGGATCGGGAGAATTTCGTCGAAAGACGTCATTCGGAAGGTCGGCGGTGTATTACAATGCCGTTCCGAGCGAAACGGGTGCTGTTGTGGATTTTCACTTGGGTCTGCGACATGACTTGGTAGAATTAAGGCTGAGCAGCCTTTTCGGTCAAAGAGAATACTACCGCGCGGACAGCTGCACACTTTTGGTAGACACCCGCAAACTTCGTCGGGTGCCAAATGGAGGCAGCTTGGTGCTGCGTGCGGAAATCACCTCACAGGCCCACCTGCGGTCGGTATGCGATGAATTTATTGACTTTATGGACCGTACGGGTTTCCCGTTTTTGGAAAAATACAGCAGCCTCGCCGCTGTAGATCGTCTTTACAACGACTTGCCGCAGACATCATCAGCTTGGTGCAACAACAGTTATCAGCGCTGCTTTCGCGGTATGACTATTGCTGAAATCCTGCGCAGAGAGAATATGGAGGAATTGAGAGAAAGGCACCGCGCCTACCTGCTGTCGCGGGGATATGCGGGCCGGATTATTGAAAAATTTGATACTAACTTTGCCCGATCGGGAAAAATCTCCCTGAATTGAACCGGATAGCAGCCCATATGGCGACCAACAAAGAGGATAAAGACTTCATTAACCCGATTGACCCCGATAAAATCACGGATAAACCGGGGCACCTGCCCTACCCCCATTCCATAGGCAGCCCCGCCTTCACTCCGACGCGGGAAGGCGCCATAAAAAGCAGAGCTTACAAGGTGATGGAAGAGCAGTGTGATATGCAGCTCGGACAGATCAAAGAGCAAATTGCCCTTCTGGCAAAGCAGGCCGAGGCGCTGAAGCAGCGGGTGAATATTTCCAAAGCGGTGTACGGTGCCGAGATGAACTTCGAGCCGCTCGCAGGTGAGACGTACTTCTTGTATGCACGGGAGAACGGCCGTTTTGTACTCTCGCTGATCGGCAATGATGAGTGGGGCAAAAGCCTACCGTATGCCCACTATGTGGCAGCGGTAAAACTGCTCTCCGACCACACTTGGGAGGTGATCGAAGACAATACGCAGGCTTAAATCGGGCATTATCTTCTCCCTCAGGGAGATATTCTTTTCCCCGGGCACGGGGCCGACCGTCTGACCCCTTCAGCGATTAAAAATCGCGTTTTCGCAAAATATAGAAAATCCCACCCGTAAGCAGTCCCGCCCAAAGGAGGGCAGTGATCAGTTCGCGGGTTCCTACAAAATCCTGCGTGTACTGCAAGGCGTATTTGCCGAAAGGCATGGGAATCAAATTACTGATGGCCTGCAGCGGCAAGAGGTCTGCAATGTGGGGAAGGTTGAACAACCCGGAGTAGAGCAATCCCACAGCTATCGGTTCGAGGACCACGGTGTAAAGCAAAAGCAATACGATGGTGATGGCAGCCTTGCGGATCACCATAATGAGCCAGGTGGCAAAGAGGAAGTAAGTGAAAAACTGCAGGGCATGTACAGGAATGAAAAACATCTGCTCCGTGACATTGGCAAAATCCGTCACGGGACTGTAGCGAAAGCCCAGCACCAACCCGATCAAGAGAAGAAATACGGCTGAAACAATCGCCAGAAAACCGGCAAAGCTCAGCTTGGAGAGAAAAAATTCAGTCCGTGACAGCCCGTCAATTATGTTTTGTCGGTGCGTTTGGTAGCTAAATTCATTGCTCACGGAGATGATCAGGATAAGACCGGGGAAAATTTTGAAATATCCCGCGATGAAAGCGAGGTTTTGCCAGATATCATTGAAGTCGTAAATGGGTATCATCCCCGGGTTGAGACCGTTAAATTCCACTCCTTTTCCCGTGAGGTAGTCCAAAAGCAGTTTTCCCGACAGGGACACCCCGATCAGTGCGGCGAGATAAAGACCGATTAAAATCCAAACGGCCCGCAACTTACTGAGCTTCAAAAATTCAATTTTAATCAGCCGTATCATTTGCCTTCCTCCCTGAGTATTTCCAAAAACCGCTGCTCGAGCGATTCATGCCTTTGATTGAGGTGACTGAGGGATATGCCTTTACCGCAAAGTACTGCGTTCAGCTCTGCTGCTGTTTTGTCTTCCGGGAGTACCACGGAGAGGTATTCAGTGCCTACACTGACCTTTCCGGCAAAATCAATTTCCGAAAGCGCCTGCTGTAGTGCGCCGCGGTCAGGGGCATCGAGCTCGACGCGCTTCTTGGACTGCAGCAATTCGGCCACGCTTCCCTGAAAAACTTTGGACCCCCTGCGCAGCACAGCAAAATGGGTGCATACACGCTGCACTTCATCGAGCAGGTGGCTGGCGAGAATGATGGTTCTTCCCTCTTGGGCAAGTTCTGTAATGAGTCCGCGAATTTCAGCGATTCCCTGCGGATCTAAACCGTTGGTAGGCTCGTCGAGCACGAGCACTCCGGGATCTGCGAGTAGCGCGGAGGCAATGGCCAGTCGCTGTTTCATCCCGAGGGAATAGGTCTTATACGGATCTGATTTGCGGTCGGCCAAACCCGTGCGCTCCAACACTTTTGAGATTTGCGCCACGGGCGCTCCTTTAATTTCCGCCACCACACGAAGGTTGTCTTCCGCACTCATGTAGCGGTAGAAGCTCGGCGACTCCAGAATGGCGCCCACACGTCGCCTCAATCGGTGGTGCGTACCCTCTCCGAACCAACTATAGTTGCCGGCGGTGGCATTGATCGCACCCAGCACGATGCCGAGGGTGGTGGATTTTCCGCTTCCGTTCGGTCCGAGCAAACCGAATACCTGCCCCCGCTCCACCTCAAGGTCGAGGGCATTCAGAGCGCGCACCCGCTTATATACTTTCGTGAGGCCGTTGATCGCCAGTACCGGGCTACTCATCTAATTCGGGGTCTGTAGGTTGATTCGGCATTTTCATCTCAGGGCCTTTCCCCGTACCGAAGTTAAATTGTCCTTTCAGCATTCCCATGTCCCCGTTCATCATGGCAACCATCATTTCCCGGGTGATTTCGCCTTCAATTTCTACGGCGTAGTGCGCATCCGGACCGGAAATCAAAATGACCGAAAGCGGCTGTTTTCCGCCAACCTTCATCATAGTGACAGAGGTGCCGGCGTGGTTCAACTCCATGAGGGTCTCAAATCCTTCGCGGGCTTTATTCGCTGTAAAAGCCTCCATCTTAGTTCGAAACATCGTATAGCTCGCTGAGGCGTACACGAGACGTGCGCGACTCAGGGAACGAAAGGTGGTTTTCGAGGCTTCTTCGCCGAATGCTATTTTGGTGATCACCCGAATGGTACTGGGATAAAAATAGAATGTACGAACGTTCTCATCGCCCGCTGCCAACTCTGAAAAAAGAGATGACTGGGCCTGAACTATCGCGCGGCTGAAAAGCATTACGGCCGCGGAAAGCATGATGAGCTTAACAGTGACTGCGCACCTCCTATTCATTTTTCTTTTTTTCGAGCTTTTCTAAGTAATTCATTCCTCCCACATTCACGGACTTTGAAAGCGAAGATAGTTTTTCGAGATCAATATCACCCGATATGCTCATAACGAAGAATAAAGTCGGCTCCCCTACGATCATTACAAACTCGCGCACCTTGCCCCGTTGCTCTTCAATGTAGAATCCCACTTTTTCATCAGCTTGATCCACGGTCATCAGCACATCGTAATGCTTGTCAATTTTGCGCACGTATTGCCGATAGCTGTCGAGTCCGTCCGCATGACTTTTGCTCAGCATTTTGATTCCTTTGAGTTGCTTGAGTACTTCGGCGGCCGCCCGGGCATCCGGATCTTCCGAATTCATGTTAGCAAACAGGCCGAACATTTTGCTGCTGATTATGACGGAAGTCACTTCGGGGTCATCGCGCAAATCGCCGAAAAAGCGTTCTATCGCATCTTGGGCGATCATTGCTCCTGCACAGTGCAGCACGGCGAGGAGCAGGAGGTACTTCAGGGAATGGGCGAATATTTTCATGGGATTCATTTTTCCGCTTTAGCGGGTTTGCCGATCAATGTCATTTTTGTGTGGTGAAAGCGCTTGATTTCCCGAGCGGGAACTTGGCCCTTATTGAGCTTTTCCGAAGCAAAGTTAAGGGCTTCCAGTGCTGCCTGCATGGCTTCTTCGGGATCGTCAAAGGTGTCCTCTTCGGCAAGTGCTGTTTGCGGACCGTTCTCAGATCGGGTGTCGAAGTAGTGGTATGCCCCGGCAAATATGATCGCGAGTACCGCGGCAGCAGCAGCGTAGCGTATGATGATATGCAGGGGTAAGATTTTACCGGCACCTCGGGATTTTTGATCGGCTTTTTGCCAAAAGGCTTCATCGAAGTCTTCGTCGAGGTTGGCTTCCGCTTTTTCGGCGAGAAGTTTCATGGCGGTGATGAGCTCAGATGACAAGGCCGGGTCCTCACACTCGGCGGCTTTGCGAAGGACCTCTTCCTCCTCAAGGGTGGTCTTCCCCTGCCAATACTTTTCTTCGGTTTTACGCAGGTCTTCTTTCATCGCTTATTCGGTTGGTCAGGGCTTCGCGCAAGGCTTTCCTCGCCCTGAAAATATTTACTTTCACTTGATTCATGTCCATTTCGAGCGTTTCTGAAATTTCCAAATAACTGTATCCTTCCACATCGCGCAGATGAAATGCCGCCCGCTGCTTTTCCGGCAGTGCCGCGGCAGAATTTTGAATCATTTCTCCGAGCTCCTTATTGCTCAGTCTCCGGTCCGGAGCAGGCTCCGCGCTGACGGCATTGGCCTCCGCGGATGAATAATCGCCTACCGAGCGAAGTTTGCGTTCCGCCCGCTTCAGCCTGTCGAGTGATTTATTTCTGACCAGTGCCATGCACCACGCTTCGGTATTTTTGCCTTCATTCAGGGTAGCCGCCGTTTCCCATAGCTTGAGTAAAACGTCTTGCACCACATCTTTGGCCTCTTCGTCATCAGAGATGTAAGAGCGGGCGAAGCGGTACATTTTGTTTTTGTGCACCATGAATTTTCGAAGAAACTCTTCCTTCTGCATCCGGGTTGGCGGTCAGCTTTTCAATCGGTCGGGTCAATTTACTTTTTTTCAGCTACAGTCCCGAGTCCGAAGTCAGGTTTCAGTTTGATTTACTCCGATTGCCGGCAACGGACTTTATGACCTTTTCCGACACTTTGGATACGTCTTCCATCGGAATGCTTCCCTTTACGCTGACCAAAACCAAGTTTTGATCTCCCGAGGCCGTGATAAATAGCTCTTTGGCCTCCCCGTCCTTTTCGGAAATGTACATTTCCATAAAATCGTCTTTGCTGTTTACCTGCATCAGCGGTTCATAAGCATGGGACGCAGCTGATGAAACGGCTTTCAGTACCGCGGATAAATCGTCAGCTCCGGCGTCGATCACCACGCGGATGCTTTGAATTTTCTCCGCAAGCTTTCCGAACTCGGAAGCGGACTCATCGGGGTCGAGGTTCGCGAACATTTTGAACATGCTCCCGCTCAGAGAAATTGTGGTGGCGGTTTCCTTATCGGAATATGAATTGAAAATTTGATCTAAGGAAGAGGTTTGCGCACTGAGGCTGAAAGTAAGCATTACAGCAGCAATAAGGATTGCGTAGGTTTTCATCGTATGTGAGATTTCGGTGTTTGTCGGGAAGACGATCCGAAACCCGGGATGTTACACTACAACCGCAATTCAGCCTTAAAAAAGAGATTATCAGCGGATCAGCATAATGCTTCCGTTGAGGCTTTCATCCAGGTTTGTAATGGCGTTTCGGTAGCGTAATCTATAGGTGTAGAGGCCCACCGGGCAGTAATAATTCGTATTCATCACACCGCCGTTCCAACCCTGACTGATGTCATTGGTTTCAAAAACGAGGTCACCGAAACGGCTGAAGATCACCCATTCAAATCCATCAGGGGCAATTTCGGGGCCTTGCACTTTGATGATTTCATTGATTCCGTCGCCGTTGGGCGAAAATGCCGTGGGGATAAATACCTGACTGAATCTCTCATTCATCCGCAGGATGATGGTGTCATTGCGAATCGGGGTGTATTGAAGCGAGGGATAAATGCGTCCGCTGTGGCCCGGCTGCATCACAAAATCCCAAACGTCAAATTCGAATTCATTCGGAATCAGTGCTTCCAGTCCGTAAGCGACCTGGCCCTCAATGCGCACGGTACGGGGAAAATCTTCGAATACTTCATCGCCGAACCGGATAGCTCCGATTTCGGGAGGATCAGTCAGAAAGGTGAGGTAATGGTTGGGGATTTCTCTGAATTTCGCCGTCACCACATCCCCTTGGTCGAATACCACGTCCACCTCAGTAAAAGATGAATCGGGTTCGGGAGCGGCGTGAAAAATATCCCAACGATCAAAAACGTAGAACGGCACGTCGGTAAGGGCCTGCAGATTGTACGTGAAATCAGCGGGGAGGTCTCGAATTTCCGGATAGGATTCCAAAGCCTCATCATCCAGAAGGATCACCCCTTTGCCCGGTGGGTCTACGTCGAAGAGCACAGGATGGTTGTTTTCGATGAAATGAGCTTTCACCGTCCCGTTAAAAAAGACGTTCAGGGCAGTCTCTTCAGCGTTTTGATCATCGACTGTATTGGGCATGGAAACCTCCCACCGATCAAAAAGGAAACCGGGTTCGCGAATGGCTTCCAGATCGTGGGCAAAAGCGGCAGCGAGTTCAACGGTGTGGGGAAAGCTCCCGGTAAGTTCACCGCCGATCACAAGCGATCCTGCATTTTCGGGAATGACCTCAAAAGTTATTTCATAAACGAAAAGAGGTTCGAAGTGGGCCGTGAGCTGCGTATTTTGCGTAAGCTCAAAGCTGATCTCCGCCACGTCAGTTCCGGGATCCACGGTGGCTCCGTTCACGGTCCAATGGCTGAACTCGAATCCCGGTCTGTCGATGGCTTCATAAGATTGGGTGACCCCGCCGAAATAATTTCCCGTAAACGGAAAGTCTTGCTGCACCATGGTGTTCACGCGCACATGCCCGCTGTTGGGCGGATCGGTGGTTACGGTGACGTCATAAGGTCCGGAAAGGTCTTCGTAGCATCCTAAGATATTCTCATTCAGCTCCTCACAGCGGGTCTGGATAAAGTCACGTATTTCATCTACCGCTGCTTCCCAACCTTCGTAGGTGCCGCCCCAGCGCTCGATCTGTCGCGGCATTTCCGGAATCATAAAGTTCACCAAGCTGTCCAGGTGGTGCTGCATAAATTCACATGAGAAGTAAGTGGCGGAAAGGTCTGCCATGCGGTTCACGTAATCAGCGGTAAATTCTTCATTCTGCGCCAGGGCATTAAAGATGGGCACGTGGCCCTGCCCGCCCGGATTTCCCAATGCTTCGGGAAAGCAAATGTCTGCCGCAGCGCTCTGATCGGGGATTCCCGTGTAATTGGTGTAATGCCCGAATACCGCGTCCATATCCCAAAGTATGTACCGCCAGCGCAATGCGCCTCCCTCGGGATTGTGTCCGCGCCACCATCCGGTATTCCAATTCAGCCAGTCGGCAGCTACCACGTACGAATTCATAACGAAGTAGTCAATCAGGCTCATGGTATTGTAGCGGGACTTCACCTCGGCATAAATGGCGGGATCCGTCATGTCATTTTCCAAAATGAAAGTGCGCACGTCTATCCAATCTTCAAAGTTCCCGTAATTGGCCCAAGTGCCGCCCCAGGTTTTGAGAAAATCGACATCCTCTCTTTTTTGTCCGTAATAGTAATCCGTGAAATCCTTGTCGTCTACTTTTTCGCGGATGTCATAGAGTCCCCAATACTCACCGTTGGCATAAACAATGCAAAACTCCCCTGTACGCTCGTCCATATCGAGTCCCGCCATTTGCGAAAGCGACTGCACGTAGAAATCTCTGACGTGCCCGCCGTTCTCAAAGGGATAATTGTCGTTGGCCCCGGCTTTGACCATAAGTCGCTGAAAGCTGTCACGCGATTTACCGCGAAATATTCTGTGATGAATGGCGTCGTTGTAACCGAATTCATCACGCGTAATCCAGTCGAGACCCCGCTGCGGATAGGCCCAAGAGTCGTTGCCGTGCTTGTTGTACTCTCCTACCCCTTCGTCGCGAAACACGCCGTTGGCATCAAAGTATTCGAAGCTTCCCACGGGTTCTATTTGCAGGCCTCCCAAAAGAATAAGCATTTCGTCGCTGACCAAAGAGACCACGGGAACCGTAAAGTTTTCATTGATGAAATAGGTGTTCGTCTCAATGAAACCGGAGGGCACCAAAGGGTCAGGGCTTACAGCTACCGTGCGGAGCACGGTGGTCTCAGCTATGGTTACGGGACTTGTGTACACGGGAGAGTCTTCCGTAGGCGTGGTACTGTCGAGGGTGTAGTGAATCACGGCATCCGGTTCATCGGTGGTGATAGTTACGGTGATGCTCCCCTCATAGAATCCGGCTTCATGACTCACCTCGGGCTTTTTGGGGTAAGGCTTGTAGGGTTGCTCTGTATTGGCTGTGCCGGGCGTGGGATCCAGGTAGACCACCCAATCTTCCCCGCCGTCCGGATAGCGTCCCATCGAATGGTTCATTTGGTTGGTGAAGGCGTATTCAAAAAGGTCAATAATATTTCCGCCGGGATCGCTGAAAACTACGGGTTCGGGCTTGCACTGCGTAAGTTTGAATGTGGTATGGTAAATCCCGCCTTCATCGGTATCCATGCGGGTACACCAAAAGAGCTTATGACCGAAGGGTTCGATCACACAGCCTTCGGGGATTTGGTACTTGGTGTTGTTGTTGATGCGGTCACTGAGATAATAACCGCTGAGGTCCACCGCAGTGCCGGAAGTATTGTAAAGCTCGATCCAATCGTCGTACTCCCCGAAATTGTCTTGGGTGTGGCTGTAATTTGCAGCGGTCACCTCGTTGATCACCACCTGAGCCTCAGCCGAAACAAGTCCGAAGCAGGTAATGAGGGTCGCCGCGAAAAGCTTGAAAATGGTTTTCATGATCGGTTAATGGTTTCTTGCGGTTATTCCTTGCGCTGTATTGACGCCCTCACTGCCGGAAAGTTGTACGAATCAGTCTGTGACGACAAACTTTATTCCGCCGAGTTTTGTCTGCAGGATATACACGGACGGCTTGAGTCCCGCAATATCGATTTGGGTCCTGCCGGGGCGGAGCATTTCCTGCCCCAGGAGCCGGCCGCTGATATCGAAAATCCTTCCTGTGAGCTGCTCACCGCCGGCATTTTCGGCATACAGAATGCCCGAGGCCGGATTGGGATAGATACGCAGATCGGAATGTTCACGGGCCGCATTTCGTGTGCTTACCGTTCCCCCGTTTTCCGCGGCAAATGTAGGCGCCATGCACCCCAAGAGATTGCCCAAACCGTTTGGGAACCTGCCTTCGCTTACATCGGTGGTCTGCTGACCGAAGGCGTAGTAGTCAATCGTGCTCGTATCGGGCAGGCTGAGGATGACCTCCTCCCCGCTCGCAGAGAGTGCGAATTCAGCGTGGTAAGGTCCTTGTTCGGGCTCATTGTCGGCCCAGACGATGAAGTACTGCCCCGGCCCGATTACGGATCCCGGCGGGAACGTGTACTTATCGGGTCGGTTTTCATTATCGCTCAGCAGATAACCTGTCAAATCCACCGCCTGACTGCCGTTGTTGTACAGCTCAATCCAATCGTCGTAATCACCGAATTCATCCGCTGCAGTGGTGCTGTTGGTCGCCATATATTCATTGATTACCACGTTAAAACTCTCTCCGTTCGTGTTGGGGCCGTTGAATGTGGGTACCATTCGGGTGAAGGGGCCCGTCCCGTTGGGAAATCTTCCGATGCTCACATCGGCCTCAACGGGGCCGAAACGCACGTAGTCTACAATGACACTGTCGGGGTTGGACAAGACCACGCGTTCGCCGTTGGAACTGCTCAGACTGAAATCCGCATTGAGTCCCTCCATCTCAGGGTCTCCCGTACCGTCTGCCCAAACGATTAAATATCCGTTTCCGGGAATGGTCACATCGCCGAACCTGTATTTCAGGCGGCTGTTGTTGCCTCGGTTGTCTGACAAAAAGTAACCCTCAAGATTGAAGGCTTCCTGACTTGTATTGTAGAGCTCAATGTAGTCTTCAAACTGCCCGATGGAGTTTGTGGCTATCGTTTCATTGAAAGCGAGAAATTCATTTATAACGACCGGCCCGCGGAGCAGTTCGCACTGGGCGCTGAGCTGCACTGCGCCCGAAAGCAGCACGGCGGTAAGGATCCATTGATTTTTCATAAAACAGGTGGTTCAAAGTACGGCCTTTCCGGCCGAAAACTGCAGGTTTTGACAAATTTATCAATCTCGCAGAATTTTTCAATTAAAATAATGCCGGCAGGAAACAGGCGGGTGCCGGGAGATTGTCTTTTTACCGGAAGGATTACCGCACGAGTCATTACCTTTGCACCGCGAAAAGCGAAACCATGATAAACAAAATCATAAAATACTTCCTCATCGCCGCAACGCTGGGGTGGACCGTGTACCAGTTTTCGATCGGAAACATCGGCAACGGCATTTTCTTCATATTTGTCGCGGGCTTGTTTGTACTCAGTTTATTCAAACATGAGCTGATACTGCTGGCATTCCTGCACCTGCGCCGCGGTAAGTTCGATAAAGCGAAACGCACCCTTGAAAGAATCAAACAGCCTGAGCACCTCCCGAAATCGCAGGAAGCCTACTATTATTACCTGACGGGACTGATTCACGCGCAAACACAAAGCGCGGTGAAGGCGGAGCGGTTTTTCAGAAAAGCGTTGTCACTGGGTTTGCGCATGAAAACGGACCAAGCCATGGCTAAGCTCAACTTGGCCGGCATCGCCGTGATGAAGCGCAGAAAACGCGAGGCCATCAACCTGATCAATGAGGTGAAAAAACTCGATCATCGAAAAATTCTGGACGATCAGGTCAAAATGATTCAAGCGCAGATGAAGCGGATTTAAAGGTGTGCCTGTCCGCGGCTCTTCCGGAGCCGTGAGGCGGCACCCATAAACCGGCGTACCGGCCTCCTTTGTACGCAAAGTGAAACATCTTGCTTGAAAAAACAAACATATAAGGTTTTGAACTCCTGTCAGGTCTAAGCCGAAGCGGACTGTGACCCTTCTTACTTTTGCCAATGCTTAGACCTTACGGGTTTCGGAAACCCGTCAGGTCACCGAGGCGCGAACGTCTCTCGTTCTGATCAACCTATTGCCGAGCCTCAGCCCTTTCTGCGCCTCTAATCTCCCTTCCGGGCAGGGCGTGCAACCGAAAAAAAAACCGAAGACAAACGGCGCATGTGGTGCCCCCCGAGGAAGCACAACCCCGGGTGAGAACTCTCGCTTCGCTCGATATGACGGGGTTCGCGGGGGTTTTTGGGCGGGTCAGGGGAAGAAAAAAGGGCGGCAACGCCGCCCTTTTTTCTTCCCCTTACCCGTCCAAAAACCCCTGTGAACCCCGTCATATCGAGCGAAGCGAGATATCTCCTGAGGGGATGCACTTCCTCGGGGAGCACCACCGGCTCCGTTTGTCCTCGTTTTTTTTTCGGTTGCACGCCCTGCCCGGAAGGGAGATTAGAGGCGCAGAAAGGGCTGAGCCTCGGCAATAGGTTGATCAGAACGAGAGACGTTCGCGTCCGGGTGACCTGATGGGTAAGGTCTAAGCATTTATCAAAGGTAAGCCCCCCTTTTCGGCATGCCGCCGTTTCGACGGGTTTTCCAAAACCCGTTAAAGCCACGGAAGAAGGAAAAGCGGTTTCAGCTCGCTTATGTTTAGACCTGACAGGTGTTTAAGAGCTTTCAGGTCAGGCAATTGCGAACGTTCAGAAGGACTTTGCGACGCTGAATGTCTTCGGGAGCTAACCCGTGCCTGTATAGGCAAACCGGTCTCTAAGGTCAGCCTCGTTTACAACCTTGCTTCTTCCCTTTATATCACCACGTTTACAATCCGCTTAGGCACCACAATTACTTTCTTGGGCGCTTTACCCTCGAGATATTTGGCGGCATCATCAGATTCGAGCACGGCGGCCTCCACACTTTTCGGATCCATATCGGCCGGGAGGGAGAGCTTGAACCGCATCTTCCCGTTGAAGGAAACGGGGTATTCGAAGGAGGTGTCTTCGAGGTAGGCCGGGTT
>PXBH01000139.1 GCA_003565555.1 Cryomorphaceae bacterium | reverse complement strand
CCAGAGCACGGTGGTTCCGCTCTCGGCCTCCGCCGTAAAGCTGTATATGCCGTCGCCGGCATCGGTCATGGGCTCAGGGCTGAATCCGTTGAAGGTTCCCGCGATGAAGAGACCTTCCGGGTCAACCTCAATCTGCGAAGCGTCGACGGCGAAAGTGATTTCAAACATCTCGCCCGGCATCTCGCAAGGCGCGCAGGTGCCGTAACACACCGGTTCGAGCACGGTTTCTTCTGTCACGGTGAGCTGCCGATTATTGAACGGGCCGGAGCTGCATTCGGCCGGCGGCGACTCAAACTCATCGCCGTTTCTGAATTTGTACTCTATGGTTGAACCTACTTCCGGATCTGTGGTAAACGTATAAATTCCGTTGCCTTGGTCTTCCATGGCTTCAAATGCGAAGTCGTTGAACGACCCTGAAATACCCGCTCCTTCGGGGGCAAGATCGGTTAGACTCATGTCAACGCTGAAGGTTACCGAAACGGTTTCCGCTACGAATCCGCAAGGATTACAACTGTTGTAACACACAAGCGGCAAGGTAGTATTTTCCGCGGGTACGGAGAGCGAGCGGTTTGTCGTGCCGGGGGCACTGCAGGGCTGGCCGCCCATGTTTTCATCGCCGAAGGGCCAATCATTCCCGAGTACGAATTTGTACTCCAATGCAAAACCGGGCTCAAGCCCTTCTTCCGTGTAGGACCAAACGCCGTCCCCTTCGTCGGTCATGGGGCGTGCTCCCGGGTTCCAGGTATCCTCGGGAAAATTTCCCGCCAAGTGCATCCCGGAGGCGTCGATGGTGCCGCCGAATTCGGACATATCTACCCGGAAAGTTACGTCCACGGGATCGAGCTCAGCGGTGGTCACAGTGATGTCATCGAGGCGAATCCTGTCTCGCGCTCCCGTGCCTGCTTCGTAAAAATAAAGCCAGCGCAATTGAACCAAAGACTGATTGGCTGTTTCGCCGGGCAGGGGAATGTCTGTGAAGACAGCTTCATCGGCCAGGCCCTCGGGGTCGCTGAGGTACAGTGTTTCTTCCACTGTTGTGAAAT
The DNA here is from genome assembly GCA_003565555.1 of Cryomorphaceae bacterium. Classification (GTDB taxonomy): domain Bacteria; phylum Bacteroidota; class Bacteroidia; order Flavobacteriales_D; family Cryomorphaceae; genus T3Sed10-241. The sequence goes on along the minus strand of PXBH01000139.1, from coordinate 19,849 downwards.
CCCCGTCGTTCCCGACGCGGTATTGGAGCACGATGCCGTTTTGGCGGGTACTTCCCTCGCGAATGTCCTCAACGGTGAATGAGGCCGTTACTGCCCCCGCACCTTCGCTGTTTACCGCGAGCGCAAGCGCACCGATGTGGTTGTTTCCCGAGTTGAGAAAGGAAATGCCCGCAGCGCCCTCATTTCGGATACTCCCCGAGGTGAAGCCACTCGATTGAGCCGCTAAATCACGGTCGCCTGCGGCACTTCCCGTCATATCGCTGCCGGGCTCACTGCCGAAGTGCCACCCTTGGGTCGAGGCGGGGTACTCCGTGGATTCTTCATCTGTAAATCCGCTGAAAACATAATCACCCGATGAAAGGGCGAAAGGCGTCGGATCGGTTTGCGCTGAAGCATAACTGCCCGTAAGCAGAGCAAGGGCCGCAGCGATTAGGTTTAGTTTTTTCATGGTTTCCTGTGTGTGATTTCTCTTTTGTGTCAGTCAGACACTTTTGGTGTGTCCCCAAAAGTAATGAATCGAATGAAGTTGACAAGGTGCAGTTTTCCTTGATGTCGTCCCGCTTTCTCGCCTTCTTTTTACAAACGTGAATCCATTCGGTACCGAAACCTTTGCAAATCACAAAAAAAATGACTGCCCGAAAAAATTGACAATCAACACCCGGAATTGCGGTGCTCAAATTTTTCTTACCGGAGGGTAACTTTTTTTCGGTGCACACGGTATACACCTTTGTAAGCATCTTATCTTTCATAGCAATTGAATTTGGTTTTTTAAAAAAAGCTCCCTCAGGGAGCTTTTTTTATGCGCATTACCCGTGTCCTGCCGAAAAATTAACAGGGATTGAGGTGCGCAAACTTTTCGCCGACTGTATGCGTGCCCGCGCAAAGTTTTATCTTCGCGCGGCCTATGCAGTATTTCAAGAATAAGGTAGTGTGGATTACGGGCGCCAGTTCGGGTCTGGGACGCGAAGCTGCGAAGCAGTTGATCCCCGCGGGTGCCCGACTTATTCTTTCCGCGCGCAGAAGTGCCGTGCTGGAAGAAATTAAAGCAGAGGCACCGGCAGATGCTGAGATTTTCATCCTCCCCCTGGACCTCGCCCAATCCGAAAATTTTGCAGAAGCTGCCGCCCGTGCAGAAGAGCATTACGGCAAAATAGATGTGCTCATCAACAATGCGGGCATCAGTCAACGCTCTTACGCCTCGGAGACCTCTCTTGAGGTGGACCGCAGGATTATGGAAGTAAATTATTTCGGTACCGTCGCCCTCACCAAGGCGGTATTGCCCATCATGCTCAAAAACGGAGGCGGTCATTTTGTGACCGTTACCAGCCTTGTCGGCAAATTCGGTTTCGGCGTGAGGTCGGCTTACGCGGCGTCCAAACATGCCTTGCACGGTTTTTTCGAGTCGCTGCACATCGAGCTTCACGCCCGCGGAATCAAGGTAACCCTGGTTTGCCCGGGACCGGTGCAAACGCCGATTTCACTCCATGCCCTCGACGGCAGCGGAAACCCCTCGGGGCAAATGGATGAAATGCAGGCCAAGGGCATGGCTGTGGAACGGGCCGTATCCGTCATGCTTCGCGCAGCGGCGGAAAATCGGCGGGAAGTGATCATAGGAAATTTTAAGGAGAAACTGGGGGTGGTGCTCAAAGCTTGGGTGCCGTCTCTTTTTTTTAAACTTGCACTGAAGCAAAACCCTCGGGGACAAGTAAAACTGTAACAATGCGTGCGCACATTTGCGGAATTCAACAGGTGGGGATCGGCGTGAACGATTTGCCCTCACGGTGGAAGTGGTACCGCCACAATTTTGCCATGGATGTCAGAATCTTTGAGGATGCCGCTGAGGCACCCCTGATGACCAAATACACCGGCGGCGAGGTGCGCAGGCGCATTGCGGCGCTTGCCATGAATATGCGCGGAGGCGGCGGTTTTGAAATTTGGCAATATGCGGACAGAAAGCCAAGGCCCGCTTCTTTCGATATCGCGCTGTCAGACCTCGGCATCATCGCGGTAAAAATGAAAACTTCAGACGCGGCGCAGGCAGCGGAAGCCCTCACCGCAGCGGGCACTAAAACGGTTTCAGAACCTGCCCGAAATACTGCCGGGACTAAGCACTTCTACATCCGCGATATCGATGGGAATGCCTTCGATATTGAGGAGAGCGACGACTGGTTTAAAGAGAAAGCCCCCGGCACCACCGGCGGTGCCCTCGGTGCGGTGATCGGGGTGAGTGATATGGAGAAGTCCCTGCACTTCTACCGTGAAATGCTCGGCTTTGACCGTGTACTCGCCGATACGGAAGGTCCGCAGCCGGATTTGGCAAAGCTTCCCGACGGAGACCTCACATACCGCCGTGTGATCCTCACGCAGAGCAAGCAGGGAACCGGTCCCTTCACCCCCCTGCTCGGCCAAAACCGATTGGAGCTTTTGCAATGCACAGAAAAAAAGGGCAGAAAGATTTTTGAAAACCGCTTTTGGGGAGATTTGGGATTCATCCATCTATGCTTCGACGTGCGCGGTATGGATGCCCTCAAAGCACGCGGCAATGAATTGGGATACCCCTTTACCGTAGACAGTGCCGACAGCTTCGATATGGGCAAAGCCGCGGGGCGCTTCGGCTATGTGGAAGACCCGGACGGCACGCTCATTGAGTTCGTGGAAACCCACAAGCTGCCGATCGTTGAGAAATGGGGATGGTATATGGATTTGCGGAAGCGAAACCAAGAGAAGTCCCTGCCGAAGTGGATGCTCAATTGCTTCCGGTTTAATAAAGTGAAAGACTGATCGGGCACCTGTTTTTTCCGCCTGATCAGTCCGGATCCGCCATGGGCATGTCGGTCATTTCATCTGCCCTTTCGCGGTAGCGGTACAGGGCAATGGCCCCGATCAGGGCGAGCACCGCACCGCCCGCCACAGAAATGAGCTCCGTGATCTGCCTCCCCGGAAAGTATGCGGTCAGCAAAGGCAGGTGTACCATAGCCGAGGCCGCACCGATCAGGGTATGTCTGAATTTTGAGTCGCTCAGTAAGATTAGGGAGATCAGCGGAGGAAGGACAAGAAATTCTGCCATGGCCACAGCAAGGATCACGAAGACTGCGGCTCCCCCGGCCGCATATTGAGGGATGAGCCCCGAGGTTTCGGAAAGTGCACCGAGGGCCGGCGCCCCTGCGCCGAGCAATGCACCGAGAAAGAGACCCGCCGCAAGGCGCAGGCCCAAACTGCCCGGCCTCCGCGTCAATATTTCGCTCCCCGCGAAGAGTACGATCACCGCGATGAGCGAGGAGGCAAAGCGCCCGATATGGCCGAGATTTACGCCCGTGGGGGAGGTTCCGAGCAGAAGGGAAATCAGACTGTAAGATGCGTATATGGCAAAGGAAAATCCCGCCAAGCCTGCAAGCCCCGCCGCAATCACCGGCGCGCTGATCCCCATGTTTTTTCCGGAAGGAACAGCGGCTGAAACGGGCACTTTACGCTCGGCAAAAACCCGCGCAGGCACCAAAATATACACGTGGCCCAGCATCATCAGGATGCCCGCCGACATGAATACCTGATTCCATTGAAGCACTGCAGAGACATAAACCGCGAAAAGCGATGAAACAAACGCTCCGGCATTGATAAAGCCGAAAAAACGGCTCATACCGGCGTCCAGGAACTTCTCCCGGCCGCGGTAAAACGATCCGAGGAGGGTAAAACTGCTGCTTCCGTACAGCCCCATACCCGCGAAACAAAGCAAGCCGGATACTGCCAATGCCACGGGATGATCCACGGCAAAGATGAAGTAACCCGTGGCCAGCATGGCGCCGCCCCACACAAAGGCCTTACGGCGGTCGTAGAAAAGATCGACAAGCAGCCCTCCCGGAATTTGGGAAAAAACCAAGGCAGCAGTGATTACGCCGAAATATAAAAAATAGGTTTGCGTATCTCCCCCGTCAAAAGCGCGGGCCGTTAAATAAGCGATCAGCCCGTTGCGCGCGGTGTAAAAAGCAAACCGCTCAAAAAATCGCGCGATTCCGAACTTTCCCGAAGCCTGAGGATGAGGCCCGTACTGACCTGAGGCAGAGCGAGCATCGATTACTTCATCGGCATCGACCGGGGCGGAAGTCACAGCTCAAGCAGTTTATCGGGATGTTGGCGCTTCCATTTCTCAATCACTGATCGCCTGCCTATGGTGCTCGTGATAAAGTCTTTGCGCAGGTCAAAGCCGCGGGCGGGGGAGTATTCTCTTCCGTAAAAAATGATTTGGAGGTGAAGCTTGTTCCAGTGCTCCCGCGCGAAAAGCCGCTTGGCGTCAGCCTCTGTTTTTTCCACGTTTTTTCCCGTGCTCAGCGCCCAGCGGTACATGAGGCGGTGGATGTGCGTATCTACGGGGAAAGCAGGCTCACCGAAAGCCTGCGACATCACCACGGAAGCCGTTTTGTGGCCCACACCGGGGAGGGTTTCCAGGTAGTTCATATCAGCAGGTACACGCCCGCCGTGGTCTTTTACGAGCATTTCCGAAAGGCGGTGTATGGCCTTGCTCTTCTGAGGGGAGAGTCCGCAGGGACGGATGATTTCTCTGATTTCATCCACACTGAGCTGTACCATGGCTTCCGGCACGTCAGCCTTTGCGAAAAGATGCGGTGTCACGGTGTTTACACGTGCATCGGTGCACTGCGCGCTGAGCAGTACGGCCACCAGCAGGGTGTAGGGGTCGCGGTGGTCCAGCGGCACCGGCACTTCGGGGTAGAGCTGCTCTAAGGACTTCACCACGTAAGCTGCGCGCTCTTTCTTGTTCATGGTTTCAGTATTCCTGATTTTTTTCCTCGGTGCAGGAGCACGGTCTTGGTCGATGCGCCCTGCTTCAGATGGATGATGTGCGTCTGGTCGCGGTATATTTCCATCATCATGGTATTCGAAACAACGGCTTCCCGTAAAGGTTGCATTTCGTCGGTCTCGAGGTAGATCCACGTTACATCCAGCTCGGTTTCCCGCCCCACAGGCTGCAAGGTGAGGACTTCCCCTCCCTTTCGGGAAAAACTGAATTTCCGGAGGGTATAGCCAAAAATCAGGGAGTCCTCTTCGGCACTGCCGCCGTAATCTCCCAGTACCACTTCCGGAAGGTTGAATGCGTCAGCGAGACCGAGTTCCAAGTCGTCGGTGAAAACTTTGATCGTGATCTCAAAGCGGCGCGTTTCCGGGTTGTAGACGATGTCTGTCAGACCGACGTAAAACTCATGCGCGCATGCGCTTGCATTTTCGATTGCTGCGGTTCGTAAGGGGGCCGACGTCACAGTGTACGGAAGATTTGCCGAAAGACTCCCCTGCGAAAAACCCGCTAAGATGAGCCATACAGATGCTGCCCGTAGTACTGTTCGATTCACAGGCGCAAAAATGGGGCTTCTGCGCGAATTAACCTCCCTTTCGTGAAAACTCTGTGCGATGCCCGCGCGGCCCGCCTGACGAATGCTGACTTTTGAAAAAAATTGTTTTGGAAACTTTTTCCGTCTTTTTTCAATTGGGCTTGCACCACATCGCTGATTTTGAAGGGTATGATCACATGCTTTTCATCCTGGCCCTCGTGTGCATTTACCGCCTGTTTGAAGCGGTGAAGGTGCTCATTCTTATTACGGCCTTTACCGTAGGTCACAGCCTTACGCTTTTTCTGGCCACCACCCGGCTGGTAACGGTGAATGAAGATTGGATCGAATTTCTCATCCCGATCACTATTCTGATCACGGCGGTGCTCAATATCATTCGCGGAAAGGATGCCGCGCGGAGCGGCATGTTTTGGCCCTACCTGTTTGCAGCCGTTTTCGGGCTTATCCACGGGCTGGGCTTCAGCAATTACTTGCGTATGCTCCTCAGTGAGCAGGGTGAACTTTTTATCCCTTTGCTCGCTTTCAATATCGGTATCGAGGTGGGGCAGGTGGCCATTGTTGTCGGTATTTTTATCCTTTACGAATTGGTCCAAAGGGCCTTTCGGTTCAGGCACCGCGATTGGATCCTTACGGTGTCCGGCGCGGTGGCGGGCATTTCGCTCATCTTGATCAAAGAAGCTGTTTTTTGGTGACCTAAAGTTTTAACCCCTGACCTGTGATTGTATGAAAATTTTCAGCTCCAAGCCGCTCTCCGGATTCTATCCTATTGCCTATTTGCTGCTGCGCGTGGGCAGCGGGGCGGCCATGATTACCCACGGTTATCCCAAATTCATGAAGCTCCTCGAAGGAGGTGAGATCAAATTTGCCGATCCTCTCGGGGTCGGTGTGCTTCCGTCCCTCATCCTTGCCGTTTTTGCCGAGCTCTTTTGCGCCGTGCTCGTGACCCTCGGACTCTTTACGCGCGCTGCTTCCGTTCCCCTCATTGTCACCATGGCCGTGGCCGCTTTCGTGGTGCACGGTGATGACCCTTTCGGGAAAAAAGAACTCGCAATTCTCTACTTGCTCACCTACATCATGATCTTCGCCGCGGGGAGCGGTTCACTCTCCGTCGATCGCCTGCACGGCAAGGCTTGAGGCTTCCCGAAAAGGGAGTTCGCAGATTTTGCTGCCTTAGAAGGCGGAAAGCCTTAACCGCCTTGTTATGAATACCGAATTTACCTCCTTTTTCGCCGCAGTAATGCTCGCGCTCGGTACCGTGGCGGCGCAACCTGATGTGTCTGCTTACGGCCTCATTACGGACGTCCCCGAAGATCCGCTCGCCGATCTTGACGGCCACGAACTTTTTCTGGCGCACTTCAATCCGCTCACAGGTGAATGTACCAAGATATCGGAAGATCCGATCGGTGATATTTTTGCCTTGAACGGCTTGGCGTACATCGATCCCACGGAGATGGTTTTTTGGTTTGCCGGCAATCAGGCCCTGTACGGAGCCGACACGGAAACAGGCGCGCTGATCGAAACGGCCCCCATCAACGCGCCCGAACCGGGCAGCCTTAACGGGCTGCACTACAATATGGCCGACAGCACAACCTACGGTTATTATCACGCTGCTGAGACGGGCGATAATTACATTGTGCGCATTGAGTTCACCTCGACGGGTGCTGACGTGGTGTACGTCTCTCAGGAACCCCTTCCCGATCTTTATTCCATGTTCGGACTCACGGCGATCGATCCTTTCCTCGGTCACCTTTATATGTATAAAAATCAAGGTGTGGCGGTGATCGATCTCGCCGAAGGAAACGAAATTTACACCCTGGACACCGCGCCCGACGAGTCTGTCATGTTTTTGCGTTTTAACCCCGCGGATTCCACGGTGTACGGACTGCTTTCGGAAGCTTCGCAAAGCCCCTTCGGCCCGAACGGATTAACGCTATGTAAAGTGACGGCACAGGGCATCGAAACCGTCGGCAGTCAGTTGGACATGAATCAAGTCGCTGAACCTGTGGGAGAAGGCCTTGCAATGATTGACCCCGATGAATCGGTGTATTATATGAGGGGATATACTCCCCAGGGCGAGCACCGGGTTTACGGTCTGAGCCTCATCGACGGGAGTATGGTGAGCAATGAAGCGTTGGAGGTACCCGAAGGTTTTGTCGGGCCCCGCCTTAATGTGATTGATCACGGCGACATCACCCGCTGGCGCGATGCGCTGCTCAGCGCGGAGGAGGTCACCGCAGCTCCCGGATACCGGGTTTTTCCCAACCCTGCGCAAGAATTTCTCTATGTGGAATTCGATGCTCCCCAAAGGCAGATTTTTACCCTCTATGATTTGACGGGCAGTGTGGTGCAATCGGGAATGTTGGATCCCGGTCGGGCCGAAATCAGCCTCGCTGCCCTCCCGGAGGGAATCTACATTCTTCAGGTGGGTACAGAGGGTGCCGTCCTCACCTCCAAGGTGGTGAAGCATTGATACTTCGCGGAAGGCGGATATTGACCCCGACCCGTCGGAAACTTTTCCAAGGAGACAGGCTTGCGACGGTGTGCGCCGCTTTCGCAAAAATTTAGCGAAATTCGCGGGATGAAAGGAACCGTTCTGACCTTGGCCGCAGCCCTCCTCGCGTTTGCGGGAATCGCACAGGAGAATACCAATACCAATAAATTTCGGCAACTGGGTACGGAATTGCCCACGCCCAACGTGTACCGAACTGCTTCCGGCGCTCCGGGGCCTCAATACTGGCAGCAGCGCGCGGATTACAGAATTCGCGTAAGCCTCGACGAAGACCTCCACCGCATTGACGGCGAAGAAACGGTGACCTACTTCAACAATTCCCCCGACGTACTGGACTACATCTGGGTGCAGCTCGACCAAAACATGCGCGCCAAGGACAGTGACACTTACAAAATTCGGCAGAACAAGCTCTCCGATGAAATGTCATTTCGGGAGTATAAAAATCTGACACCGTGGTTTGACGGAGGATTCAATATCGAGGAAGTTACCGACACCCGCGGTCGTGACCTTCCTTATACCATCAACAAAACCATGATGCGCATCGACCTGGAAAAGCCCCTCGTTCCCAACAGCGCGGTGAGTTTTCGCATCAAGTGGAATTACAACATCAACGACCGCATGCAGGTCGGAGGCCGATCGGGCTACGAGTTTTTCGAAGATGAAAACAATGCGATCTACACCATCGCCCAATTCTACCCCCGAATGGCCGTGTATTCCGATGACGCCGGCTGGAACCACAAGCAGTTTCTCGGCAGGGGAGAGTTTACCCTCCCTTTCGGAAATTTTGACGTAAAGATCACCGTACCCGCCGACCATGTGGTGGCCGCCACGGGAGAACTTCAAAACGACAGGGAGGTGCTTACCGCTGAGCAGCGCGAAAGATTCAAGCGGGCCGCATCAAGCGATACCCACTTGGAGATCATCACCGAAGCCGAAGCACGCGAAAATGAAAAAGGGCGGAGGTCGGACACCAAAACCTGGCATTTCAAGGCCGAAAATGTGAGGGATTTCGGCTGGGCCTCTTCGCGAAAATTTATTTGGGACGCACAGGGCGTCGAATTCGACAACCGAACCGTGATGGCCATGAGCTATTACCCCAAAGAAGGCAACCCCCTCTGGGGAAAGTACTCGACGCCCGTGGTCATTCAAACCCTCGAGACGTACAGCAAGCACACCTTCGATTACCCATATCCCGTTGCCATTTCAGTCAATGCGGCGAGCATCGGCATGGAATACCCGATGATTTGCTTCAATTACGGCCGCTGTGAAGAGGACGGAACCTACTCCCAACGAACCAAATACGGTATGATCGGGGTGATCATTCACGAGGTGGGACACAATTACTTCCCCATGATTGTGAATTCCGATGAGCGCAATTGGACGTGGATGGACGAAGGACTCAATACCTTTCTTCAATACCTCACCGAACAGGAATGGGAGCGCGGATTTCCCAGCAGAAGGGGTGAGCCCCGCGATATCACGGACTATATGAAGGGCGACAAGTCGAACATTGTGCCCATTATGACCAACAGTGAGTCCATCAAGCAATTCGGCCCCAATGCCTATGCCAAGCCCGCCACAGCGCTCAATATTTTACGGGAAACCGTTATGGGGCGCGAACTCTTCGACTTTGCCTTCAAGACCTATGCCAACCGGTGGATGTTCAAGCACCCTACGCCCGCCGACTTTTTCAGAACGATGGAGGATGCAAGCGGTATCGATCTCGATTGGTTCTGGCGCGGATGGTTTTACACCACAGATCATGTGGACATGTCCATCGACTATGTAGAGCATAAAGTGGTGGGGGATCTGATCGGTGAGCCCGCCGGCGGTGAGATTAAGTACACCCACCCCGGAGAATATGCCGAAAGCATATCCCGCATGCGCAATGCACGCGAAATTTCGCAAACCGCGACGGAAAAGGATACCACCCTCCTCGATTTTTACAATAAAGAATTCAGAGCCATGCAGGAGGCCCAAAGAGAAGAGCGAAGGTTGCGCGACGAAAGTTTTCGCAATGTGCCCGAAGCCGATCCCGCCGATTTGGAGGATTGGCAGCGCGAAGCATTGAATGACGACCGGCATTTTTACGAAGTGCAGTTTTCCAACATCGGCGGACTGCCCATGCCCATCATCGTTCAATTGGAATTCGAGGACGCTACCGACTCGCTGATCACCATCCCCGCAGAGATTTGGAAGATGGATGACGTCTCTGTCACCAAGGTATTCGTAACCTACAAACGGGTAACGGGAATGCTGCTTGATCCCTTCTTGCAGACTGCCGATACAGACTTGTCAAACAATGCGTGGCCTTTGCGAAATGCGGCGCCTTCCAAGTTTCACCTATACAAGCGTGCGCAGCGTGAAAGACCGGCCAATCCTATGCAAAGGGCGAATAAAAAGCGGTAAGGACAAACCTCGCAGGAATTCGGGTTCAGAAATCTTCTGAAAAAAGGCTGTTCTTATCGATCGGGTAGGCGTTGAAAGTACCCAGCCCCTTGCAAACCGTGATTCCTTTTCGGTTTTCGCAAATTATGGTTCCCTCACTGCTCATCAGGCGGTTTCCCGCAAAAACCACCTTTCCGCGGCCCGTGAGCATATCACCGGGCCGGATCGGCGCGAAGTAATTGATTTTGAATTCCACCGTGCTCACCAGTTTTGCTTCCTCCACGGCGAGCGAAAGTGCTGCCACGCCCAGCACACCGTCCATCAGTGCTGAGACGGCACCGCCGTGTGCGGCGAGGGGGTTGCTGAGGTGGTCGTGTTTCACACGCATCCTGTATTCTATCTCACCCGGGGTGATGACTGTCAGTTGCATACCCATCACCTTGCCGAAGGTGTTCACTTCATTGTACTTTTCTAAGACGGGGTGTAGTTTTTTCATGGTTTTATTCCTGATGCGGTATTGTCGGCGCGGGGGTCTCCGGAGGCTGTTATGCTTCCGTCCGGCATGACCTGCACGGCATCCGTGCGCCCGAGGGAAGGGTAGAAATGTATTTCGTGTCCCGCCGAGCGAAGGCTGTCCAAAACCTCCGGGTAGAAACGGTTTTTTTCAAAGCTGATTCGGTCCGGGAGCCATTGGCTGTGGAATTTTCCCGCGGCGGTGGCTTCATCTATCGGCATATTGAAATACACCGTGTTGAGCACTGTTTGCAATACGGAGGTGATGATGGTAGATCCGCCCGGAGAGCCCGCGGCGAGAAAAGGTTTTCCGTGTATTTCCACAATTACGGGTGTCATCGAGCTGAGCATCCGCTTTCCCGGAGCCACGGCATTCGCTTCGCCGCCGGTGAGTCCGAACATATTGGGTACGCCCGGTTTGATGCTGAAGTCATCCATTTCATTGTTGAGCAGAAAACCGGCTTCGGAAACGATGATTTTCGATCCGAAATTGCCGTTCAGCGTTGTGGTTACGGACACGGCATTTCCCTTTGCATCGATCACACTGAGGTGGGTGGTTTCCGGGCTTTCGTTCGGAAGTACGCCTTCGCGCACCGCGGTGCTCGGTGTGGCCTTTATGAGGTCGATACCCGCCGTACGCTCCGAAAGGTATTCGGGATTCAGCAGCGCCTTTACGGGAACATGAACGAAGTCGGGATCTCCGAGATAAGCGGCACGGTCGGCGTAGACGCGGCGTTGTATTTCGGTGAGGCGGTGGATATATGCCGTGCTGTTGTGCGCGAGGGTGTCAATCCGCAGCTGCTTCCCCATTTCCAGCATTTGGCAAAGTGCTACACCTCCGCTTGAAGGCGGGCCGGGAGCTATGATGCGCACGGAATCTTGTATGCACACCAGAGGGCTGCGCCATAAGGGCCGGTAGCCCGCGAGGTCTTCCGGGGTGAACCAAGTTCCCCGTCGGTCGGTTTCCCGTAAAATCATTTTTGCTGTCTCACCGGTGTAAAATTCCTCTGCACCGTTCTCCGCGATGCGTTTCAGGGTGGCTGCCAGCGCGGGCTGACGCAAGGTATCGCCTTCGTTCCACACACCGCCCGCAGCCGTAAAGGCGGTGCCGTCGGGGTTGCGTTCGGTAAAAACTTCCGCAAAGCGGTTGAGCAATTCGGCCTGAAGTGCGGTCACCGGAAATCCCCGTTCGGCCAATTCAACGGCCGGTCGGATGAGCCGAGCTTGGTTCATGGTGCCCAAGCTGTCTGAAGCGGCGTATAATCCGCGCACGGTACCGGGAACCCCGGCTGCATAATGCGTATCGGTGCTTTTGCCCGGACTTACGGAGCCGTCTTCCTCGAGGTAGAAGTCGCGACCGGCCGCCGCAGGTGCCGTCTCACGAAAATCTAAGCTGTACAGCGCGCCGTTGCTCATTCGGGCAGTCATAAAGCCGCCTCCGCCGATGTTTCCCGCATTCGGATAGCATACCGCCAGGGCCCATTGCACGGCGATTGATGCGTCGACGGCATTCCCGCCCTCGGCCAGAATTTCGGCTCCGATTCGCGCGGCTTCCGGGTGGGCACAGGCCACGCCGGCTTCGAGTCCGTGCAGGGTTTTGCCGGACAGGATCTCGCGGGCAACAGTTTTGCTGTCAGACTTGTAACTGCAGGCCGCCGACACGAAAAAAACAGCGGGAATAAGGATTTTTCTCCAAAGGTTATTCATCGAGGACCGTCATTTCCATGATCAGGCTTTCCAGCGGCCAGTCGCTTTCGTCCGTCGGTGTTTTCGCCATGCGCTCGAGCACCTCAAAGCCTTCGGTGACCATCCCGAATACCGTGTGCTGCCCGTCGAGGTGCGGCGCTCCGCCCGCGGTGCGGTAGACTTTGCGCCGCCATTCGGGGAAGGTCATCTCGTGCTGATTTTCCAGCGCCGTAAGTTGAGCATCGTTGAAGGTGCGTCCCGCTACGAGGTAGAAATCGTAAGCGGAAGATTTTTTTTCGGGGTTGTTCTCATACCGGCGGGCCATGGCCAGTGCACCTTTTCTGTGGATGTGCCTGTCGTTGATTTCCGACGGTATCAGGTAGTTTCCGATGACGAGGCGCTTGATCTCGTCTGATTCTCGCTCACTGTTTCCGCCTTGTACCACAAAGTCTTCCACAATTCTGGTGAATTCCGTACCGGTGAAATAGTTGCGCTCAATCATCATCAGAAAGTTGGCGGTATGCAGCGGGGTATCTTCGAACAGACGGATTTTCAGTGTGCCGTATCGGGTGGTCAGCGCGATTTTTCGGGAATTGATTTTCTCGGCATATTCGCGCAGAAATGCTTCGGCATTTTCGTTGTTGAGGTAGGGAAAATTTTCTTCGGCGGGCTCCGCCTTCGAAGTGTCTGCGGGCGCGGGTTGGGCGACTTTTTCGGTTTCTGTGTTCGCCTGATCCTCAGGCCTGCCGCTTTCACAGCCTGTCAGGGCAAAAATCAAGAGCAAGAAGATAAAAGGCTTCAACCTCATTCCAAGGTATCGTCGTAGTCCTTTACTCCGGGCCGAGAGGTTTCTGTTTGTTCTGCTCCGTTCAAGGTGGCGGGCCCCGGGGTGTAGATTTCGGCATCGCCGGTCACCTCAATCGGGTTCTTGTATGTGCCTTTCTCGATAACGGCATGCCATTTTCCCGCAAAGGGAACGGTGAATTCTGCCGGAGATTTCTCCATGAACCCGCCCCTGTAGGTATAGGTTCGTCCGCCTTTGTAGTTTTTGAACTGTTCGGAATGGATCAGTAAGATTTTCGTAGGCTTACTGAAGGTCACTTTGATTCGGTCGTTGGCTTGGGCATTAAAAGGCCTGTGGAGAAACTTCATATAAGGATTTGATTGACGGTGAAAAAGTACGCAAATTTCGGTAAATCTGAAAATATCGACTTGCTGACAGGGATCATATTTTGATTCAGGGCTTCTTATCGTTTACCTCTTGCTGTTCGTTCGGAAGTATTTGGTATTCGAAGACTATTCTGTCATCGTAACCGAGAGGATAGGCGTGAAATTTTCGTGAACTCCGGATGGTGATGTTGATCTGTGTTTGCTTTTTGATGAGCTTATCGGTCACTTCCAGAAAGAGAATATTGCCGCTTTGCCAGCGGTCGCCGTGGATGCGGTATTCCAGCGGAAGCTCTTCGGGATCGGTGGCCTGCACGATGTATTCCACCTTCATTCCGGGGTAGAGCGTGAGGTTGGTTTTTACACGCCTCGGTTTTCCGGGTACCCACATGTTGCCCAAGCTGTCTTTGATGTATTCGATGCGCGGAAAACCCTCTTTTCCCACTTCCAGGAGGCTGCGAAAAGCGGTAATCTTCGCGCGTATTTCGCCGGCCACTCCCATGATGAGGTGCTTTTGGTGTACGAAAAGTTCGCGCCGGTGCAAGTCGGGGTGCCGGTACTTTTCAATGATGGACAGGAAAGTCAGGAGCTTCTCTTTGTCTGTGAAAGCCGATTGAAGATCCCCGCTCCAGTTTTGATTCACCAAGGCGTACAAATCCTCAAAAGGGGCATAAAACAGCAAGCCTTCTTCACCCGAATTCGGAACGAGGTCAGCCTCCGCAAGGGCTTTCTGCTCCCTCCACTTATCGGTGCGCAGCGCACCCAAGCCGCATTTCTCCACCCATTTTTCCCCGAGGTTGCGCTCGAGGATAAATTCGAGAAAATCCCTGAACGCATTTTCCGCGTCTTTCAGCGAACGTGCAATTTCCATAGGTGCAAGTTGCTAAAAATAAAATGGCCCGGCAAGACCCTTGCCGGCCGCGCTGTGAATCGACTTTCGTAACTTTGATTCATGAAAGTTTTCTGCCTGACCGTTTCACTCCTTCTTCTGACTTTTAGTTCAGCCACTTCACTTCTCGCCCAAGAGGGCAGGGCGGCCTACGTGCAATTTTGGGAGAAAACGGAACGCATATTTGCCGATCCCGAAACCTCTCCGCTCGATGACAAAGACCGCGCCCGATTTGACAGCATTCCGCGTTATCCGTACAATCCGGACTTCAGATATGCGGCGCAATGGGAGCCGACAGAAGGGGCCAAGCCGCAAAGCGTAGAAACCACCACTGAGGCCCGAAGAAGAATGCAGAAAGTCGGGGTGCTTAAGTTTACGGCAGATACCACAAAACTGGAGCTTCCGGTTTATATCGATCTGACCTTGGCGCGGATGAAAGTAGCCGATCCGACCTATTTTCTGCCTTTTACCGACCTCACCAACGGAGGGGATACCTACGGCGGCGGGAGGTACATTGATATTGAGGCCTCCGCCCTCGACGGTTCCGAGACGTTCATAGATTTCAACTTGGCCTACAACCCCTACTGCGTGTACAATCCGAAATACAGTTGCCCGATTCCTCCCGCTGCGAACCACCTGCCGATACGTATCGAGGCGGGCGCCCGTGTGGAAAGGTAGATGCGCGCTGTACTACTCTGTTTCTGATTTCCACACGCGTTCGGTCACGGCATCTCCGTTTTTAAAATAGAACACCCCGCCCCATCCGTGTTCCACGCGCTTGTATTCATTGCCTCGGCCTTCCCGCACCACGATGCGTTTTACGATGGTCTTGTTGCCTTCGGTACTCACTTCCTCCGTGATGCCGGAAGGGTATTTTTCGGCGAGCTCCTTTTGGTATTCTTCGAGGCTTACCTTTTTTACGTCACCGCCGCTGCCCGAAACCGGAGGTGTATCCGGGCTTGACTGTCGCTTGCGGTCTTGTTCGAGTTTTTCGCGCTCTTTGCGTTCCCAGGCGTCTATTTTTTTCAGACGCTCCTCTTTGGATTCTTCAGGTCGGTCCGGCCGATCCGGCCGAACATGATCACTCCCCCTGTCCGCACCGTCGGTGCGTTTTTCTTCAGCTGCCAAGAAGTCGAGAGTGTCCTGCATACTGAGCTGAATATCGGTGATTTTCACCTTCGGATAGACGTTCAACGGCCGTTTTTCCTTTGCGCGCTCATACATGCGCACCGCTTTGAGGTATTGTTTTTCTCGAAAGAGCTCGTGGCCGCGGTCCATCAGCGATTGAAACTCCCCGTCAGCCGAGGCTTCGAGCTGTTCTTTTTCTGCGGCTTGTATGCGTTGCCTGCCTGACATGGAGGAGAGGTCGGGCTGGGCAAGGAGAGGGGCTGCCGTGCAAAGCACCGCAAGCGAAAGGAGGGGGAGAGACGAATGTATCATAAGCACTTTGCTGTAAATGTAACGGGAGCCGAGGCAAAGCCCCAAGCGGATTAACGAAATTTTGCCGATACCCCTTCAGTCAAACGCTGTGCCGCAATTCATTATTCTTCCGCAAGAAAATCAAAAAGACCGCGGCGCCCATACCGTAGGCGACAATGTCAAGGGGATCTCCCTTTATATTGTCCCGAAAGGCGGGCACGAAGAGTTCGAAAAAAACCGAAACGGCGATCCAAGTGAGCAAGACTTCACGCCATCCTATGCGCTGAGGTTTGCCCAGTATCTCGCCGGTGAGGGAGACGGCCGTGACCAGCATGGGCACGAGGAGCATGTCTTTTCCGTAAAAACGCAGCCACTCCGGCCCGGCACCCGAGAATTGGAGGTAGTGCAAGGCAAAATAGACCGCTGTGAGCGGAAGGGCAGTCGTTTTAACTGTTTTTGAGGTCAGCCCGAGATAATTGCGATCAGCCATATAAAGAAGGAGAGTACCGCCATGTAAACCGTGAAAATGGCATTGAGTATGCCGAAAAGAATCTTGTGGTGGGTTTTTTCGGAGGCCTGTAATTTTCGGAGGTATCGCTCGAACCGGTTTTCTTCCGCGAGGCGTTTTTTTTCCTCTTCCGCGTCCCTCACCTTCTTTTGTTCACGGGCGATGAGCGCGGCATCGATCGGAGCGCCGCAGAAAGCGCAGTGGGTCTTGCTTCCGTCGGTCCACTTTCCGCAGGAGGGACATTTCTTTTCGTTTAGCATGCCTCAGCTTCCGTCATGCGGTTTTGGGCCCGGCCGGCAGAGGACTCACACGCTCTGTTTCGCCTGCACGGCGCAGTTTTTCAGGTACCTTACTTTCGATTATTTCCGAGATGATCTCGATCAGCCCCGTTTTGAGCCGGGCTTTGTGGTATACGAGGCTGATTTCACGGCCGGGCTGCGGATGTTCCAGCGGCTTGAGGAAGCGCTTGAGGTCATCGGGCAGGTCGAGGGCGGTGAGGTAAGGAATCAGGGTCATCCCGAATCCCTGCATCGCCAGCTTGATCATGGTCTCAAAGTTTCCGCTTTCGAACTCAAAGGATTCACCGCTCTCCTTTGCGGGAAATGCATTCCTGCAGAGGTTGATCACATTTTCGCGAAAGCAGTGCCCGCTCTTGAGCAGCAGTATGTCATCGAGCTGAAGCTCGCTGTGCAGAACGAAGCTCTCGCCCGCAAGCCGATGCCCGTCAGGCACGAAGGCCATAAAAGGCTCGGTGTAAAGGGGTCGTTCGGTGAGCCGACTGTCGTGAAGCGGGGTGGCCATGATCCCCGCGTCGAGCAGGTCCTGATCGAGCTTGGAGATGATCTCATTGGTCTGAAGCTCTTCTACTTTCAGGCGAATTTCCGGATAGGCATCGGTCACAGCCTTCAAAAAGCGGGGGAGCAAGGCGGTGCTCACCGTGGGGATGATTCCGAGCCTGAAATCACCGGCCACCACACCCTTGTCAGACTGAATCACCTCATCAATACGCCCCGCTTCGCGAAGTACAATGCGCGCCTGAGCGATTACTTTCTTTCCGATCTCCGTCGGCTCTACGGGATGCTTGCTGCGGTCGAAGAGCAGCACGTCGAGCTCCTTTTCCATCTTGCTGATCTGCATGCTCAAGGTGGGCTGGGTCACAAAGCAGTGCTCTGCAGCTGCGGCAAAGTGGCGGTAGGTGTCTACCGCTACGGCGTATTTCAATTGGACGAGGGTCATCGGTCGGGGAGCTTCGGCATTAGGGGTCGAGCATCCGCAAAATTAGCATATTCCCTTTGTTCGGTGAAACCTTTACCGCCTTTTGGGGGTAAGTGGATTAACCCTTAAAGCTGTAAATCTGATGAAATTCAGTATCCGATTTTTCGTATTCGCCGCTCTTCCTTTGCTTTTCGCCTGTCAAAAAGAGTTCGATCAGCGGGGATGTACCGACCCGATTGCTGTGAATTACGAGCCGCGCGCCCTTCATGACGACGGAAGCTGCGCGTACAATCAAGCGGTGCAAATGATCTGGAGCAACGGCATGGAAGGCGGCTGGAACGGCAACCTCACTGAAGGCGCTTACCGTCTGGAAGTATGCGCCGGCGCTGCCGAGCAAAGGGTGCATGCACCCGATTCACTCACCGAGTACCGCACCCTCTCGCTGACCACTGCAGGCGGCGAGGACCATCTGAGTTGGTTTACCCTGATCAATGAAAGAGACGCCCGCGATTTTACCGAAGGCTCGCTTCGCTTCGATTGCCGCATCACAGAGGGCGGCTCTCCGCAATTTGTAAACCTTTTCATCAGCGGGAAAGTGCCGGGAGAACCCGAATGCACCCCCTACCGCCGCAGCACCTTCGTAGAAATCAGCACCCACTCCTTCAACGATTCTGTATTTACTCCGGTAATCATCCCGATCAGAAATTTCGGACAGCTCATGATGGCCCGGACGGAAGTGGTATGCGGGTTTGAATTTTCCGGAGAACGCAATACTTCCGTGGAAATCGATAACCTGCGGTGGTCTGCAAATCAAGATCCCGACCCTGTCGAAGAGACAGATCCCGAGGATGAGGAAGAAGTCCTTGAGGAAGAAACCACCGAATCCGAAGAGGATGACGACCCTCAGGAAGACCCCGAAAACGGGGAAGGATAAAGGAGAAAATCGAACTTACTTCGAAGCTTTTGCCTGATCGGCAAAGGCTTTTCTTTTTTCTGCCAGGGCGGGAAGGATCTCCTTCCTGTACTTGGCCGCTTGTTCCTCATTCAGCAGCTCTTCCACCGCATTGTCCTTGTCGCGGTGCAGTTGCTTGAGGCGTTCTGCCGCATTGCTCAATTCGTTTTCGATATACGCACGACTTTTTGTATCGTTTTCAGAGGTTTGCGCAGCCCGTGCCTTGAGGTCAACGATGTAAGCCTCGGCCTGCGCAATTTCTTCCGCTTTTTCCTCCAGCGCCTTGGAAATTTGATGCAATTGGAGGGGTTCCGGCTTGAGCTCCTGAGCAATCAGGCTGAAATCGTCATTGATGACTTGATGTACGTTTCTCGGCCCCTGGGCCGCAGCTGCCAAAACGGTGAATACACATACGGCGGTGGTGAGGAGAAAATTTTTCATGGCAGTGAGGTTTAGAGCCGGATATTTTCGTCTCCGGCGCGGTAAGGGACGAAATTTACGAAAAATTGAAACATTTCGTCCGTTGTTTTCATGTTTCGCCCGGCGGCACGCATGGTTTTCGGGGGCGTATTCGGGTTAAACGGATTGTCAAAGGTATTGTCAAATTCCGCTACCGCAATGATTTCGTAGCCCTTCGGGATTTTGAGCATTTTCCGGAAGGTGTAGAAATATTGCCAGCGAAAATCCCACTCGGGAATGCGCACCAGCGGGATGGTATCGCGTCTGTCCGGTGATGCGGCGTAGGCTTTGAATGATTTTCCGAGGAGGTGCATGTGCGGATTCACGGTGAGCACGGAGATGTCTTCTTTGGTGCGGTAGCGCGTTGTGAAGGTTTTTACCTCTCCCGCCGGAATGACGAATTCAGGTTCTACAGGGGTTTCGCCCTGCGTTCCCAAGTGGAGTTCGAGGAGGGGGCGTTCAGGTTTTTCCGCGGCAAACCAGAGGTGGATTTCACTCAGATCGAAGGTATCTTTCGGCGCCGGACCGTAGTGCAGGGTGTTGAGCAGGAAGGCCCCTTTACGGGAAATATGCACGGTGCCGATGCCCTCGGGATAGCGCACGGGCTCGGTGCCCGGGAGGTAGTTGAAGGCCGACACGCGCATGGGCGGGTAGGAGCCGTCGTCGTGTGATATACGCATATCTTCATAGGCGGAGAGCGAGGTGCGGGTTTCCGCATTTTCAATCCAAGACCCGTCTCCCGGATCATTTTTCAGCCGGGGATTGTAATTGATGAGGTGGCCGTTTACAT
>PXBH01000137.1 GCA_003565555.1 Cryomorphaceae bacterium | reverse complement strand
CTCTGTAAGGGAATTTTAAGACTACTTTTCTTCCGGACTTGAATCAGTAGGGTATATTTGCGGTTTTCCGGCCCCCCGTTTTGGGGAATCTAAATGCTTCAGACTGATTTTCCGAATGAAATTCAAGTATGTCTTATTCATCGTTTTCACCATCGCAGCAGCGGCCTTAGCAGGTATGCTGACGACAGGTGCAGAGCCGGAGCGGCTCATCGTCGGAACTTGGAAGCAAGTGAAGTGGGTATACGAGGGTGAGGAAAATTTTGACGATTTTGATGTACGCGGAGCTACGGCGGACAGGTTAAATAAAATTATCGGACACGACTTTTTCGTCCACGAAAATGAAACTTGGACTTTTTCAGAAGACGGTACCCTGACCACACAAAGACTGACAGGGGGCAGCCTGATCTATCTGAATTACGTAGTCAAAGGCCGAGGGAACATTCTCTTGCTCAAGGACGGAGATGAGCGGTTGGAATCTTACAATATCACCACCCTTACCGATAAAAAATTGGTATTAAACTTTGATGTGGATATGCGCGCCAGAGGCGTGGCGGAACTCACATTCGAAAGAATCAATGAAAAGTAATGCTCAGAAAATACAGTAACAGCCGGTCACTCGAAGATAATATCAGGCTGGGTGTTCTTACGGCTTTCTCAGCGGGGATGGTGAACATTGTTTCGCTGATCATTTTCTTCGCATTCACCTCCAACGTTACAGGTCACTACGCAATTTTGGCAGAGGAAATTGCCAAAGGCAATTGGTACCAGGTGACTGTGGTTTTCACTTGGATATTTCTCTTTTACTTCGGGAACTTTTGCTCTAACCTCATCATTATCAACTTCAATAAGAAAAATGCCTACCTCGCACATGCTACTCCGATTCTTATTGAAATCGTCTGCTTGTTGATCGTCGGTATATACGGGAGCTATTACTACACGGAGAAACTTCAGGAAACCGAAATTCTGGTGGGCCTTTGCCTGTATGCCATGGGGCTTCAAAACGGACTGACTGCCAGCATCTCAAATTTTGCAGTGAAGACTACCCACCTCACAGGAGCGACCACTGACCTCGGGGTGCTTTCCGCGATGTTTACCAAAAAGGAATACAGACAGAACGAACAGCTCAGAGGCAAGTTCAAACTGATTTTTTACATCGCCTGCGCCTACCTCACGGGGGGGGTAATCTCGGGGTTGATCTACTTCCTTATCGGCTTTAAGGTATTTTACGCGGTATGTCTTTCTCTGGTCGTGGTGCTGCTCTACGACTTCTCCAAACTGAAATTTTATCAGTATTTCAAAAATAAAAAAGAGGAAGGTTTCTCTGCTGAAACAGTCACGCAGAACGCTCAGGGCGGAAGTGCTCCCGGCGGTCAGGTCAGGGAAAACAATGATGAGCTCAGGTAGCGGTCTCCTCGGTCACAAACAATAAAAACGATACAGCCCCGGTCGATTTCCGAGGCCACTTTGAGCGCTGCCGTACAAGCTCCTCCGCTGCTCATTCCGCTGAATACGGCCTGCTCTCTCGCAAGTCTTCGCGCCATCTCCGCGGCTTGCTTCTCGCTCACGTCGATGGTCCGGTCTACACGGTCTGCTTCAAATATTTCCGGCAAAAATTCCGGTGACCACCTCCGGATGCCCGGTATTTTGGAGCCTTCCGTGGGTTGGGTTCCCACAATTTGAATATCGGATTTTTTCTTCTTGAGGTAGCGAGACACCCCCATGATGGTGCCCGTGGTGCCCATAGAAGAAACAAAATGGGTCACTTCACCCTCCGTGTCGCGCCATATCTCGGGCCCCGTGGTGCGGTAGTGCATTTTCCAATTGTCCGGATTGGCAAATTGATTGAGCATGTGGTACCCCTCTTTCTCAGCCTTCTCCTGCGCCAAGGTCCGTGAATACTCAATGGTACCCTCGCCCGGGGTGAGGATGAGATCGGCACCGAAGGCACGCATGGTTTGCTTACGCTCTTCGGTGGCCGTCTCCGGCATGACCAGCGTCATTTCAAGGCCGAGCAGCCGCGCAATCATGGCGAGGGCAATTCCCGTATTTCCGCTGGTAGCTTCAATGAGGCGATCGCCGTGCTTGATTTCACCCCTTTCCAGGGCTCCGTGCAGCATGCCGTAAGCGGCACGGTCCTTAACACTTCCGCCCGGGTTGTGGCCTTCGAGTTTGCCGAAAATGCGCACTTCCTTGCGGTCTTGCATGGAAGTAAGTTCTACAAGCGGCGTATTGCCTATGAGATCGATGAGTTTCACGATTTATTTGAATGTAATGACGTCGGTCTCTCCTTCATTGCTGCTCATCGCCGCCTTATAGTACACCTTCGTTCCCGGTTCCACACTGCGCGTAAGCCATACGTTTCCGCCGATTACTGCATCGGCACCCACCACGGTATCACCGCCCAAGATGGTAGCGCCCGCGTAGATGACCACTCCGTCTTCAATGGTCGGGTGGCGTTTCTTGCGCGCATCGGCCTTATCGACGCTCAAACCGCCGAGGGTCACTCCTTGGTAAATCTTCACGCGCTCCCCGATATGGGTGGTCTCTCCGATCACCACACCCGTGCCGTGGTCAATGCAGAAATGCCTGCCGATCACCGCTCCCGGGTGGATGTCTATCCCTGTGGCGGAATGCGCTGTTTCCGTAAATATTCTCGGAATGAGCTCAGCCCCGAGCGTAAGTAATTTGTGTGCAATGCGGTAAGCTGCCACAGCATAGAATCCCGGGTAGCAGCGGATGATTTCGGAATGTGAGCGCGCGGCCGGATCACCGTCGTACATGGCCTGTACATCGTCGCGGATCAAGCTGTAAATTTCCGGAAGGCTTTCAAAGAATACTTCCGCATCCTGCTGCGGATCACGTGAAGCCCAATGCGGGTCGAGGGAGAGCAATTGTCTCAAGTCACCGCGAAGCGTCGCCACGTGGCCCTCAAAATCGCTGAAATCAGCAAAGTGCCGTTTCTCAAAGTCGGGAAAAAGCAATGCGATCAAATGATCCAAGAAGTCGCGAGACCGCTTCTTCGAAGGGCAATTCTTGCAGTCTGCGTTTCTTCTGTAGAGGCTTTCCAAAAAAGATTTTTCCATAAGGGGAGGTTCCTGTTTATCTTAACTACGTTTTTCCGCTTCAGATGTTTTCTCGATATCGAGAGACCAGGTCACCTCGGTATCTTCCCGCAAGTTAGCCCCTGCGGAACAGTATTTCTCCACAGCGAGGGCCGCCGCCCGGCGGGCTTTTTCCTCCTCCGGATTGCCGCGCAGCGTGAAGGCGATATGAATTTCGCCGAAAGGCTTGGGCACGCCCTCATCCGGGCGCAATCCGCGAACCTCTGCGCTTACATCGGCGACCTCCTGACGCTGCTTTCGCAAAATATGCACGAGATCAAAGGCGGCACAGGTACCGACTGCGGCCAGAAGAAGCTCCATCGGGCGCATTCCTTCCGATTTGGGACTCCCGTCGGTTGTGACGGTATATCCGCCTGCATTGGCCGCTTCAAATTTCAAATCGTCATCAACCCGACGAATTTTTACATTCATTTCCATCCTTCAAAGTTAGGCAACCTCATGATCATGCATCGACTGCCGGCTGTTTTATCTTTTACGCTCGGCGGGAAAAGGTCTTTCTTTGGCTTGAACTTCGACTTCCGTACATTTGCGAAGATGAAACTTTCTCTGGACCTCACATACCATACACCCCCCGAGTGGGCGCAGGTGGTGCTTTCCGACTTTGACCGATTCCTGCAAGACCATGCAGATTGCGAACGCAAGGCATCGTCCATGGCGATGAGTTTTGTAGCAAAATGTCCCGACAAAACAGAGATTATCCCCGAACTCATTGAAACAGCACTCGAAGAGCTCGAGCATTTTCAAATGGTGTACAAACTCATGGAAAAAAGGGGTGCACAGCTTGCCGCGCAAATGCCCAAGGACATGTATGTAGCAGAACTCATGGCGCTCTGCCGCAGCAGTTCTGACGAGCGCCTCCTGGACCGAATGCTGCTGGCATCCATCATCGAGTGTCGCGGTGCGGAAAGGTTTCGGCTGGTGGCGGAGGCTGCTGAAGACTCCGAGATCAAGCGTTTTTACAAAGCCCTCTGGACCTCGGAGGCCAAGCACGGTCACATTTTTGTTAAATTCGCCTTAAACTATTGGCCCGAGGGTGAGGTATATGCACGGCTACGCTCGCTGAACGACGCTGAGGGCCGCATTTGCGCATCGCTGCCCCACCGCCCTGCATTGCATTGATTTGAAAAATTTCAACCTCGATCCCGACAATATTTTGCCGCCGCTCAGGGGGCGTTTGCTCATCGCTTCACCTTTTTTGGAAGATCCTTATTTCAGCCGTTCCCTGATTTTGCTCTGCGACCACAATGAGGAGGGCTCCTTCGGCTTTGTGCTCAACAGGTATATCGAATTGGACCTGCCTGATCTTTCGGAAAAGCTTCCGGAAACGGAGGGAAGGATCAGCTTGGGAGGTCCCGTCGAAAACAACAGTCTGTACTACATTCACACCTTGGGAGAACGCATCCCGGAAAGTATTCACGTGAGCGGGAATCTGTTTCTCGGTGGTGATTTCGACGCTATTTCGGCAGGTTTGGCAGATAAGACCATTGCCTCCGATCAGGTGCGCTTCTTTGTGGGGTACAGCGGATGGAGCGAAGAGCAGCTCGAAGAAGAGATTGGGAAGCGCTCTTGGTATGTCCGCAACCTGAGTGACCTCCCCGTCATGGATACAGCGCGCGAAGACCTCTGGAATGAAGCCCTGCGCGGCATGGGGAAGCCTTTCTCAGATTTGGCCAATTTTCCCGCCGATCCAAAACTCAACTGAAGGTCAATCTGATCAGGTCGGCAATCAGATTACATCCAGAATTTTTCGGGTCTCACCGTTGAGCTCAAAAGAATCCCCGGCTTGCTTGCCCTTCATGGCTTTGAAGATGGGAGCATCGGTTGAAATGCTCACGAGTTTTTCATTTGCGGAAATACGGTCGGGATGGGCCACAGCTACAAAAACGCGCAGGTCTTCCGTCTGTACCAAAGCGCCGTGCTCAACTGTATCCAGGGGTTCTCCGGCGTGCATGGTACGCAGCAACTCGATGTCCGTCTTCAGCTTGTCCAAAACACCCGAGCGCATTTCGAGCTCATCGATCATCTGCTCCTGAGGGTTTTCGAAGCGGTCCTCGTTCTCACCGGCTTGTTTGTTCGAACTTTCCAAAGTCTGCATTTGGGCGGTTTCAAAATCTTCAAACTGCCTTTGTTTTTCTTTTATCAACTCAGAAAGCGCTGTTTTTTTATCTTCTAAAGTCAATTCTGCTTTTTTATGTGTCACGGTTCTTGTTTTAAAGGTTCATGATTAAAATTCAACTTCAGTATAGCAGAATATTTTACAAGTAGGGGGTTTACGGCTGAGGATTAAGAAAAATTAAGCGAAATACCCCACAGGTGGCACGGGAGAAGGTGCAAGCCATGAGGATTTATTTATTCGGCTGCGGAAACTTCTTCGGCACGCTCGGCGTGCCGCGTATTGAGCAGACCCGTTATCCGATCGGCCGCTTTGTGAAAAAAACGCTTGTCGCGAAAACTGCGTACCCAAGAGATGCCCTGAACGGCATTGGTGAGCCATACCTCTTCCGCACGGAGAATATCAGCTTCACTCAACCGGGTCTCGAAACAGGGTATTCCCGCCTCCATAGCGGCATTCAGCACGCTCATACGCATGACTCCGCCTACGCACCCACTCGAGAGCGGAGGCGTGTGAAGGGCGCCTTCCGAGAAGGTAAAGAGGTTGCTGCACGTGGATTCAATGATTTCACCGGCATCGTTGCAAATCAGGGCATCATCATAGTGGTGCTTTGCTGCCCAAGATGCCGCCTGAATGTACACGTGATTGCCCAGCAGCTTAAAAGGCGCCAGCGGACTTCTGTATTTTTTCAGGGTTGTGTACAGCCCTAAGTGCACCCCTTCCTGTCGCACCTGAAAGTCTCCCTTAGCCAGAGGCATACATTCCCCGATAAAGCCGGGCCTGTCGGTCTCCGGCGTGTAGGCCCCTCCGCCTTTGCGGAAAAAAGTAAGGCGTACTCTGGCATGTTGCGCCCCGTATGCCTCCATCAATCTGTAAATGCTGCGCAGCAAAAATGTCGAATCTACATGCGGCTGCGGCTCAAGCCCCAGCGCTTTAAAACAGGCCGTGATGCGTGCATGGTGCGCTTCCCAAGCGTGGGGCCTTCCGCGGATGACGCGAACGGTCTCAAAAAAGCCGTCCCCGAGGCGCATGGCGCGGTTCACCGCAGCACCTCCGAGTTCCGATTGCGGAATCAGGGTACCGTCGGAAAGAATAAGCAGCGATGGGGATTCAGACATAGTGACCCGCAAATTTATGGCTTTTAAGTAAACAGATCGCCAAAAAATGCCCCGACACGCTGCAAAAAGAAAAGACCGAACCGCGGCTCCGCGATGAGCATAAACAAGAGGCCGAAGAGACCGCCCCAGAGGTGGGCGTCATGTGCAATTCCCGTACGCCCGCGCTTACTCATGTAATACTCGTATACCAAGTATGCGATCCCGAGCACGAAAGCGGGAATGCCGACAGGGATAAAAAACAGGTAGAGCTTCATGGTGGGAAGCGCAATAATGATGGCCAGAACCACGGCCGATACGGCGCCCGAAGCTCCTACCGAGTTGTAGTGCGGATTGTCGCGGTGCTTTCTGAAAGCCGGAAGTGTGGCAGCCGCCAGGCCTCCGAAGTAAAGCAGAATGTAAAAAAGATAGCCGCGCGATTGACCCCAAAAGGATACGCCCGGAAAAATTTCGCCGAAAACGGCCTCTTGCGTAAAAATGGTTTCGATCAGCCCCCCGAATTGCCACAAAACATACATATTGAAGAGGAGGTGAATGTAATCCGCATGAATAAAGGCGTGGGTCAGTACGCGGTAATATTCTCCGCGGTGCACCACACTGTAAGGGTTGAACACCAATTTGGCAAAAAGTGCGCTGTTGCTGAATACAATCAGCGAGAGGCCGATATTCAGTACGAGAAGTACCCCGTTAATGCTTACTTCCATCAGCTCGTGTGGTCAACGGCAATGCGCCAGCCCTCATCGGTGCGCTTCCAGATCAATGTGAAATAGCCCTCCGGGCGATCGGATTCTCTGAACACCGTCCATTTTCCGATGGTCACCGCATGCGATTTGTCGATACAGCGAAATTCGAGAATTTCAAAATCCAAACGGCCCATACGCTCCCTGTCGGCATAAGAAGTCTTATAACGCTCGAGCAGTTCATCGGCACCTTTCAGCATTCCGGAAGATGTGGTAAACCTCAACTCCTCGTTGGGCAAATACCAAGAGACGAACCCTTCAATATCACCGCTGTTCCACGCTTCACGCTGCAAATCAAGGGCCCGCCTTATTTCCTCCTCACTTTGTGCCTCGGTTACGGCATCATCCATCGTACAGGATGCAAAAAGCAGGACTGCAAGGCTCCACAGGTAGATTTTCATCATTGAAAGTTTATTTTTTGAATGCGTTTATCTTCTTCCATTTTTCTCAGTACAGTGCGTACAGCCGTACTTTCGGGTGCCGCGGTAATGCCTGCTTCCGCTTCATGCGGGTCGGGGGTACCGCTTCCCTTCCATGTCCCGAACCCGCGGTATCGTCCGTTTTTCACCAGCACGTAAGGCGTTCGGCCTTCTGCGGAGTGATCGAGCAAGGCAAAATGGGACTTTTGTGCGTTTCGACAAGCATCCGCGAAGGCGCGGAAAGCCTCTGCCTCCGCGCTCGTCTCGCGGGTAGGCAAGTCATCTGCGTAAAGCGCAGAAAGGCCTGCCGAGAGCGGGTCAAAACCGAAAGTGCGCATTTGGAGCAACAGCCATTCCCTTGCTTCGCGCGGGGAAGCAAAAACGGCGAGATCGTCGGGGTGTCCGCTTGTACGCACGATACCCGCCTTCTCGCGCCCGTCGCGTGTGCGGTACAGGCGCACGGCCACCGGCAGCACCCGCGCCTTTTGGGCCTGATTGTACTTGGGAAAAAACTTGCGGATGTCCGCGTCTTCGCGCAGCAAGGCCATGTAAGCGCTGCCGGTGATCGCGTAGTCCACCCGGGCCACTTCACGCTGAAAACACTGCTTACGACGGCTGCCGCCGGGCGATGTAAAGTGACTGACCACCCTTTTCTTCAGGTTGACCGCCTTTCCGATGTAGATCGGCTTACGGCTGTGAGCCGAGTAGAAATAATACACTCCCGGAACTTCGGGGAGTGCGTTGACAGCATCGGCATCGAGCTGTGCGGGGATGACTGCGGGTCTGTTTGCCCGCCGGAGTTCTTCTTCAAGAAACCGCCCGCCTTCGCGCTCCGCAAGGATTTTCAGAATTTCCGCAGTGGCCAGGGCGTCGCCCATGGCGCGGTGAGGGTCCGTATTGTGCACCCCGTACCTTTTGCAAAGGGTTGAGAGACCGGCACCGTTTGCCGCACCGGAGACCCTTCGGGCGAGGCGCACGGTACAGAGCCTTCGTTGCGAAATACTCATCCCGCAGGCCTCGAAGGCCTTTTTGAGAAAGGAATAATCGAAATTGACCTGATGCGCTGCAAAGATGCGGTCTTCAAGAGCGGCAGCCAAGGGGGCTGCAATTTCCGCAAAAGTCGGGGCGTATTCGGTCATTCTGCGGTCTATTCCCGTAAGGCGGCTTACCGTCCCGGGAATGTCGCGCCCCGGATTGACCACGGAATGAAAAGCGGGCTTCAACTCAGAGCCGTCAAGGTGAACCACAGCCACCTCTGTGATGCCGTGACCGACACTCACGAGGCCTGTTGTCTCAATATCTACTACGGCAAATTTATGCATCTCTCGGGCGCGCTGCGAACGCAAAAAATGAGTGAAACAAGGTACGGGCTTTCAACCGACCCCCCGGACTGTCAAGAGCCTTTTTTGCGCAGATTGACAAAATTTAAGGAAATAAAAAAACGGAAGGCCGCATGCGCCTTCCGTTCCTTTTCAGTAGCGAGACCGAGACTTGAACTCGGGACCTCATGATTATGAATCATGCGCTCTAACCAGCTGAGCTATCTCGCCGTGCAATTTGCGGGCGCAAAGATAGAAATTTTATCAAACGCGCATCATTGTTTCGGCCTGCCAAACGCTTTTTTTTGTGATTCGCAGCTGCGGAGCTTCAGTAAATAAATGCTTATCTTAGCCCCCGTCTCGAACCGTTAATCAACACGCATGTCAGATAAAGTCAAAGTTGAAATGGAAATGTTGCTCAACGCCTCCCCGAAGAGCCTCTACAATATGATCAGCACTCCCGCAGGGCTCTCAGAGTGGTTTGCTGACGACGTCAATGTTCGGGACAAGGACTTCACCTTCATCTGGGACGGCTCCGAGGAGACGGCGCGGCTCTTGGCCAAGTCAAAAGACACCGCGGTAAAGTTTCGGTGGGATTATGATGAGGACGAGCCTTATTACTTTGAGCTGCGCATCAAAGTAGACCCCATCACGAGAGAAACAGCCCTGATCATTACAGATTTTGCCGAAGAGGGCGACGAGGACAGCACGAGAAACCTCTGGGAAAGTCAGGTAGACGACCTACGCCGTGTTCTCGGCGCCTGAAAAGCTACGGCTGCGGAACGGTTTTTGATAAAGCCTAAGGTGTATACACGTCTCTTTTGAAAAAGCTCCACCTGCTTCTGCTTCGCTCCTATTTGGGGCCTTTCATTCTCACCTTTTTCATCGTGCTCTTCATTTTCCTGATGCAGTTCATCTGGAAGTATATTGATGATTTTGTGGGAAAAGGCCTGGATACCTTGGTGATCACGGAACTGCTTTTCTACGCTTCCGCAAATCTGGTTCCCATGTCCCTTCCTTTGGCCATACTGCTCAGCAGCATTATGACCATGGGCAACCTCGCGGAAAATTACGAACTCGTGGCCATGAAGGCCGGGGGGCTCTCCCTGTTTAAAATCATGGCACCGCTCATTGTATTCATTGTACTCATCAGTGCGGGAGCTTTCTACTTCAACAATACCATATCACCCGTAGCCAACCTCAAGTTTAAGTCGCTGCTCTGGGACGTGACCCGCAAAAAGCCGAGTATGGAGCTCAAGGACGGCATATTCTACAACGGAATTGAGGGCTACAGCATACGGGTGATGACAAAAGAGAAAGATACCGGAAAGCTCCGCGATGTTCTTATCTACCAACACGACAAAAACGCCCCCGGCAACCGCCGTGTGATTCGCGCCGCTGAGGGCGAAATGATTAAAAGCCCGAACGGCCAAAACCTTATGCTTCACCTGCGCGAAGGTGTGAGCTATGACGAGGTGGTCAGTGCCGACAAAGAAGCCGCTCCGCATACCAAAAACGTCTTCAGCGAGGATTTCATCACCATGGACCTTTCGGGATTCGATCTGCAGCGCACGGACGAAGACCTCTGGAAGAGCCACATGAAGATGCTGTCAATGGGCCAACTTGACCGCTCGATTGATTCCCTGTACAAACAAAAGGCCAACCGAAAGCACGACCTTGAGCGGTATATGGAGCGCTCTGTCTCCATCAATGACACTTCGGGCCACCAACTCAACCTTCTGCCCGATACCCACAGCGTTCCCCTCTTTGAGGGCCTCAGTCTCGAAGACCGACGGCAGGCCGTCAACGTGGCTATGAACATGACCCGCAATGCAAAAAACTACATGTCCCGCACCAAAGAGGAACTCGCAAGCAGGGAGGAATACATCAACAAGCACAAGGTAGAGTGGCACCGCAAACTGACCCTGTCTCTGGCCTGCCTCATCCTCTTTTTCATCGGCGCACCGTTGGGCGCCATCATCAAGAAGGGCGGTTTGGGCCTGCCCGTGATCTTTTCCGTGGTATTCTTTCTCATTTACCACATCACCTCCATCTCGGGAGAAAAGATGGTAGAGACGGGGAAGCTCCTTCCCCATGAAGGGATGTGGCTGAGCTCGGCAGTTCTCCTTCCGGTGGCTGTATTTCTCACCTACAAAGCCGCTCAAGACGCCGCCCTTTTCGACCGCGATGCTTACGTGCGCTTCTTCGATCGGGCAGCTCGCCTTTTCGGCAAAAAAGCGGATGCGAAGACTTCTGCCGAGCCCGCGTAGGGATGCCCCAAAAAGCCTTACTTTCGCGCCGTCCTTTCGCGTAGCGGTGTTGCCATGAAAATTTTTGTGCTCTTAAGTCGTGTGCCTTACCCCCTCGATAAGGGGGATAAACTGCGGGCCTACCGGCAGCTGACCGAGCTCCACAAGCGCCACGAAATTGTCCTGTGCTGCCTGGCCGACCGCACTCCCGCGGCGAGAGACCTCGATGCTGCGCGTGCCGTGTGCTCAGAACTGCACATATGTCAACTCAAAAAATGGCGAATCGCACTCAATCTGATGCTCAGCTTTTTTTCAAGAAAGCCGCTGCAGGTCATGTACTTTTACCAAAAGCCGGCACATAAGAAAATCCGAAAGCTCATTGCAGATGCCGAACCCGACCATATCTATTGCCAGCTCATTCGCACGGCCGAATACGTAAAGAACGAACACAACTACATCAAGACCATCGACTACCAAGATGCCTTCTCAAAAGGAATGGACAGGCGGGCAGAAAAGGCACGGTGGCCCGTACGCGAAATTTTTTCCTCCGAACGCAGGCGCCTGATCGCCTATGAGAATATCATTTTCGAATACTTCGAGGCCAAAACCATCATCTCTGAAGAAGACCGCCGCTACATCTACCATCCGGAGCGGAAGGACATTGCTGTAGTGACCAACGGAATCGATACGGACTTTTTCCGGAAGGATGATACCGAGCCGAAATACGATCTGGTATTCACCGGTAATATGGGCTACGCGCCCAATGTGGAAACCGCTGAGTACATGGTGCATCGCGTGATGCCGCTGCTGCGCCTGAAAAAACCGGAGGTCACCCTCTTGCTCGCGGGGGCATCGCCCGCACGTCGGGTGAAGGCGCTCGCATCAGCACCCGAAGTTGCGGTGAGCGGACGGCTCGAAGATATCCGTGAAGCCTACCGATCGGCTCGTGTATTTTTCGCGCCGATGCAGATAGGTACAGGCCTGCAAAACAAACTTCTCGAAGCGATGGCATGTGAATTACCCTGCGTCACTTCTACCTTGGCAAACAAAGCGCTGAAAGCGGTGCCGGGAGAATCTGTGGCCATCGCCGACGATCCGGAAGCTTGTGTGAAAAGGCTTTCGGAGCTATTGGACAATAAAGCGTTGTGCCGCCAAATGGGTCAAAACGGGCGAGCATATGTGAAAGCACACTTCTCGTGGCCGGCTTCTGTAGCAAAGCTGGAAGAATTGATGCATCGTGAAAACCAAAAGGCGGAAAAGCGGTTAAAAGGCAGTACCGATACCGCCGAGTGAATGCCCTGCCCCCTGAAAATTGGTACCTTTGCACCCAGATTGAAGTACATGAGCCACTCCGAAAAATTACTCGATTCCATCGAAGACGCCATTGCCGATGTAAAGGCGGGCAAAGTCATTATTGTCGTAGACGACGAAGACCGCGAAAATGAGGGCGACTTTCTCGCTGCAGCGGAATGCGTGACGCCTGAGATGGTCAATTTCATGGCCACCCACGGGCGCGGATTGATTTGTGCGCCGCTGGTGGAAAGTCGTTGCGATGAACTCGGGCTCGACCTGATGGTGCCGAGCAATTCGGCCTTGCACGAGACCCCCTTCACGGTATCGGTAGATCTGCTGGGTCACGGCTGCACCACGGGAATCTCGGCGAGCGACCGTGCGAAAACCATCAAGGCCCTGGCCGATCCGGAAACGGACCCGGCCGAATTGGGAAAACCCGGTCACATATTCCCGCTTAAGGCAAAGAGCGGCGGCGTATTGCGCAGAGCGGGACATACCGAAGCCGCCATCGACTTCGCGCGATTGGCGGGATTTCGCCCGGCGGGCGTGATTGTCGAGATTATGAACGAAGACGGAACCATGGCACGTCTTCCTCAGCTCAAAATAATTGCCGACAAGTTTGACCTGAAATTGGTTTCTATCAAGGACCTGATCAGCTACCGCCTCAAAAATGAGTCGCTGATCAAAAAAGAAATTGCCGTGGAAATGCCTACGGAATGGGGTGATTTTCATCTGCATCTTTATACCCAAGTCAACAACGGAACCAAGCATATTGCCCTAGTGAAAGGTGAATGGGAACCCGGCGAACCCGTGCTCGCAAGGGTGCACAGCAGCTGTGTGACAGGCGATATCTTCGGGTCTTGCCGTTGCGATTGCGGCCCTCAACTCCATGCCGCCATGAATCAGGTGGAAGAAAACGGAAAGGGCGTGGTGGTGTACATGAACCAAGAAGGACGCGGAATCGGACTGCTCAACAAGTTAAAGGCGTATAAACTTCAGGAGCAGGGCATGGACACGGTAGAAGCCAACCTGCACTTGGGATTTAAAATGGATGAGCGGGACTACGGCGTAGGCGCACAAATTCTCAGGGATTTGGGCGTGACCAAAATGAAGCTCATGACGAACAACCCTAAAAAACGGGCCGGGCTTATCGGTTACGGACTTGAGATCACGGAGATCGCTCCGCTGGAAATCGAGTCGAACGCGCACAACGAGCGCTACCTGCAGACGAAGCGGGACAAAATGGGGCACACCCTGAATCTGCCCAAGAAAAATTTATAATTCCGCGGGCTGCGGGATGACCTTCTCCACTTTGTCATCCTTGAACAGGGTACCTATCTTTTTGAAAAATTCGTCGACCGTATTAAAGTCTTCTTGGTATATCAGGCCCACCCCCTGCGTGTATATGGAACCTACCTGATCGAATACCTCGTAGGGATTGGTTTCATTGAATACCTTCAGGCGGAGCTTGCCGTCTTCAGTGATCAGGTATTCAAGCAGAAAATCTCCCACAAGACCGCTCTGCCCGCGTGTGTATTGCATTTCCGTGGGCGAGGTTACGCCGAAGTTTCCGCTTACCAGCACCCGTTCGTTAAAAATCTGGGTACTCAGCGCCACGGCAATCTCTTGGTTTGAAATCTGGTCGCCCGGCCGGTAATTCAATCCGATCTCGAAATCGTTGGAAATTTCGGAGAGCCAATTGCTGATCTGTGTGCTCACAAAATCGCTCGTGGTGGCTGACCCGAGACCGGCAAATCCGCCGCCTCCCGCCTCCCCCTCCTGTTCCGGCAGTACGGGCAAAAAACGGTTGAGAATGAGAAGTGCGAAAACTTGCTGGTTCAGCTGCTGCACCGTACTTACGGCACTGGCGAGCTGACTGCGCTCGATCTCTGTGCTTTGGGGCAATTCGATTTCAAAGTTAATGGCCGGGCGCAGGAGCTTATCGGTGAGGTTGAGCACCACATTGACTTCTTCACGCGTTCGGTAGCGCTCCCTGTTTTCTATCATCACGGGAAAAAGCTGGGTGCGAAGACTGTATACGGCGTTGATGTCAAGATCCGCCTCGTAGGGATCTCCGTACCAAGACACGGTACTTCCGCGGCGAACCCGAAACTGCTTGTTGATCAGGTTCTGCAGGGTAAACAGGTAGCTTCCTTCATAAATCTCATACCGTCCGAACATTTCAAATGCACCTGACCGTGATACTTCCAGGGTGAGAATACCGCTTCCCCTCCCGCGCATGATGTCGCCCGTACGCTCATCAAAGACGAGCTGAACCTCGGCGTCAGGGGTAGCCTCAAGGGTCATCTGCACACTTACGCCGTCCAGGTTTGCCTGCCTTGCGCCGCGCTTCTCGCCTTCTTTGCTTATGAAGTGAACAAAATTCTCCAAAGTCACCTCCGAACTTTCATCGAGGGGAAGTTTCAGGGACGTTCCCCGTTCGGTACGTGCATCGATATTGACCTCGAGAAAGCCTTCATAGCCCCCCACTTGAAGCCATCCCTCCGCGCGCGCAGTCCCGTAGAAGAGATCATTCATCGTGCGGTCGGTATCCAGCACAAGGAAATCTTCCACATCCGCGCTGATGTCGTAGGTCCAATCGGAAAATCCGTTGTGAAAGGCAGAGGCCACTACATACCCGGTATTGCCCTCTCGGTCGCGGAAGGGACGGTAATCGATACCGAACCAATCCTCTTCCACCCGCACGCGGTCCGAGTATTCGAAGAAAACGTTGAGATAGGCAACGCGAAAACGCGCCCGATCAAAATCTATGTGACCCTTCAACTTGGGATCCGTCAAGCTGCCCGTGACCGCGATTTCGCCGTTGGCCCTGCCCGAAAAATTATCGACGTCTTCCAAGCCCTGAACATTGAGCAGATCCAGATCAAAACCGTTCAGGTAAAGGGTGCCGTCGAGCGGAGATTCGCTGAAAGGGTCGTAGGTACCCTTGTATTCGGTTACGGCAAAACCCCGACGCGAGAGTGCCGCATCGATGTCGAGAATGCGTTCATCCCGGCGGTAATTGCTCGAGATCTTCAGGTCACCCACCTCCGTATCGTTGAGTGCTAAACCCGTCACAGCGGATTGCACCGAAACCACAGGTTCACCCAGTACTCCGCCTATGTTGATATCAGCGTCTACCCTGCCCGCAATGCTGTAGGACAAATCAAGACCGAGAGAGTCTGCATACCCGAGGTCTATCGCTTTGAGCGTAACGAGCAGCTCATCTCCGATGTCTCGACCGACCTTGCCGAAGGCGGACATCCGTTGCTCATTATTCGCCATGATCAACCCGTCCACAAAAGCTCCCGAGGTATCTATTCGAACCCTTGACGGTTGCGACATCCGCCAAACGGACTGCTTGGCGGAAACACGGAGGGTGTCGATGTCGATCAGGACGGTACTGAAGTCAATCACATTTGCCTGCAAGGCCAGCTCTCCCGAACCCGATCGGTCACTGTTGAGCCAGCTCAGGTTGAGGCGTACCAAATCATTGAAAGCATTGAGGGTAAAATCGGGATTCTCCAGCAGGTAGCCCCCGGCCTCTGCGGCACTTGTGAATAAACTTACGAATATGTTTTCACCCTGCTTTACAGCATTTAATATCACATTATCTAAAGCCACACTTTTATACCGTATACTGTCAGATCGAAGACTGGCGTCGATGACCCCGCTTGAATTGTCAAAGCTCCCGTAGACGGTAGTTCCCGCCGCGATCTCCAGGTCTTCGACGAGAAGTGAGGAGAGGGCATTGGAGGCTTTGTAGTGAATGCTGAAATCGTATTTCTGCGGCTTATCGAAAGTATAGTCGCGATCGGTTCTGAGGGAAGGCATCACCACGGCAGCCATTTGGTGGAAGCCGTCATAAAGATCAGGTGTACTGAAGTTACCGGTAATGCTGAAGTCGGCAATGTCTGATGAAAGCGTGATTTTCCGCATCTGCTCGCTCCCCGCAGCACTGAGAATCAACTCTTTCAAAAGCCGGGTCGAATCTCCGTAGCAGATAAAACTGTTTCGAGCGGCAGCACTTCCCGAAAAGGATTCCAAATCGCTGCCTCGTCCCGAGATAGCGAGTGAAGTACTGAAGGAAAGCGGATAATCGAGATCGACCAAATTCAGGGCCGTGAGATCGGCGTTGTTGACCTCAGCGACAAAATCAAAGACAGGAGCGCGGGCATCGAAGTCAGCCAGACCTGAGAAAGAAAAATCAATGTTCGGATCTCGGGACAACAAATTGCCCGAGAAGCGTGCGTTTCTGATTTCCCCGTCTACCTCCGGCAACTTGTAGGTATATCCTTTGTATTCCAATGCGTTCACAGTACCTTCGAGCATCACGTAATCAATTTCGCCCTTACCTTCCGCAGCGATAAAGGCCTCAGCGGTCACTGACCCTAAATCGGGTATCTCAAGTACATGCCCGATTTGAAAGCCGCGGGCGAGAAGTTCGCCCTCATACCGTGTTCTGCTGCCGCCGGAATCCCCTTTCACCTTCACATCCATGACCAAGGTACCCGCTTCCGTGGTGAGTTCTCCGTAAGCCACGAGATCAGCGTAGAAACCTGTCATCGAACCCGTAAAATACAGGCTGCCGGCGCGGCCGAGTTCGGCGGGAATATTCGAGCGACTGCCCTCCGGCCGCCACTCGCTGCTGATGGTCTCCAAGTCCTCATAAAAGCTCGACAGCTGCGTTACACGCAGATCAATGAAGGTATTATCCACATCGGGAAGCCCGAACAGGTCAGCACTGCCCCTGAAAATAGTGCGCTCACCGGCGATGATAAAGAGGTCCCTGCCCCGCAAATTGCTCACCGGACCCCGCACCTTACCGCTGAGATAAAGTGCGAAATCACTTTGGGGAACGTCGGGGGCAAATTGTGCGATATCCGCAAAATGCACACGGCTGTTGTCGAACCGTGCATCGAATTCCACCGCGGAGGTAAAATTTCTGTAATCCGACCAGACACCGTGCCGCAGTGCAAACTCCCCCCGGAGCTCGGAGCGGTCGGTATTGAGTTCCATACCTCCAATCTCAATAGCTTCGGGATTGATTTCCACGGCTCCGCGCAGCCGCTGCAACCCGAAGCCGCTTTTTTCGCGAAAGCTGAATTCTTTCGCATCAAAGCGAACGGTATCATCAACGATGCGCATTTGACTAAAGGCAGCATTGATTCTCGTAACCTCCACATCGTCCACATTGACCGTCTTCTCCGTTCCGAATACATCGGCATAAGGATTGACGAAAGAAAAATTACAGTCCTCAAGTACAACACCCTCCGTAAGCAATTCGACAGTGGGAAGGTCCTTCTGTTTTTCCTCATCGTCACGGGAAGAAAAATATTTGGTGAGAAAAGTGAGGTTGCTCTCCCCCGCTTCGTTGATTTGCCGAATTCTGACATCGGCCCTGCGCAGCTTGAGTTCAGAAAACCTGAACCTGTTTTCTTTGAGGTTGAGCCGCGTAATGCCGAGCGAAATCTGTCGGGCTGCGATCAGGGTATCCCCTTCGAGGTCGCGGATGAGAAGGCCATGCAGGTCCACATTGGTGAAAGGTGAAAGCTCGAGCCGCTCGAGGGATACTTCTGCGCCCAGATTTTCAGAAAGCCTTTCGGCAAATACCACCGCGAGCCAAGTCTGCACGCGAAAGGACTTGGCAGTAATGTAGGTAAAGCCCGCTGCGAAAAGCAGGAAGAGCAGGAGGGCGATCCCGACATACTTTAGGGTTCTTTTCACCGAAAGGTTTTAATTTTGCCGAAATTACAACAACCGCGACACAAGGGGGCATTGACAAAGGGAGAGGAATTGATATTGGGCATTGAATCGTCCTGTGATGACACTTCGGCGGCTGTGATGTGCGGGGGCAAAATTCTTGCCAACATCACGGCAGGTCAAGCCGTTCACGAAAAATACGGGGGCGTGGTGCCCGAGCTGGCCTCGCGTGCGCATCAAAAGCACATTGTACCCGTTGTGGCAGAAGCACTTCGTGCAGCAGGTGTGGAGCGCAGCGCGCTTTCGGCCGTGGCTTACACACGCGGTCCGGGCCTCTTGGGTTCCCTTTTGGTGGGCAGTTCTTTCGCGAAGGGTATGGCCGCTTCGCTGGGTATTCCCGCCTTTCCCGTACACCACATGAAAGCGCATGTACTGGCGCATTTCATCCGAGATGCCCGGCTTACCCCGCCCGAATTTCCCTTTCTCTGCCTCACCGTAAGCGGGGGGCATACCCAAATTGTGCATGCCGCCTCCCCTGACGCGCTTGAAGTGATCGGTGAGACGCTCGACGACGCTGCGGGAGAGGCTTTCGACAAAGCCGCAAAGCTTTTGGGGCTACCCTACCCGGGCGGTCCGCTGATCGATCGCTGTGCCGCAGCGGGCAATCCCGCCGCTTTTTCCTTTCCCAAACCTAAGGTGGACGGCCTCAACTTCAGCTTCAGCGGACTAAAGACCTCGTTCCGAAACTTTACGGAGAAGCACATACGGCGCGATTCGAATTTTGTGAAAAACAACCTGAATGACCTTTGCGCTTCCCTGCAGGCCACCATCACGGATATTCTGATGACCGGACTTCACAAAGCCTCGGCGCAAACGGGTATCACCCGCATCGCAGCCGCGGGCGGAGTATCGGCGAATTCAGGATTGCGCGAGGCTTTGCAGGCGACAGCCCGCGAGCACGGTTGGCAAATTCACCTTTTACCTTTGGAGTATTGCACGGATAACGGGGCCATGATTGCCGCCGCGGGCATGTTTTCGCTGCAGTCGGGAGCGCCTCACTCAACAGGCGATGCAGCCGTAGCGCGGTGGAAGATGTGAATTAAAGCCGAAGCGCGAAAAATTCCGCAGTAGCCTCTGCCGCCTGCATCAGATGCGGAGGAAGTTTCTCTTCCTCATACGGGTGCTTTCCGCCGAAGGTATGGCCTGCACCTTCGATTTTGAGAAGTTCGGATTCGGGAAGTGCCGCGTGAAGGCGATCTGCATTTCTGTGGCCCACAGCCTCATCATCAGTGCCGTGCACCACGAGCGCAGCGCATCCGACCCGACCTGCGGCTGCCAAAATATCGAGCTGCTCTCGGTTGTCTTTGAAATCGGTGTAAAACTTAAAGTCGTGGGGCAGGTCCTGTCCCGTACGTGCATTTTTGATATACACCCGGCGCTCTTTCTCCCACTGATTAAGGTCAAAACGAAAGCGCTCCCCAAAATCTGCCACAGAGGCCCAAAGGGCCAGCCCCCGGATATCCCGGTGAGCTGCGGCGGTTACCGTTGCAATACCGCCTCCGCGGCTGTGCCCGATTAAAAAAATGTGCGTGTATTTCCTCACACCCGTGTGAAAGGTGAGGCCCCGCTGCGCATGACCGATTACGGTATTGAAATCTTCCGCCTCTTTGGAATAAGTGTTTCGCGCGAAGGCTTCTGTATCGGGGAAGTCAATCGGATTTTCGACCGTTCCGCCGTTGTGAGAGAAGTTGAATTTCAAAAAATCGAAACCCCTGTCGGCGAAGACCTCCGCGACTTTATGCCACGGCCCCCAATCTTTAAACCCCTTGTATCCGTGAGCGAAAATAACCAGGGGAGCATTGATTTTTCCCGAAAGGGTAAGGTCAAATGCCGATGCCCTGCCTTCCGCACCCGTATAGGTACCGTGAAGTATTTTTTTGTTTTGCTTCATTTTTACAGTTTCGGATTAAGATATAAAACTCAGAAGAATTCACGGCAGCCCGCGTGATTATTGACGTACTGAATTTGAACAGGCTAACTTTCAAAAAAATAACAAAAATCCTTTTTCTCGCACGTTTGATTTACCGACTTTTGGAACATTGGCATGAATTTTTCGTCCCTTAAGAAAAACAAATTCCTTTCGCTTGAAACACCTAACCATCCTCATCGCAACCTTCACCCTTTCTGCTGCGCTCTCCGCACAAAATGCCAAGGAGTATATCGCAGAAGCCAAACGCGCCAAAAATTACTTCGACTATTCCGGAGCCGTCAAGCTCTTGGGCAAAGCCATCAAAGAAGAACCCGACAATACTGAAGCGCTCACAGAGCGGGGCAACCTAAATTTGCTCATGGAGCGGTGGAAACGCGCCAAAAAAGATTTTGAGCACCTGATAGAGCTCGACTCGATGAGCGTAACCGGATGGGTAGGGATGGCAGACTACCACCGGGGCATGCAGGAATACGATTCTGCCATGAAATGCGCCGAGCTGGCGCAAATCCTCGCTTACGACGCTCCGACACTTGCGCGGTCCAAAATCGCCGTAGCGGAAGTGCACCTCGCGGAAGGCCGAGACAGCACGGCACTCGTGGGATTCATGAAAGGACTTGAAATCGACTCTGTCAATGTTCCCGCCATGAAGAAATCAGCGCAGCTGCTCGCCGATCGGGGGCGGTATGATGAAGCGAACAGTTACCTGATGTCAGCCTACCTCTACGACCGGTTTGACTTGGAAATCTTGGTAAATATCGCCTACACCTTCAACAAGATGGGCTTTTACAATGACGCCTTATACTACAGCAACCTGGCGCTTGACATGGACCCCCAGCACCCCGTAACGCTGAGCAACAGAGCATTTGCCTTTATGAATA
Source organism: Cryomorphaceae bacterium (assembly GCA_003565555.1). Taxonomy (GTDB): domain Bacteria; phylum Bacteroidota; class Bacteroidia; order Flavobacteriales_D; family Cryomorphaceae; genus T3Sed10-241. The sequence goes on along the minus strand of PXBH01000137.1, from coordinate 5 downwards.
TGGGG
>PXBH01000155.1 GCA_003565555.1 Cryomorphaceae bacterium | reverse complement strand
GATATTACTTTCAACTATACCTTGAACAATGTGCTCAGCGATGAGCTGGACGCCTGGAGCCGGGATTGGTCGGCACAGAGCGACAAGTATTCCTACTTCGGCCTGGGCTTGCGTTATAATTTCAACCGAGAGCCGGAAGATTATCCCAAGAAGAAGAAAAAGCGCAAAGACAAAAAAGCCAAGGAAGAGGATGCCAAAGACAGGAAATGGAGGCTTTTCGGCTCATCCAAAGAAGACGTGGCGCCCAAGGATGTAAAGCTTGACGGACCCATCGAATCCAGAAAAGGAAACAGGGTAGATCCCGCTGTTGAGAATGAGGAACTCGAAGAGGTGCGCATGAAAATGTTTGAACTTCAACTCAAACTTTTCGAGATGCAGTATCTGCTGGGCGGAGGTAAATCTCCTGATGCACCTGCTGAATGAGGCCCGTGAGCGGCTTTACCACCCGATTCTGAATCCCGCTTCGAGCGATACAATGTTTCCCTGAAGGTATCGGGGCACATATTGCTCCGCTCCCCGCGAGTGCTGCCAAGTGCCGTACATGAACACCAACAGTCCGTTCAGCGCTTCCCACTCCGCCGCGAGCCGCAGTCCGGTTTGCTCCCATTCTGTTTCCGCCATAAAGTCCAGCCCGGTCACATTCGCATTGCCGTGAATGATCTCGTACACGTGCTCGGGACCCTTGCGCGCGTGCCACGCCGATGCAGTAATCCGCAGCATTCGCCACGGGCGCAGGGTGGCTGCCAGATAGAGCTCGTCGCTGTTTTCGCCGAGGTAGTGCCCCAGATTGTATCCGTTGGAGGCAAAGGTGGTACTCGGCACCTGATGCCGGTAAGTCCACGGCGCGGTGCGCGTATATTCCGCCGTGAGGTGAAGGTTGGGGAGTACGTTGAACCAAACGGCTCCCGCCTTCAGGCTGAAGAGGTTGGTGTGGTTTTCCGCATCCCACATATTGCCGATGTTCAGTTCATCGATGAAAGCGGAACCATAGAAGTGTACGCTCTTGAGGCTGCGCACGCTTACGTCGAAAAACATTTGTGCGTTCTGCCCAAGTTCATTACTCCCCGTGCCGGAGTAAGTGTGATCCACCGATTTGAAAAACATAAAGGGGATAAAGTAAGCCGGTTGGAAGCCGTCGTCGCTGTAAATCACGGAGTTTCCGGCGGTGAAGTCAATGTTCCACTTTGTTTTGATTGTCAAAAAGTTGGCCGCAATGTTCTTGTTCGTTTGCACCCGTCTGCTGCCCGTCGGGGTGAGGTAGGTTCGGGCGCTGTCGAGCTGTTCGGATACCAGCCACCCGTGCATGTATTGGAAATCGAGCCATTCATAAGGGTAGAGCCTCAGGTACACGGCTGCGTAGGAAGGTGCCTTTCCGGAAAATATGTTGGCGTTTCGCTGCGTATTTCCCCAAATGTAGCGGTCCTTGACCAGCGACACATCACCCCAATTCCATTGGTAGCTTATGCCGCCCATGGCTTCGTTGTAGTCGTTTCGGTCGTTATCGGTCACGATGGTCTTGTAGTTTTGCCCCTCAAGAGGGGTGAGGTAGCCGGGGAGAGCGAGGGCGTGGGTTACGGTATTGTCGCGGAGGGAGCCGTACATCCCGACTTTTCCGGCAGTGGCCCAAAATTCACCGCCGATTTTGCGGTGCACCCGCGTGCCGTTTTCATTAAAGGTCAGGCTTCCGCCGAAAATGGGGTTGGCCGTGAGCTTGAAGACAGAATCGCTGCGGTAGAGCATGTCGATGCGGCGGTCCCAATCCGTGCCTTCTCTGAGCTCCTTGCCGAAATCACGCAGAAAGAAAGCGAGTTCGTATTGTTGTCGTTTGTTGAGCAGGTTTTTTTTCGAATCCAGGGTATCGAGCTGCGCAGCGATGAGGGTGCGCGCAAAGGGTCGGGCAAAAGTATTGATGCGGATGTGGCCCTCTGCCGCCATTTCATCAAGAAAGTCATAGACGGGATTCCATACGGGCTCAAACACCACTTGAGCGCGTAAACCCGCGCAGAGCAGCAAGGCGGCGATCAGCAATGTGAAGCGCATCAGCTGCTCCTCGCTTTTTTCAGGAAAATGTTTTGAAGCGCCTTGATGCAATAATTTAAGTCCGTAGTAAACGGTGCGCTCATGTGCGCTGTGATATACCTCGACTCGGAAGCCTGAATCTCCTCCAGGTTCACGGGCATATCGGCGTAAAAGGGCGGAATAAGCCCCGGCTTTCCCTTTACGCGCAGGGCTTTGTGCTCCGGGGTGTACAGGCTCAGGTAGTGTTCGCTCAGCGGTCGCACACCCACGAGTTTCAGGTCGCCGCGCAAGATGTTCCAAAGCATAGGAATTTCGTCGATCCAGCACTTGCGCATCCACCGCCCCCATTTCGTGATGCGGAAATCATCCTTGAACTTACCGCCTTCCGCCAAATTGTTTTGCGCATAAACATAGGCTTGAATGTACTGAGCATAAGGGTGCATGGTGCGAAATTTATACACGGTAATGGGCCGCCCGTGGTGACCTATTCTGTTTATCTTCAGTAGTATTCCCGTGTCGGGCTCTTCGTCCTGCGAGGGCGCCGAAACTTTTGTTGCTTTAAAGTAGAGCAGGTTGTTGATTTCCCGTACCTCTGCGATGTCGAATCCGCAAAACACCAAACGCCCCAGTACTTCGCTTTTGGAAAGGGCGCGGTTGCGGCCGCCCGTGAGCAGCATGTAGAATTTTTTCGACCACTTGAACTTGGGGAAGATACGTTTGAATACAAAGTCGAGTGCGTAGTACACCGAATTCACCCCTGCGGGAAATTTCCTGAAAAGTCTGTGGCGGCGCTGTTCCAATGTCTCTAGACAGCCCGCATAGGTGCCCCCGGGTTTCAGTTTTTCATTTGCCTTTCGGAAAAAACGGTTGATCCCGAAGATATCATTGGTGCGGTGAAGGTTGATCAATGCATCCAGGCTCCCGCGATCGTGGCGTTCCAGATTAAATGCATCTGTGGTTCTGAGAATTTCACTCTTTCTCTCCCTCGATTCTGTAAGCGGGGCCAAGAAATCCAATAGGCTGCTGCCTGCTACCCCGGTGATTTTTACAATGTCCGATACAATTCTTACCATTCCTGCACTTTGCAGGGTAAAGCTATGGCTCACAGAAGTGCGTCTGAAACGGGGCTCAGATACTTATCAACGGAGAAATTAACGTTTTTTTGATGCGAGAAACTCCAATGTTTTTATCCAGAACGGGTTGACCTCAACCGTGTTATCCAGCATTTTTTGTCTGCGCTCCGCCTGTCTTCGCCGTAGTTTGGGGTCTCCGACCATTTCGCTGACGGTGCGGAGTAAAATGTCGGTCTGCCCCGCCCGAATGCCGCGCGTCAGTCCGTACTTGTGCTCCAGCTCCTCGAGATAGGCCAGCTCGCCCACAAAATCATTGTACCGCACCGAGGGTACGCCGAGCACCGCGGCCTCGGCAGCCATGGTCTGTGAATCGCCGATGTATATGGAGGCGTGGGCCATCACATGATGCATATCGCGCGGGTGCACAGGCAGGCGGTAAGGCTCCAGGCTTTCACCAAATGGGCGCTCGCTTGTGATGTACACTTTGCCGTGGGGCCGGAGCAAAGCAATCAGCTTGAGCGCGAGTTCATCACTGATGCCCCGCCTGCCCGCATCGTGGTGCGCGTGCAGAGAGGCGAAGCGCAGGAGGAAGTAGCGCTCGACGCTCTGCAGTTTTTCCGGAAGGTCGCTGCGACTGCTGCTGAACACATTCGGGTGGAGGTAGGCCAGCTCATGGTAGCCTTCGTAACCGATCTTCTTGTGGTTGGCCGGGCTCTGATCGCAGCAATTGGGAGCGAGGATGGCGGTGGCGTAGGGAAAGGCGTATTTGGCCATGAGGGGTACGGCGGCGCTGTCGTCCTCATTCACAATGACGGAGGGTATGCCGAGCAAGCGGCCCACATGGGTGATCACCAGGTCGGTGCCGGCCATGAGATCCGGTCTGAACCGGCGCGCGATGCGCAACATCCTGACTTCGCGGGCTGCTATATTTGCCGCAAGGCCCGGCTTGCCCCCGGCAGCCTTCCGCTCGGGGAGGCGTACCAGGTCCCAATCCTCCCCTTCCAGCAGGTCGAAGAGCACGTCCTTGCCCCGTGCCACCACCTTCACTTCGTGGCCTTTTTCCCTAAGGAGGCGCACACTGTGCTTAAAATTGTGGTAGTGGGCGGGGTGGCCCAGGTAAAAGAGGAAGCGCATGGGGCGAAGCTACGGCAATACGGCTTTAGGTGAGGGCTGCCTCGATCAATTTTTTCCGGACGAGGTGGTGAAAGAGGCGCCCGAAGGAGGTGACTGTGACCCGCTCATTGTGGTCGTAATCCTCCGGAGCGGAATGCGTTACTACCAGCACGGGCACATCACCCAAATCGGAAGAGGCGATGGTGGTACCCCGGGTGATGGAGGGCGCGTTGGACAGCTTTACTTCCAGGCCAAGCACGGGTGTCATCCCTTTAAGCAACACTGCATCGAGCTCGGTGCCATCGTGGGTGCGGTAAAAGTGCATGTCCACTCCCGGCTTGAGTCGCTGTATGACCTGCTGGAGTACAAAGGACTCCCAAGAGGGCCCCTTTCCGTGAAAGCCGTCGAGCGCCTCCCTGTCCTCAATGCCGGCCAGGGCATGGTACACGCCGGTATCGCGTATATACACCTTGGGCGACTTCACGATGCGCTTTTGCACATTCACGTGGTAGGGCTCGAGCCGGCGTATGATGAAGGCATGCTCGAAAAAGTCGAGGTAGCGATGCAGTGTTTGCACATTGATGCCCATAGAGTTGGACAGCTGACTGTAATTGATGAGCTGCCCCTGCATGTGGGCTATCATGCGCAGGAGGTTCTTGAGCCGCAGGGCCGAAGCCGAGAGGCCGAGTATGGCGAGCTCGCGCTCCACGTAGGTTTGGATAAATTGCTGCCTTACTTCCATGCTGAGGCTCGCATCGCGCTGTATCAGCGCATTGGGGAAGCCGCCCCTCAGCCAAAGGTCGTCAGGGCTGAACACCTCCTTCACTTCCTCGTGGCTAAAGGGGTGCATCTCAAGGTAGCCTATGCGCCCGGCGAGGCTCTCAGAACTTTGCGTGAGCAGCTCAGGAGAGGCTGAGCCCAACAAGATAAAGCGCCCATTCTCGCGCCGCTTGTCGATCACTGACCTCAGCAATACGAGCAATTCCGGCTTGCGCTGCACCTCATCAATGATGATGAGCTTGTCCTGCCGGGCGTTGAGGTACTGCTCGGCATTGGAGAGCCGTGCCAGGTCTTCATCCGACTCGAGGTCGAGGTAAATCGCCTCCCGCTCGTACTGCCCCATAAGCGCCTTCACGAGATGGGTTTTGCCTACCTGTCGCGGCCCTACGATGGCCACAGATGGAAAAAGCTGCAGGTAGCCTTTGAGCCTTGCACTGAGATGTCGCTTGAATTCATCCATGGCTTTTATACCGAAAATCCTACACAAAGGTAACAGAATTTCGGTATTATTATGATTTAATCCCGAAAATCATACAGTAGAGTAATAGATTTTCGGGGTTAAATTACAATTGAGCCGGCCGGGATACGGTCGTCGGTCCCATCGAAAGTTTAGGGATTGGCTATTTTATCCTGTGGAGAAGGTAAAACAGGACGATTTAATCCTATCCACAGGATAAATTTGAAACAATTGCCGGTACATGCCATATGTGCATCAGCCTTCCCCCACTGTCCTCAACACCTCCGCCATCGCCAAAAACATCCAGGCATTGCCCCAGCGCATATAGCTCGTGCGGTCGGTGAAGCTTTGGTGCTTACGGTAGTACCAATAGCCGCGGCCGCTGTACAGCTGCTCCAAGGCGCAGAGGGTGGTGAGCTTGGCCATGGCGTAGGCGCGGCGGTTGCCATTGTAGCGGTACTCGCGCACGGCGGTGATCATGCCCTGGGCCTGCTGGTGCACATCAAGGGGATAATTGCCGGGGAGGCGCCACAGGGCCCGCCCGTTTTGGGTAAACTGCCGGGTGCGGTAAAACTCAAATCCCTCTGAAAGGGCCTTCTCCACAGGCTCGGTGTGGTGATCGCACAGGTCGGCGATACAGAGGATGCTGTCGAGCACATAGCCCTGGTGGAAGTCGATCTGTACCCGCTGCTTGCCGCTGTCGAGCTTTTCGGAATAATTCCAGCTGCCGTCGCTTTTTTGGCGGCTCAGCACCGTGTCGAGGGCGCGAACGGCCATGTGGCGCAAGCCCTCCTGACGCGTATGGGCGTAGGTGCGGGCGTAGGTTTCGGCGGCGAGGAGGGAAGCGTTGTAGCAAAAGTCGGGCTGTACGGTGCTGTAGCTGATGGCGTAGCCCCCATCATCCAGCTCGGTGTGGTGGAGGGCTTCGCTGAGGAAGCGGCACACCTCCTTAAGGGCTTCCAGCGCCCGCGGATCGCCATAAGCGCGGTACCGGGCATCGAGCCCCTGTGCGATGAATCCGCTCACCACCGAGGTAGGCGACCGGGCAGGCAGGTACTTTTCAGGGCTGGCCCAGGGGAAGGGGTAGCCCCAGCCCAGGCCGGGCACCTCGGGCGTGCGCAGCTCCATCAATTTGGCGAAAAGCCAGTCACAGCGCTCCTTGTTTTCATCGCTCTTAGGCAGCAGGCTGTATCCGTGCAGGAAGAGCCCCAGGGCTTTTGGATTCCACTGCCGGGGCACGCGGAAGAGGGGGCGCAGGTTGAGCGGATTGCGCTTAAAAAGCTGTATGGCGAGGATGGGCGGCCACTTGCCCAATTTCCGGAAAGGGAAGGGGCTAAGCAGCACATCATAAGGGTCGTAGCCCTTGTACTGCCGCCGCCGCACGTAGCGCTCGGTGTCGAGGAAGGCGCGCTTGAGGTAGATCAGTTCGCCGTCGCTGAAATCCATTGGGCTTCGTATTCCGAGGGCTTGATCAGGATGCCGCCCGCCTCCATGGAGGCCTTGAGTGCAAAGGTGGCGAGGGTGGCTTGCAGGGCCTCTTCATTGCTGATGGCGAAAGGCTTGCCCGCTTTTACCGCTTCCGCAAACCGGCGCATCTCAGCGGCGTGGCCTTTGTCTTGCTTCCCGCCCCGGGCCTTGCCGGCCTTGGCCCCGAAGAAGCGGAGGGTTTTAAAATCGTCGATCACAGCGCTGAGGCCGCCGCCGTGCACTTCTAAGTACTCCTTGGGCAGGGACTTGCCGCCATTGCTAAAATAGCTGATGCCGGCCACGGAGCCATTGGCGAAGCGCAATTGGGCGCTGAAGGTATCGTGCTGTTGCGGTCGGCTGTGCATGGCCTGGGCGCTCACCGACACAATGGGGCTGCCCGCGAGGTAGGTACACAGGTCCACAAAGTGGCAGGCCTCGCCTATAAGGCGGCCACCCCCGATATCAGGGTCGTGCACCCAATGATCGGTCGGGAGGCCACCGGCATTGATGCGGTAGTGCATGGCGAGGGGCAGGCCCCGGAGCTTGCCGCGCAGGGCTTGCACAAGGGGGGCAAAGCGTCGGTTGAAGCCCAGCATCAGGCCCGGGCTGTCAGGGCTGCGCAGGAGGCCGGCCATGTGCACATACTCCTCCATGCGCAGGCAGAGGGGCTTTTCCAAAAACACGCGCTTGCCCGCCCGGAGCGCCTGCATGGCGAGGGCCGCGTGCGAGTCGTGGCGCGTCGCGATGACCACCGCCGGGGCGGGGCTGCTGAGGAGGTCCTGCACATCGACGGTGGCTTTCGCAAATCCGTATTTCTGTCGGGCATCCTCGGCGGTGTGGGGCCGGGAGGTGAGAATGCAGTCGAGCTGCAGGAGTTCGCGAAGGTGTGGCAGGAGGAAATTTCCCGCAAAGGAGCCCGCCCCCATCATGGAGATGCTTTGGCCGGCTGCGATGGGTTTCGCTTCCGCAAAATCGGGGCTGCGCAGTGGGCTTTCGGTATCGTAGGCCAGCACCACGCCCATGCTGCTTTGGGCCGGGTCGAGGATGAGGTCGAAGGCCGATTTGGCCTCGGCAAAGTGGAAGCGGTGGCTGATGAGGTCGGCGAGGCTGAAGCCTTCCGTGCCCAGCAGCCGCGCGAAGGCTTCCATGTTGCGGTTCTCGGTCCAGCGCACCTGTCCTATGGGGTAGTCGCGGCCTTTCTCCTCGTAATTGGCATCGTAGCGCCCGGGGCCGTAGGAGGTGCTCATGAGGAGCTCCAACTCCTTGCGGTAGTATGTTTTGCGGCTGAATCCGGTGGGCACATTGCCCACAATGACCACCTTGCCGTGGTGGCGGCACAGGGTTCCGGCCAGCTCCACAGGGTCGAGCGATGATGTGCCGGCGGTGATGATCACCGCATCCACGCCATGCCCGCCGCTGAACTCTTGCACAAGGCTTTCGAGGAGCTCATTTTGCCGTAAGGCGGCCCCCTCCGCACCGGATTTGAGGGCCAGCTCCACCAGTTCGGGCTTGAGGTCGATGCCGAAGCCGCGCACCCCGGCGGCTTTGAGCAACTTCAGGGTGATTTGCCCGATGAGGCCCAGGCCTATCACGGCGCAGTTTTCGCCCAGCTTGAGCTCAGCGCGGCGCAGGCCCTGCACGGCGATGGCCCCGATGGTGGTGAATGCCGCCTCATCGAGAGGGGCGCTTTCGGGTAGGTGCACCGTCAGGTTTTCCTTCACCGTCACCAGCTCAGCGTGTGAGGCCGTGGCACCCCCGCAAGCCACGCGGTCGCCCGGCTTGAAGTTCGTGACCCCGGGGCCCACTTGCACCACCGTGCCCGCATTGCTGTAGCCCAGGGGTTGCAGGGCTTCGAGCTTGTTCATCACCATTTTGTAGGTCTCCGCCACGCCTATGTTTTGCGCGGTTTTGATCACTTTGGCCACCTCCTCCTTGCGGGCGCGGGCCTTGGCCACGTAGCCCTTGCGGGCATCGCTCACCGTTTTGCCCTCGGTACCGGCGCTGATGGCCGAGTAGTGCGTGCGCACCAGCACTTCGCCCTTGCCGGGTATAGGATTGGGCAGGGTAAGGATGTCCATGTGGCCGGCTTTGAGGCTTTGCAGGAGTTGTTGCACGGATGTGGGGTGTTTTCTTTTGCTTCCGCAAAAATAGCTTTTCGCGAAAAGCGGAGGGGGTAAGGGCGGGGGCAGTTATGCACAGAAGGCGGGGAAGGCTGTGTTGTGGGGTGTTCGGTCAGTGACGACTATTGAGAATTTGCTGAAGCTGTGCTTCAAATTCAGGTATAATTTTCTCTACCACTGCCCAGACTGCCCACAGGTCCACACCTATGTAATCATGAATAAGCTTATCGCGCATACCGGCTATTTTCTTCCACGGAATGTCAGGATGTTCAGCTCTGAAATCCATGCTAAGCTGCTTGGTGGCTTCCCCGATAATTTCAAAATTTCTGATTACGGCATCCTGAACCATTTCCTCAGCAAGAAATTTATCAATATCCATGTCTTTGGTGTACAGCCGGATTTTATGAACGCATTCCAAGATATGTTGGAGAAGTATGAATGGATCCTTACTCATACAATTCTGATCAAATCAGCCTCAATATGCGGCTTCAAAGCCGCCTTCAGTGAGCGCGTGGTGATCAAATCCACCTTTAAACCCAGCAGTTCCGACAATTCTTGCTCTACACCGATTATCTCGAGCAAATCCACATCCTGCTGCGGATTTATGAGGATATCCAAATCACTACCGGCATGCTGTTCACCCCTGGCATAGGAGCCAAAAATCCCTACAAACGAGGGCCGCAGCCTGCGCGTCACTTCTTTAATGATCTCTTTTTGGCTTGGGCTAAGCATACCCAAATTTACGATATTTCGAGAAAGGTGTTCACGGGGGTATAACACCTACTTCGGATTTCAATTCATCGTATGTGTCAGCTGAGATGGAAATCATTCAAAAACCCAAAAATTTTCCACCATACCGGAAAAATTTAGTAAAAATATTTCCAGTAAACCGGAAAAATTCATGGAAACAGCAGCCAAATCAGCGCTACTCGTAGAAGGAGTCTTTGAAGCGGTAGTGCTTGATGCTATGGTGACCAAAGGAGTAGCCAACCGCGATGTTGAACATGCTGCCGTTGCCCAACAGCTCTGATCCTGCAAAAAAATATGTGGCTCTCAGTGATATTGTTAAATGCCTCTGAAGTAACATGGCCTGCCCGTGCACACGCCGAAATCTATCCGCCCCGATAGGAATAAAACGTGTGTAGCCCAATGCTGTCCCGAAACGGTATTCTTGCAGTGTATTCTCCTCCTCATCAGTAGCAATCTGACTGAGCATGGCTCCGATAGAGGGGGTCAAGGCATTCAAGCCTTGCCTCCATGCATAACCAAAATAAAGGCCTATGTTAAATAAACGTGCATCCTGATCCCATTTTTCATCTAAATCAAGCTCTCCATCCCTGGAACTGATTATCACATCAAACCCGAATACAAACTCGTCATCTGACTTTAACATCGGGTATCGCACATCTGTATTTAGCAAAAGTCCCGGTTGAGCAATCTCCCCAAGAGTACCTGTGAAGTAGGTGGCTCCGATACCCACTCCCGTACTCATTCTTCTACGGCCCATTTCCATCAACTCAAAGTCATCTTGATTGGGGGCAATTCCGAAAAAAGGAAAGTCAATCTCAGACTCCGGAATTCGCGTAAACCGACCTGGAAACCTCAGGCCCAATGCATAAAACGACGGCCCTGCAAAACCGTTTTCCAATCGCGGCTCAAACCTCGGCAAGGAATCATTTCTCGAAAAGAGGCTGTCCTTCACGGATCGCTCCCATATTCCTTGCACTTTGTACAATTGTGCTTCTCCTTGCCGTGATACTTTGAACAGTAATTGAATTCCCTCCCCACTCATTTGCCTTTCTTGCACCTCATTAAACCGAATGCGGTGGTAAATATCCGCCAGCGCTTCAATGCCACCCTCGGGGCGGGCTTCCCGCACATCGCGCTCCTGCCGGGCAACGGCGGGCAGGCTTGTGATGATGATGAGGAGAAGGTAGAGGTTTCGGAGCATGGTTTTTATTTCAGCCTCATTGGCAAAGCAAAAGAATTCGGCACCAAGTTAAGATTCACCCCACAATGATTGTAACTCCATCTCGCAAAACATAACTTTTGCGGAATATAATCCCTAAAAGGTATAACTTTCACGGAATACGTTCCGAGAAAGTGCGGTTTTCCTACCGCTGTTTGCGGAGCGGTTGAATGCGCAACGGCCCTTTGATGACCGAGCGGAGCGGGATGCTTCGTGTCAACCCGGGTTCGATTATTCTTCAGGATTCAGAACACCTGATTTTAAATTATTTATGCAGAATACGAGCGAGTTTATGAAGTAAACAAGCGCGTGAATTGGGCGGGTGAGTCAGCGAAATACCGGAAGGTTGGCGGAGATTTGTCCGAAAAATCCGATCTACTGCGTTGCATGAGTCCGCTAAAGCTATTATAATGCGCGTTATGCGCACCAGTATGTTTTCAGCGGTGCTTATCCGGACGGACTTGCTTCGCTTCGTGAGATCGCTCGTTCCTCGCTAAGTTGTATATCAGATTTTGTGGCCATCTGAAACCCCGAATAACAATCGAACTCAGGTTGTCAAATTTCCGGTTTGGCCAAATCAATCACGGCACCCAAGCGAACTCCGGCCAGATTCATGTGCCGACCGATGTCGCTGTTGTCCCGGCGGTGGCGGGCAGAACCAAACATGTGGGCAGGCACTGCGCTGATAAAAACCCCTGTTCTGCTGCCCCCGATCGCGGCGTACTTCAGGGTAAGCGGCAATTGAAACTCCGCACGGGAATAGCGGATATTGAAACGCGCCGGCCCCGGCACCCCGGGTGCAATTTCGAGGGGGGTAAATTCGGCAAAAAGATGCCACAAGGCATTGAACCCGATGCTTAGCGAAAGATTTTCACCGAACTCAAAAAGGGTGTGGCGCCCCCCGCCGCCCAAGAAAAGGGCATTGCGGCCTTCCTGTGTCTCTTCGGTTATCGGTCCGTCCGCATCGAAGCCCACAATTTCCGTCTCGGAGAAGAAATAGTTCGTACCGCCGGTCATGCCTCCCGCCTCCCACCGGTCGGATACAGGGAAAAACAGGCTTGCCTCACCGCCGAAGCCTTGGCTGTAGCGGTTGTCCGAAAACATGTAGGACACGGCTCCCGTCAGCTCCTGAGCGGAGCAAAGTGCGGGAAGACAGAAGAGTGTAATGACGTAAAAAGCTTTTGTCACGCGGGGCATTGGAGGGCTAAAGATAGGAGATTTCGTCCGTTTGTTAAGGACGATCGGGTTTCGTGCGTTCGGCGCGCTTCTTTGCCCGTTCGTGCCTGCAGGTGTCGGCGGGCGGGTATGGCTCACATTAGCCTCCGGCCCGTACAACAGTTACAGGCAACTCAATTCACGGCTCTTCCCAGCACCACCACCGCATACATCAACGCACTCTGGTCTTTCTCCCCACTCAAATGCTCCGCCTTAATTCTTCGCAAAGCATTCATATCAATGCAGCCCAGACTTTCGCACGAAGCTTCGGGCAGGAGGCGGTCGAGGAGCGCGGGATTTGAAAAAAGACTGCGCAGCGGCATGCCGAAACCGGCCTTGCGGCGTTTGGTGACGTAGGCGGGAATCACATCGGCATAGGCGTCTTTGAGGATGGCTTTGGAGCGCAGGCGGCGGTCGAGCTTGTAGTGCTCCGGCAGTCCGGCTGCCCACTCCACCAGCGCGTGGTCGAGGTAGGGCACCCGGCTTTCGAGTCCGTAGGCCATGGATGACCGGTCGAGGTAGTGGAGGTTTTTTACTAAAAAATTGTCGGTCTCGAAGTAGAGCATGGCAAGGGCCGGGTCTTCCTCGTCGGTGAAGTAGGGGGCGAAAACTTCGCCGTAGCGGTGCTCACCTTTGAAAAGTGAGAGGGCAGAATCCACATCACCCACGAGGCTGTAGCGGCCCGGTTCGAAATCCTTGCCGAGGTTATTGCCCCACTTTTGGAGGTAGCGGCGGTAGGCCTTGAAGGGACCTCGGCCGGCGGCCACTTTGCGGAGTGCCGGGCCCATGGCTGACTGCAATCCGGGCACTTTTGCCGAAAGGCTGCTGAGGCGCTGCAGGAGGTGCCCGTTATAGCCCATAAAAAGTTCGTCGGCGCCCATGCCGCTCAGCACCACGCGGTGTTCGCGGGCGGCCTGCTCGGCGATGAGCATGGCCGGAATCACTGACCCGTCGGCGATGGGGTCGTCGCAGGCGCGGGCGGCAGCGGCGATGTGGGATTCGGTGAGTTGCTCCCCGCCGATGGCAATTTCCGTGAGCTTCAGGTCCCAATCCGCAGCGAGTTTGCGCGCGTAGTATCCGTCGCTCGTGGTGCCCTCGGCGCGGAGGTCGGCGGCGTGCTTTACGGCGCAGTAGTGGGTGTGGTCGCCGCCGCGCAGGTAGTGGGCGATGACGGAGCTGTCGAGACCTCCGCTGAGGTAATTGCTGATGGGCACATCGGCCGTGAGGCGGCGCTGCACGGCGGCACCGAGCTTTTCGCGGAGCACTTCTTTGGCCTCGCCGTAGCTGCCTGTCCACACCTTTCGCTTTTCGCGGAGGCTCCAGTAGCGGTGCAGGGTTTCGGCACCGGTTTCGAGATCTGTTTCCAGAAAATGGCCGGGTGCCAGGCGCTCCGTTTCCTTGTAGAGCGTGCTTTGGCCGGGACTGTATTTGAAAACGAGGAAATTGCCGATGCCCCCTTCGTCGAAAGTGAGGGGGAGACCGGCCGCTTTGAAAGTATTGATCTCACTTGCAAAGGCCAGCATACCCCGGCTGCGGTGGAGGTAGATCGGCTTCACCCCGAGACGGTCGCGGTACAGAAAGAATTTCTTCTGTTCGCGGTCGAGGATGGCGATGGCAAAATCGCCGTTGAGTTCCTCCACAAAGCGCGCCCCGAGCTTGCGGTAAAGTTTGAGCACCACCTCGGTATCGGTGCCGGATCGGAAAGTCTCGCCCTTTAGGTATTTGGCCTTGAGCTCCCGATAATTGTACACTTCGCCGTTGTACACCATGCTCACCGGGCCATCGTGCATGGGTTGATTGCCGGCATCGGTCAGATCGATAATGCTGAGGCGGGTGTGGCCGAGCACCACGGTTTTGCCCGCTGTGCTTTCCGCAAAATGGGCTGCGTGGTCGGGCCCGCGGTGGACGAGGGCTTTCAGGGCCGCTGCCGCATCGAAGGCTGCCGGAGCATCGCTTATATATCCCAGAATGCCGCACATGACGGGCGCGAAGGTACGGGTAAAGCATTTTTATTCGGCCATCCCGCATCCCGGCGGCCGTTAATTCCCCTTGAAAGTCTGTGGTCAGGATTTGCGGAGGGGCTAATTCGGTTGTTGAGAGATTTTTTCGCGGCAGCAGATCATCACAGGTACCGGCAGCCTTAGATCGAAACGGGAACAGGTGGCAAAAGGCGGAAGTCAGGTGACTCCCTGTTACCGCCCGACAACCGCACAGTTTCGTCAAATGCGGCCGTAAAAAAAGCCGCCCCGTCGGGGCGGCCCTTTTTTATTTGTGGTTTCAATTGACCGTATCAACTCAGAAGCAGTACTTTTCGGCTTCGATGAGTTTTACGGCAATCTGTTGGCGGGCATCTTTGATGTTGATGCCGTCGTTCTTGGTGAAGCGCTTCAGCCCCATGAGCATCATCCGCTTTTCATCGCCTTCCACGAAGGAGTTGATGGCGTCTTTTCCGGCTTTGTTGATGCGGTCGGCACAGTCGTAAATCCAAATGCGTGCCATGGTGAGCTTGTCGGCTGCAGCCTCTTCTCCGTGAAGTTCGGCGATCTTCGCCGCGCGCAGAAGGGCAGATTCGCAAGTGTAGGTCCAGATCGCCATGTCTGCAATGTTCATGAGGATCTCTTGCTCTTTGGCCAAACTCTGCATAAGCTTTTGCGCGGCCGAACCGGCCACCATCAGCACCGTTTTCTTGAAGTTCTCAATGAGCTTGAATTCTTTGGCCAGCGGGGTGTCGTCTCCGCTTCCCATATCGGGGATGGAGGTCAGCTCCTTGGCCACAGCCATAGCGGGTCCCATCAGGTCGAGCTCTCCTTTCATGGCCTTTTTCAGGATCATATCTACGGTGAGCATGCGGTTGATCTCATTGGTACCTTCAAAAATGCGGTTGATACGCGCATCGCGGTAAGCGCGCTCCACGCGCATTTCGGCGCTGTAGCCCATGCCGCCGTGAATCTGCACCGCCTCATCGCATACGTAGTCGAGCCCTTCACTTCCGAATACCTTCATCATGGCGCACTCGGCCGCGTACTCTTCGATTCCTTTGAGGATGGCATCGCTGCGGTCCATACCTTCAGCCTCGAGACTGTCGATGGCGTCCTCGATATTCTGCGCGATGCGGTAGCAGGCGGATTCCAAGACGTAGGTGCGCACGGCTTGCTCCGCCAGTTTGCTCCTGATGGCGCCGTACTTCGCAATAGGCCGCCCGAATTGGTTGCGCTCATTGGCGTACTTGATGCTGTGGTCAATGGTATCTTTCATACCGCCCAGCACGGCTACGGCCAGCTTGATGCGTCCGATGTTGAGGATGTTGAGGGCGATTTTAAAGCCCATTCCGCGCTCGTTGAGCATGTTTTCCGCGGGCACTTTCACGTCATGGAAAAACACTTGGCGGGTACTGCTTCCTTTGATCCCCATTTTCTTCTCTTCGGGATTGAGCTCGATGCCCTCCGCACCTTTCTCGACGATGAAAGCACTGAGATTCTTGTCGTCGTCGATTTTTGCGAAGACGATAAAGACGTCTGCGAATCCCGAGTTGGTAATCCACATTTTCTGACCGTTGATCACGTAGTGCTTCCCGTCGTCGGTTAGTTTCGCTTTGGTTTTACCGCTGTTGGCATCCGAGCCCGAAGAAGGTTCTGTGAGGCAATAGCACGCTTTCCACTCTCCCGTGGCGAGTTTTGGCACGTACTTCTTTTTCTGCTCCTCGTTCCCGTAGTAGAGGATGGGCAAGGTGCCGATCCCCGTGTGGGCGCCGTATGCCACGGAAAAGGCATGGCCGGATCCGAGGGCTTCGGCAGCCAGCATCCCCGATTTAAAATCGAGACCGAGTCCGCCGTATTGCTCCGGAATGCTCACGCCCAGGAGGCCGAGCTCACCGGCCTTATCGAGGGCCTGCTGCATGAAACCCTCTTCCATGGCGTCCATGCGGTCGAGGTTCGGCGAAATTTCCGCACCGAGAAAGTCGATGCAGGACTGAGCGATCATTTTGTGCTCTTCGCTCCACTCTTCGGGAATGAAGATTTCGAAGGGCTCCGTTTTGCGGATGAGGAACTCCCCTCCGCGGATGGCTTTTTTGCTTTGTACTTCTGACATTTCAGTTTGTTTTTAATTCAATAATTCAAACACCCCGGCAGCTCCCTGTCCGGTTCCCACACACATGGTCACGATGCCGTATTTGTTTTTTCTACGGCGCATCTCGTTAAAGAGTTGTACACTCAATTTCGCTCCCGTGCACCCCAGGGGGTGTCCGAGTGCGATGGCTCCTCCGTTTACATTCACAATGTCGGGATCGAGGTCCAGTTCGCGGACTACCGCGAGCGATTGTGATGCAAAGGCTTCATTCAATTCGATCAATTCTATGTCGCCGAGCTTGAGGCCCGCCTTTTCCACGGCTTTGGGCACGGCATAAATCGGGCCCACACCCATAATGCGGGGCTCGAGGCCGGCCACGTGGTAGCTCTTGAGCTGAGCGATGGGGGTGAGGTTGTGCTTTTTCAGAAAAGCTTCTGAGACCACCATGACAAAGGCGGCTCCGTCCGAAGTCTGTGAGGCGTTGCCCGCGGTGACCGTTCCCTTGGCGTCGAATACGGGCCGCAGCCTTGCCAGCGCCTCGGGCGTGGTGTCGCGGCGGGGGCCCTCATCGGTATCGGCGGTGTATTTTTTCGCGGTGCGCTTACCGTCTTTCAGGAAGATATGCTCCACCTCCACGGGTACGATGTCTTCGTTAAATTTTCCGCCGTCTACGGCTGCCGCGGCTTTTTTGTGCGAGGCGTAGGCGAAGGCATCTTGGTCTTCCCGGCTCACTTTGAAGTCGCGGGCCACCGCTTCGGCAGTGAGACCCATGCCCCAGTACCAGTCGGGATTTTCTTTGCTCACGGCGGCATTGGGCACGATGCGCCAGCCTCCGAAGGGGATGGGCGACATGGTTTCTACCCCGCCGGCTATGATGCAGTCGGCCAGTCCGCTGTTGATTTTTGCGGAAGCGATGGCAATGGTCTCCAAGCCTGAGGAGCAGTAACGGTTTACCGTCATCCCGGGTACTTTTTCGGTGTTGAGCCCCATGAGGGAAATCATGCGACCTACGTTGAGGCCCTGCTCGGCTTCCGGCGTGGCATTTCCTACGATCACGTCGTCGATGTCATCGGCAGATACTTCCGGGCGGGTCTTCATAATGTGGCGGATTACCTCTGCGGCGAGGTCGTCCGGGCGTGTAAATCTGAACATCCCGCGGGGTGCTTTTCCCACGGCTGTTCGGAATCCTGAAACTATATATGCGTTCATTTTCTTTTCGTTTTTGGTGAGGTTTCCAATCAGTTCCTGAGAATTTTCCCCTTCTGCACCATGCTTTGAAGGCGTTCGAGGGTTTTGCGTTCGGCGCAGAGTTCGAGGAAGGCTTTGCGCTCGAGTTCGAGGAGGTAGTCTTCGCTGACCTCCGTGGGTTCGCTCAGGTCGCCGCCGCAGAGCACCTCGCCCAGTTTTTGGCTGATGAGCTGATCGTGTTCGGAAATGTAATTTCCGGAAAGCATGCTGTGCGCGCCTACGTAGACGATACCGAGCCCCTCCTTTCCGAGCACCTTGATATCGGTGCGCTTCACGGGCTTAGTGTAGCCCTTGTCAGCGAGGAGCAGGGCCGAGCGCTTGGCGTGGCCGATGCGGTCGTCGGCGTTCACCACTACCTCGTCCGTTCCCTCGCGGAGGTAGCCCAGGTCGAAGGCCTCGTAAGCGGAGGTGGACACTTTGGCCTGACCGATGGTGAGGAAGCGGTTGCGCAGGGTGTTGATGCGGATGTCGCCGTCGCGGAATTCATCCGAAGTGCGCAGGGCGAATTCTTTGGTGCCGCCTCCGCCGGGAATCACTCCCACGCCGAATTCCACCAGACCCATGTACAGCTCGGCATGTGCCACGACTTTATCCGCATGGAGACAGAGTTCGCAGCCGCCGCCGAGGGCCATATTGTGGGGAGCAGCCACTACGGGAACCGATGAGTAGCGCATGCGCATCATGGTGTCCTGGAAGGCCTTTACGGCAAATCCGAGTTCATCATACTCCTGCTCGGCCGCCATCATGAAGATCATTCCCACGTTGGCTCCGGCGCTGAAGTTGTCGCCGGTATTGGACACCACCAGGCCTTTGTATTCGGCTTCGGCCATGTCGAGGGCTTTGTTCAGGCCTTCGATGACCTCGCCGCCGATGGTGTTCATTTTGGTGTGAAACTCTACATTGATGATGCCGTCTCCGAGATCCTTGATGGTGGTACCTGAATTCTTCCAGAGCACGGCTTCGTCGGTGAGGTTGTCGAGGTAAATGCGTCCTTCCGGTGCGGGGATTTCTTTGTACCCTTTCGATGCCGCATCGTAGTAGTACTTCACGCCGTTTTCCGTTTTGTAAAAACGCTTAATTCCGGCGTCGAGCATTTCCTTCACCCAGCCGTTCACCGGTACACCGGCCTCTTCCATATCGGCCAGGGCTTTTTCCGTGCCCACGGCATCCCATTTTTCAAAGGGGCCCATCTTCCAGCCGAAGCCGGCGCGCAGGGCGTCGTCGATGCGGTAGAGCTCATCGCTGATTTCCGGAAGGCGAAAACTTACGTAGCTGAAAAGCCCGTGAAATGACTTGCGGTAAAATTCTCCGGCCTTGTCCCTGCCCCCGTAGAGCACGGGGAGGCGTTCGGCGAGGTTGTCGATGGATTTGGTCATCTCGAGGGGGGGAAAGCTCGCTTTCTTTTGCGGCACATACTCCATGGTCTCGAGGTTGAGGCTCAGGATTTCCGACTTTCCGTCGTCACCTTTGATCTTCTTGTAAAATCCCTGTCCGGATTTGCTGCCGAGCCATTTATTATCGACCATCTTTTGTACGTACTCGGGGATGGCGAATACGTCGTTGCGTTCATCGTCCGGGCAGTTGTCTTTCACCCCGTTTGCCACGAGCACGAGGGTGTCGAGGCCCACCACGTCGGCGGTGCGGAAGGTGGCCGATTTGGCGTGACCGATCACGGGGCCCGTGAGTTTGTCCACCTCCTCGGGGGTGAGCCCCATGTCTTTCACAATGTGGAAGAGTTCCATAATGGAGTACACGCCCACGCGGTTGGCGATAAATGCCGGCGTGTCTTTGCAGAGTACGGTTTGCTTTCCGAGAAATTTGTCGCCGTAGTGCATCAGGAAATCAATCACGGCGGGGTCGGTATCGGGACCGGGGATAATTTCGAGGAGCCGCAGGTACCGCGGCGGGTTGAAGAAGTGCGTTCCGCAAAAATGCTTGCGAAAGTCCTCGCTCCGGCCTTTGTTCATCATGGCAATAGGGATACCGGAGGTATTGGAGGTGATGAGGGTGCCGGGCGTGCGGTGTTTTTCCACATTTTCGAAGACCTGCTGCTTGATGTCGAGCCGCTCGACCACCACTTCGATGATCCAGTCGCAGTCTGCAATGCGCGACATATCGTCGTCAAAATTTCCCGTGGAAATGCGCTTGGCAAATGACTTGCGGTAAATGGGGGAGGGATTGCTCTTGAGTGCGGCCTGCAGCGATTCATTGACGATGCGGTTGCGCACTTCCGGGCTTTCGAGGGTCTTGCCCGCTTTCTCTTCCTTTTCGTTGAGCGTGCGGGGCACGATATCGAGCAGGACTACCTGCACGCCGATATTGGCAAAATGGCAGGCGATGCGGGAGCCCATGACGCCCGAGCCGAGCACCGCTACTTTTTCGATGGTTCTTTTGCTCATGGTTTGGTGGGGGTTTTAATTTGGGGATTTCGGTTTTTTGTAAAGATGTCTTTGTCGTCGAGGAGCCGGTTGATTTTTCGGGCTACCTTAAAGAAGGATTCCGTTTCCCGGCGGTCGAGGTGTTCGAAGAGGTAGGCATTGAGGTCGATCACCGTATTTTTTGCGGTATCGCGGTATTTCTTGCCCGCTTCGGTGAGGCGCACGGTCATCACGCGCTTGTCGCCCGGGTCGGGGGTGCGTGTGATCAGCCCGTTGGCCTCCATGGTTTTCAGGGTACGCGTGAGGCTTCGCGACTCGATGCCCATTTTGGGGCCGAGTTTGGTGGATGGCGTGCCTTCTTTGTCGATGTTCAGCAGGGTGTAACCCACCGATATGGTGCCGCCGAAATTGGAGGCTTCCATATTGTAAATTCGAAAGATCTTGAGCCAGAGCCACCTCAGGTGAAAGTCTATGGTTTCTTCGGGTTTCATCGAGGGATAAAGCTATAAAATAATGTTATGCGTGCATAACAAATTAACGAAAAATAAGTGGCGGGGTTTCGGACGTGGAGGGCGTGTTAGCAATGGGAATAGGCAACAGGCAAGATGTGGAGGGCGTGTTAACGGGCGGAGGGCATGGCGTTGTGAAGTGCATTCAACGACACAGCCGTCACGCGTTCCGTTGAGAAGCCATCGCTGAACGGGTATATTGTTGATTGTCTCGGGCGGGCACAACTCCGGAGCGCAGGGTGCAGAAGATCGCCGGTTGTGGATTGATTGAAAACTACGATCTTAGAGACCTGAGGTTACCGAGCACGGCAAGCGGTTCAGGTTGTGGATTGATTGAAAACTACGATCTTAGAGACCGGGGTTGAGAAGTACACTATCTCAAACATAGTTATGGATTGATTGAAAACTACGATCTTAGAGACCATGGCTATCAGCATAGCAGACATCAAATCAGTTGTGGATTGATTGAAAACTACGATCTTAGAGACCGGGGCAGTGCTCTGCGTGCTCTTCATGCGGGTTGTGGATTGATTGAAAACTACGATCTTAGAGACCGTCG
>PXBH01000035.1 GCA_003565555.1 Cryomorphaceae bacterium | reverse complement strand
TTTTCGCGAACAAGCATGGTCACAGCCACATTTCGCGTGAGCAGCATCTCGGCCAGCTCAATGCCGATCAGCCCGCCCCCCACAATGACGGCGTGTTTGCAGGGGTGGTCTTTTTGACCCGGCGCGGGAGTGGAGGCCTCGAGTTTTTGCAAATCCTGATAACTCACCAATCCCTGCACGCCTTCCAGATCTTGTCCCGGCCACCCGTAGAAGGCAGGCTTACTGCCCGTGGCCAGTACGAGTCGGTCGTAGTTCAGCTTTTCACCGGTTTCGAATCGAAGCTCTTTGGCATCAAAATCGATGCGGGTTACCCATTTTTGCAGGAGCTCAATGCGGTTTTTCTTCCAGAAAAAGTCTTGGTAGGGCTTGATATTTTCGAAGGCCATGTGGCCCATGTACACATACATCAGGGCCGTGCGGGAAAAAAAATGCGGGGTTTCACCGCTGATGAGGGTGATTTTTGCGGAAGCATCATTTTTACGCAAATGCCTTGCTGAGGTAACTCCGGCGATACCGTTGCCGATGATGACGGTGTGTGCTGCCATGGAAGATCCAAAGTTCGTCAAAAACATCGGTTAGGAAATGTCCCCGTCCCGACAAGTACCGTGTCTGCGTAAATGCGGCAACAATCAACTCGCCGCATTGTCAGCGCCTGTATCGAGTTTTTATGAGGTCAATGTATTCTCTGACGCCACGGAGCAGAAAATTGCCCGGGCAGAGACGATAAGACCCGAAGAATTTTGACCACGGAAGCCACTCACCCCGGCTTTAGCGAAAACGCGAACTTTCAGCGCTCAGAGCAATAACCGTCGTAAAGAAGTTCATGGCAGACAAAAATCCGGGGGATTTGCGAGCAGGGTAGAAAATGGCGGCAGACTGAAAAGCACAGCGCAAAGAGCCGAACAAAACAGGGAACATTTCATTGGTTGCGAAGGGCTTCGATCAAATCCTCCTTGGTCATTTTACTCCTTCCCTCAATGCCGATCTCCTTGGCCTTTTCGTAAAGATCTGCTCTGCTGCGCTCTTCGTAAGGCCGCGGATCATGGTCGGGATTTTCGGTATTGGCGATTCGGGCAGCTTTCTCTTTGGTCATGCCCTTATCGCGCAAAGCTTCATACTGTTCGGTATTTTTGATTTGTTCGGGCATCGGAGCTGTATTTCAAGATGAATATTTGGTGTGAAAAGACAGGTCGGGATTGTCGGACTCAAGATTGGCCAGAATCCTCTTATAGAGTTTCGAAAATCCGTCGGAAGAACGCCAACGCTCTCCGCTCTCTACATGAATGCAGATTACCGCAACATCATTGCTCTCTGCTCCTTCCGGAAACCACGTGGATACATCATCGTTCCACAGAGATTTTTTCAATTCCGTGTCGTTTGATATCTCTGCCTTTCCCGAAAGGGATAGGTACAATCCCGCCTCAGTATGCATGTAGGTCACCCCTACCTCGGGGTGGTTTCTCAATTCTTTGACGGGATCTGCATCTGCGGGAGCAAGAAAATAAATGGTTCCCGTATAGTCTTCCTGAACGGTCTCCATGGGTCTGGCTTTCATTCTTCGGCCGTCCCAAGTGTTGAGCATGCCCGTTTTGATCGTTTTGATAGTCTCCCAAATCTCTGCTTGTGATGTATTCATTTTTTTTGTCTTTGATGATAAATCGGGCAGAAAGGGTGCCGAAAAATTTTACGGATAGTTTTCGCTCTTAAGCCGGTGAATACAAAAATTTTAAATTGTACCCCCTGCTTGTGGCGTAACTTGCGGCGTGAAGTAAAATCCACAGTTTGTGGCCGAGCAAGGGCAGCAAGCACGGACGGCGGCTAAGGGGTACGGGATGCTGAGGGTTCCTCCGTCTCGGACACGGGATCGTCCTTACTGAACAAGAGGCCTATGCTCATGAAAAGGGCAGATATGATGATGACCTGAACAATCAATGCCTTATTGATCCAAGCTATGTGATAGGCTGCGGGGATGGAAAGATAGAGGAGTATGGTAATCAAACCTCGAGGGGCGATGAACAGCAAGGGGATTACCTCCATCCGCATAATTTTGAGCTGCACAAAACGAAATGAAAATGCGGCTGCACAAATGATAAGCGACCACTTCAAGAGATCGGGGCGCAATAGTGCCTGCACATCAATGAGGAATCCGAAGAGCAGGAAAAACAAGGAACGCACCAAAAAAGTGGCCTCTCCGTTGATTTCGCGAAACTTTTCCACTTCGCGATCGAGCACTTTGGGCTTCAGACCCTCCACGAATGACATGCGGTTCAGGCGGTGCAAGTTTCCGAGGAAAAGTCCGAAGACCATGATAAAAATCAGCGCGGGCAAATGATAAATCTTGGAGATGGCATAGATCATCAGAATGAGGAGGATGATGGGCAGGAATTTAATTTTGTGGCGAATTTTGCTGAGCAAAAAAGCCAGGGCCAAGGTAGCTGCAAAGCTGATCAGCACCATCAATCCGATCTCCAGCAAAAACTTACCGATACTCCCGAAGCTTACCACCTCATTGATGACAAAGAAATTGAAGATAATCACGCCGAGGATGTCTGAAAGACTGCTCTCATAGGTTACAAACTCGCGTCGGTGCGGAAGGAGGTTTTGAGACCCCGGGATCGCAATGGCACTACTGATGATAAACAGAGGTACGGCGTTGATCAGAGAGGTGCGCCACGGAATGCCGAGATACATGTGCATGTACAACGTAAGGCCGGCGCTCAGGAGAACCAACGGAATCAGGGCCATAATGACCGAGGTCCGGAGAATCTTGAATTTGCTCCGGTCAAAGGGAAGCTCGAGTGTGCCCTCCAGTACGATGAGAATCAGCCCGATCGTACCCAAAATCGGCAGAGCGGGTTCAAGATTCGGAAGATCAAGTCCGATGAAGTAAGAGAGCTCTTTGACCACCCACCCGAGTACCAACAGTAAAATCACAGAGGGAACCTTGGTTTTGGCCGATGTAATGTCAAAGACATAAGCCAATAAGATCAAAAAGCATATGGTAATAATGATGTTCAGTTCCATTTCCGGGGCGCAATATACAAGGTTCCGAGTGTTTCGTGATATACTGAGATAAGGGAGGTGCGGGCCCCCGCAAAATCTGCGTAGCCTCGGCGCACAAAAAACCGAACGAAATTTCGAAACAAATTACAACATTGTATGTTTGTACATACATTAACAAATGACAAGAACCTAAATTAAAGCCATGGAAACTTCTGCAGTACAAACCAAGTGGATTTCAGACCCCACCCACAGCGAACTACTTTTCAAAGTGAAGCACCTCATGATCACCAATGTAAAAGGAGAATTTCGCAAATTTACCGCAAGCTACAGCGGTTCAGGCGACGACTTTGATGTAACATCCGTACGGGTGGAAATTGAAGCGGACAGCATTTTCACCAACAACGAAGACCGCGACAAACACCTTAAAAGTGCCGACTTCTTTGACACGGATGGATTCGATAAGCTGATTTTTCAGGGCAAGTCGGCCGAGAAGAAAGATGAAGACACCTTCATCCTGCGCGGTGATTTGACCATCAAAGGCGTGACCCGGGAACTCACCCTGGAAGCCGAATACGGCGGCATTGCCAAAGATCCTTGGGGCAACGCAAAAGCGGGATTTTCCCTGTCGGGAAAAATCAACAGGAAGGACTGGGGCCTGACTTGGAATGCGGCCTTGGAGAGCGGCGGTGTATTGGTGAGCGACGAAGTCAAAATCACGGCTGAAGTGCAGTTTACCAAAGGAGCGTAAACCGGGCGGCAGCAAAGCCTTAAGGGGGACGGCCGGCAGTCGTCCCCTTTTGGTATCCGTAAGCCTCAATAATACCTCGAGGCATTGATCAGCTCGCGACGCACCTGCTCACGTAAGCTATTCGGAGAGAGCACCTCCACATCACTTCCGAAACTCAGTATCTGCATTACAAGCTCACGGGTAATGCAGAGCTCCATCTCCGTCTCGAGGGCGGTCTCATCATCGCGAACCACCTCTTGGGTGGCGTGCCAGGGCCGTGTGGCCACATATTTTCCCGAAAGGGGACTGAAACGCAAACGAATCTTCACGGGTGCCTCGTCTACCACCGTAATTCCCAAACTATAGCGAAAGTAGAGATCGGGATTAAATCCCGAAAGCGGCATAAACGTTTCCTCAGCCGTCCAAACCTCCCCCTCGATCCTGTCCAGACCGAAAACCACGACAGCTTCTTTGTCGGGATTGTACCCGATCACATACCAGCGGTTCCGGTATTCCTTAAGCAGGTATGGGTGCAGGGTGTAGGGCCGCCTTCTGCCTCCCGTAAATTTTGCATAGTCAAAGTGCACCGTCTTCCTGCCGGCAATGGCGGCAAATAAGCCCTTCAAATGCTCGCCGCCCTTGAATGAAGGCGCAGTTTCAAACTGTACGTACTCCTCCACCGCTTTTTCCTCTCCCTCCGGAGAGAGGGTGACCCGGTCCAAAATCTTGTCGATCGCACTCTCGCTCGTTTTGAAAAGATCGATGCCGCGAAACTGGCTCAATGTATTTGCAGCCAAACGAATGGCATCGACCTCCTCCGAACTCAGAGGAAACTTGTCAATGCTGTACCCGGGCTCCGTGTAGTAGTAGCCCTTATGCACCTTGGAATAGGCAATGGGCGCCTCATATCCGAGATTGAGCTCATTGCGCATGGCATAGAGGTCCTTTTCGATGGTACTCGCAGAAATGTAATCGCCTTCACTGCCATAGAGTTCCTCTTCACAGGCACGCCTCAAGTCCTCTTTATTCGGATAGGGCTTGTAGGGATTCCCGATGCAGCGGTCAATTATTCTGTAGCGAAGCAAAGCGTATTTATTGGCGGGCATATCGGTCTCTTTGGCGCGAATTTACGGATGTCAGGCCACATAGCACCTGCACGGCTCGGATCAAAAATGTCTAAATTCGCCGCCGTGTACCGCATCACCTATACCGTAGCCTACAGCTTTCTGTGGTGCCTGGCGTGGCTGCCCTTGCGCGTGCAGTTTGTATTTTCCGATCTGCTTTACCTTATGGTGTATCGGATCGCGGGATACCGCAAAAGGGTGGTCCGCGGCAACTTGGCGCGTTCCTTTCCGGAAAAGAACACTGCCGCGCGCAGAAAGATCGAACGCGCATTCTACCGCCATCTCTGCGACAGCTTTTTTGAGTGGATGTATCCCCTGCACCGCAGTGCAGCACAAGTGCAGAAGCGCTACCGGGTGGTAAATCCCGAAGTGATTGAAGGGCTGTACGCCCGAGGAAAAAGTGTGGCCGGCGTGCTGGGTCATTACGGCAACTGGGAATTCCTCTCCGTGCTGCCGCAATCCGTAAAGCACAAAGTATGGGCCATCCACAAACCGCTGAAAAATCCTTACTTCAACGAGCTCATCAACGGATTGCGGTCAAAATTCGGTGTACACATGATGACCACCTCCGCTGCTTTCAAAACCTTGGTATCCGAAGCGCAAAAAGGAGAAGTGACCATGACCTATTTCCTGGCAGATCAAAGTCCTCAGCGGAGCAAAATCAAGTACCGCACCACCTTTCTTCACCAAGATACACCGGTATTCCTCGGCGCCGAGCAGATTGCCGTCAAGCTCGATATGGCCGTAGTATTTTTCGACATTCGGAAAACGGGTCGCGGACGCTACGAGCTGCACTTTGAATTGCTTGCAGCGCACCCGCGCGAACTGCCAAAGTATGCCGTAACCGAGCTCCACGTAAGGGCTTTGGAGCGGGCCGTACGCCGTGATCCGGCGCCCTGGTTGTGGAGCCACAGGCGCTGGAAGCACAGCCAAACTGAGGCGGGTTAAAGTTGCCTCGGGCAGATCCTGTTTTCCGCGAAAGCGGAGATGCGAACACAAGAACAAAGAAGGCCCGGCCGGAGAAGCACGAACGAAAGGCCCCTGCGGTTTGATCGCATTTACATCACTATGCGCAGCGAGATTCGGGCATCAAAGACAAAATTACCTTACGCCCGAAGACTGTTTTTACTACCTTCGCGCCCGATAATCAAGCTGTCACAATTGCGAAAACCTGAGGCCGCTGCTGCCCGATCGCAGAGAACTCAATTTTTACTCCGGAACACGTCACAATTTTCGCCGAAGACCGTATCCCGATGCAAGCACGAAACAAAGAACCGCGGCTTACTCCAAAACAAATTATAATATTCTGATTTTGAAAGTATTGAAATTCGGAGGAACCTCCGTAGGAACGGCAGAATCCATTGCCCGAGTTGTAAAAATTATCACGCATGCCCGAGAAGGAGGCCCCACGGCGGTGGTATGCTCCGCAATGGGCGGGGTCACCGATGCCCTCCTCGCTGCGGGTGAAAAAGCCCGAAAAGGTGAGGAATTTATTGATAGTCTGCGCGAAATCGAAGAGCGGCACCGCGAGGTGATCCGTACACTGCTCCCTCCGGCGGAGCAGAACAAGGCCCTGATAGCCGTCAAGGTACGCATGAATGCCCTTGAAGAAATCCTCTACGGCGTCAAAGCCCTTTCAGAACTGTCGTGGGCTACGCTGGATAAAATAACCGCTTTCGGCGAACTTCTCAGCAATGAAATGATCGCGGAGATTACCAACCGAACAGGCTGTCCCGCCGTATTCGGCGATGCGCGAAAATTCATCCGCACGGACAGCACCTTCGGAAACGCAACGGTAGACCGTGAAACGACTGACCCGCTGATTCAGGCGTGGTACAAAGGCACGGGTGATGCCGTACCTATCGTAACAGGGTTCATCGCGGCCAATTCGCTCGAGCAAACCACCACCTTGGGGCGCGGCGGATCAGACTATACTGCAGCACTCCTCGGCGCTGCACTCGAAGCAGACGACATTCAGATCTGGACCGATGTGGACGGCTTTATGACAGCCGATCCGCGGAGGGTGAAAAAGGCCTACCCCCTGCAATCCATCACCTATGAGGAAGCCATGGAGCTTTGTTATTTCGGTGCAAAAGTCATTTACCCGCCCACGATGCTTCCCGCCGTAGCTTCGGGTATCCCCATCACCGTAAAGAATACCTTCAATCCGGAAAGCCCGGGTACCATAGTAAAGCACCGCGATGAAAGCGATGAAGCGGGCCTGATCAAGGGGATTGCGAGTATTGATGACGTTTGCCTGATCAATGTACAAGGCTCCGGGATGATCGGCATACGCGGTGTGAGCAGTCGCCTCTTCTCGGCACTGGCGGGCGCCGGTGTAAACGTAATGCTCATTACCCAAGCGAGCTCCGAGCACAGCATCAGCCTCGGGGTGGCCCCGGGACAAAGCGAAGCGGCAGTGGCCGCTATCGAAGAAGCCTTCGAAGCGGAGCGCATGCGCGGCCGCATCGACCCGCCGGAGATCATCAGCGGGCTGAGCATTATGGCTGTGGTAGGCGAAAATATGCGCCGCACCTCAGGCCTCAGCGGAAAGCTTTTTCATACCCTCGGTAAAAACGGGGTAAACGTAGTGGCCATCGCGCAGGGCTCGTCAGAGCGCAACATCTCGGTTGTCATTGAGAAAAAAGCCCTTTCAAAAGCCCTCAACGCAGTGCACGACTCCCTTTTTCTCTCCTCACTCAGAACGGTCAATGCCTACCTCGCCGGCACGGGAACCATCGGGAGCGAATTGATACGGCAGCTGCACGACAGCAGCCTTGCACTCGCCGAGCGGCATCACTTACAGATAAAAGTGCGCGGCATTACCAACAGCCGCAAAATGGTCTTCGACAAGGGAGACGGAATCGGCCTTTCAGATACGGAGGCGCAGCTGAAGGGGGGCGAGCCCGCAGATATCGATCGCTTTCTGGCCCGCGCGGCGGAAGACAACCTTCAGAACTCCGTATTTGTAGACAATACAAGCAGCGCTATCATCGCGGCAAAATACACCGCGGCATTTGAATACGGACTCTCTGTAGTGACCTGCAATAAAATCGGAAACTCTTCTTCCCTGAGCCAATACAATGCCTTCCGCGCCACTGCACTAAAGCACTTGACATCATATAACTACGAGACCACCGTGGGCGCGGCCCTGCCCATCATCCAAACCCTGAACGACCTTACGATGAGCGGTGACAAAGTGGTGCGTATTCAGGCCATCTTGTCGGGGACAATCTCATTTATTTTCAACAACTTTGAAGGGGAAGCGACCTTTGCGGAGGTGGTCCGAGAAGCCCAAGCCAAAGGATACACGGAGCCCGATCCGCGCGACGACCTAAACGGGATGGATTTTGCCAGAAAGATGCTCATTCTCTCAAGAGAAATGGGCCTGGAAACAGAGCCCTCCGATGTAGAGATCGTTCCCATCCTGCCCGAGTCCTGCCTGAAAGCACCTGATATTGAAGGGTTCTACACTGAACTGGAAAAGGCGAACAGCCATTTTGAAACCATGAAAACCAAAGCGGAAGCCGCCGGAGAAAAATTGCGCTACATCGGCGTGCTCGAGGGTAAAAAAATTCGCATTGCGCCGGAATCGGTCAATGCGTCTCATCCGTTTTACGGCCTCGAGGGCAGCGACAACATCATCGCTTTCAGCACTGAAAGGTACAATCAGGGGCCGCTTGTGGTGAAAGGACCCGGGGCGGGACCTCAGGTTACCGCGGCCGGGGTATATGCGGATATCATTAAAGTAGCCGGCGCATGACTTCACCCTCCTCTCCTTCCGGAAAATCAGTACCGCGCCAAGTGACCGTGCGTGCTCCGGGTACCGTAGCCAACATCGTTTGCGGCTACGATGTGCTCGGACTCGCCTTGCACCGACCTTTCGACGAAGTAAGCGTTGCCCTCAATGACACCGGCGAGGTAAGCCTCACGGTAGACGGTGACAGAGGGATGCTCCCCCGCGACACGGAAGCCAATGTAGCCTCGGCCGTAATAAAGCGATTTCTGGAGCAAACAGGCCAAACGGAGATCGGCGCGCAGGTGCACCTCCGAAAGCAGATGCCCCTCAACAGCGGCATGGGCTCAAGCTCTGCAAGCGCGGTGGCAGCCCTGATCGCCATCAACCACCTCACGGGCAATCAATTTTCCCGGAAGGAATTGCTGCCCTTGGCCACAGAAGGCGAAAGGATCGCTTGCGGGAATGCCCATGCAGACAATGTGGCTCCCGCGCTGCTGGGCGGGGTCGTTTTGGTGCGAAGCCACACGCCGCTCGATGTGAAAAAACTGCCCTGCCCTGATCACCTGCAGGTGGCTGTGGTGCACCCCCACATTGACGTACCTACCAGAGAGTCGCGAAAAATACTCAAACCCAGGATTCCCCTGCCCGAAGCCGTAACCCAGTGGGGAAATGTTGCAGGCCTGACGGCCGGCTTTTGCACAGGCGATACCGCACTGATCGGACGCAGTATGACGGATGTAATTTTTGAGCCGGTGCGGTCCATGCTCATCCCGGGATTTTACGATATGAAGCGGATCTCACAAAAATGCGGAGCCTTAGGCTTCGGCATTTCGGGGTCCGGGCCCTCCGTGTTTGCCCTCTGCGAATCTGTAGAAACTGCCGAAGCGATTACCGCTCAACTCACTGAATTTCTCAGAAAGGCAGGAATCGACTCCGATGCTTTCGTCAGCGGTATCAATATGAACGGCGCAGAAGTACTCAGCGAAGGATAAACCGTAAGTTGCTATTTTTACATCAGAAAACTGCCCATGCGCTACTATTCCACCCGAAACCCAAACCACACCGCCACTTTACGCGAAGCGGTATTTCGCGGTTTGGCCCCGGACGGAGGCCTTTACCTTCCGGAAAAATTCGAACCCCTTCCCGCAGCTTTTTACGCAGAGATTGAGCGCTTACCTTTCGGCGAAATCAATTTTCGCGCAGCCCGGGCCCTGTGCGGAAACAATGTACCGGAGGCCACCCTGAGAAAGATCACCGATGAAGCGGTCAATTTTCCGGTGCCCGCAAAGGAAATCGAACCCGGAATCTACAGTCTGGAGCTCTTTCACGGGCCCACACTGGCTTTTAAAGACGTAGGCGCAAGATTCACGGCAAGGCTGCTGGGCCATTTTGCGGAAACGGAAAACCAAAAAATTAAAGTAGTGGTAGCCACTTCGGGAGATACGGGAGGTGCTGTAGCTGCGGGATTTTTCGGTGTGCCGGGCATTGAAGTTTTCATTCTCTACCCCGAGGGCCGCGTAAGCCCCATTCAGGAAAAGCAGCTTACCACCTGGGGCGGAAACATTACCGCCATTGAAGTGAAGGGCGCTTTCGACGACTGTCAGGCACTGGCAAAACGTATGCTCAACGACAGCGAGCTGACTGCAAAGCAGCGCATCACCTCGGCCAACAGCATCAATATTGCGCGGCTCATCCCTCAATCGTTCTACTACTTTCAGCTGTACGCTCAACTCAAAAGCCTCGGCAAACCCCTGACCGTCTGTGTACCCAGCGGAAATTTCGGAAACCTCACTGCGGGCCTGATGGCGAAAAAACTCGGATTGCCCGTCAGCAAGTTTCTGGCGGCAACCAATGCCAATGACGTAGTTCCCGAATTTATGCGCACGGGCACCTATCGACCGCGGCCCTCAGTGGCCACCGTGAGCAATGCCATGGATGTGGGTGCTCCGAGCAATTTTGAAAGGATGCGGAATATGTTCGGAAACAATCCCGAAGATTTCGTACCGTTCCTCGGGGCCGCGGGCGTCAGTGATGCATCTACCAAGGCGGCCATGGATGAAGTGTACCGCCGCACGGGATATCTCTTGGATCCCCACGGAGCTGTGGGCTACGAAGTATTGAAAGCCTATCTCGGCAAGGATTCATCTTCAGTCGGGGTAGTCCTTGAAACGGCCCACCCCGCAAAATTCTCGGAAGTCACGGAGGCGGCTGTAGGAAAGCTGCCCGAAATGCCGGAGCGGTTGCGCGCATTTGCCGAAAAGGAAAAAAAGGCCGTAAAAATTGACAACGATTACGATGCGGCCCGCGCGGTTGTGGCGAAAAACTGAGACTTGCCGACTTTCGCAGACAATCCTTACGCTTCTCGAGGCAACTGATTATTGTTATCTTGCGTCAAGTTTCACTCAACAGGGTACCGGCCCATGAAGTCACTTTCGCGCATCTTCTTGCTTGCTGCTGTTTTCACACTTGCCATGTGCAAGTCTGATGACGAAGCGCCGACCTTGCCGGGGCCTGAGGAAGGTGCGGAGAGCCCCGTTCATTTTTTACCGGACGAAGTGCCGTACGCATCGCTTTCCGAGTACGGCTTTTTCACCGGAGAGCTGAAGGCACTGGAACCTGCAGAAGATGTATTGCCTTACGACTTAATCACTCCGCTTTTTTCGGATTACGCCGAAAAAAAGCGTTTCGTTTGGATGGCTCCGGGGAGTGCAGCTTCATACAACGAAGATCACCTCGCTCTGAACTTCGACGACGGCACCGTGCTGATCAAAAACTTTTACTACCCTCAGGCCCTACCTTCAGGTGAACCGCGTATCATAGAAACCCGGCTGATGTACAAAATTGACGGGGAATGGCATTTTGCCGAATATGTTTGGAACGAGGACCAAACTGAGGCCCATTTGGATTTGAGCGGAAGCTATATGGACATCAGCTGGCTACAGAACGGTGCGGAAGAGATGGGTACGAACTACCGTATTCCCGCGGAAGGCGAATGCTTTACATGCCACAAAACAGGAACCACAGCCATGCCGCTCGGTCCCAAACCTCAAAACCTCGATAAGGCTTATGCCTACAAGGACGGTGTAAAAAATCAGCTTCTCAAATGGCAGGAAACGGGATACCTGCACGGAAATATTCCTTCCGAAATAAACCGACTGGCGGGTTGGGACGATCCCGACGCCCTTATTTCCGAAAGGGTGCGCTCTTACCTCGATGTCAACTGCTCGAGCTGCCATCTGGAAGGGAGCCATTGTGATTACCGACCCATTCGGCTCGCTTGGAACGAAACCACATCACTCGAGAACCTCGGTGTATGCGTAGAACCCGACGAATGGATCAATGCCGCTCTTATCCGCATCATCGCACCGGGGAATGTAAACCGCTCGGTGATGCACCACCGCATGGCCACCACGGAAGAAAGCCTCAGAATGCCCCTGCTCGGAAGAACCGTGGTGCACGAGGAAGGCCTCGCATTGCTGGAAGCTTACATAAACACACTCGAAGAAACCTGTGAGTAAAACCGACACCAAAACCAATCCATCATGAAATCCACCTTTACCGCCCTGTTCTTTTTTGCATCTCTCTTGGCCTCTTTCGGGCAAAATACCTGCGCCGAAGCAGTAGAAGTTTCAACGGGAATGATTACCGTAGAAGGCATCCTCGGCGAAGAAATTCCGCTTCCGATTTGCGCCCAAAACGGCGCCGGAGCAAGCGGAGGCATGTGGTATCTTTTCACTCCCGAAAGTGATGCTGAAATCACCCTTACCACCTCACTGCCCGAAAATACGGGAATCGATACGCGGGTGCATATCTACACCGGAGAGTGCGGAGATTTGGTCTGCACGGCGGGTGATGATGACTCCGGTACAGGTTTCCTGGCCGAGGTGAGCTGGACGGGGACAGAAGGCACAAGTTATTACATCGCATTTGATGACCGATGGGACGACAGCGGCTTTATCGCTCTTCTGAGTACTTCCGAAATTCCCGTTACGCCCGAGGCTCCATTCAACTTTAATACCGTGGCACTCCCCTCCTGGTCGCGCACCTTGGGTATCGTCGATATGAACGGCGACCATTTGGACGACGCTTTGGATGTCTCTCCTACAGCTGTTTTTATGTCACTTCAGTCTGAGAGCGGGGCATTCGAGACGGTCGCCGTAGCTTCCGAGCCTGCCACTTTCCCCTACGTGTGGAGTATTGCGGCAGGAGACCTCAATGCCGACGGATACAATGACCTCCTCTACGGCGGAGGCTCCGGAGTGAGCTTCATGTACCGCGGCGAAGACGGTGGCGACTTTACCGAATGGCATACGCCCGACTACGTTTTCTCCCAGCGCTCTAACTTCATTGACCTGAATAATGACGGTCGCCTGGATGCCTTTGTATGCCACGACGTGCAGCCAAATGTGTACTACATCAATAACGGGGTGGATCTGGACTTCTTTCAGGGCGGCCTTAGTGATGTACCGGACGGCGGGAACTACGGATCCATCTGGGTAGATTATGAC
Source organism: Cryomorphaceae bacterium (assembly GCA_003565555.1). Lineage (GTDB taxonomy): Bacteria > Bacteroidota > Bacteroidia > Flavobacteriales_D > Cryomorphaceae > T3Sed10-241. The sequence continues at coordinate 43,936 of PXBH01000035.1, read as the reverse complement.
AATGACGGGCTTTCTGACCTCTTTATTGCGAAGTGCCGCGGCGGAGCGAGTTTGGCAAATTACAATCAACTCTTCAAAAATAACGGGGACGGCACCTTCACGGAAGTAAGCGAGGAGGCCGGACTTTATGACAATGTACAAACATGGTCGTCCGCTTGGGGTGACTTCAACAATGACGGATATATGGACGTCTTGGTCGGTGCAAGCTCCTTTGCGCAGGGTGGCCATAAGCTGATGATGAACAACGGAGACGGCACTTTCACCGATGAGACGGAGGGCAGCGGATTTGACAACCTTTCTGCTACGGGTATTGAGTGGGTGGCCTACGATTTTGACAATGACGGGCTGATCGATGTGCTGGGCGGCAGCGGCCGATTTATGATGAACAAAGGTGACGGCACTTTCGAACTCTTCACTTTTGACGGCGTCACCAACGGGCCCGTGGGTGATATGAACAACGACGGTTTTCTCGACATCGGCAACCAGGGCAATATCCACTTCAACACCGGAAACGACAACAATTGGATAAAAATCAATACCGTAGGCGTCGAAAGCAACCTCAACGGAATAGGTGCGCGCGTGGAGGTGCACACCCCTTCCGGCACACAGATCAGGGACGTACAGAGCGGCGTGGGCTTCAGATTTATGCATACCCTGAACGTACATTTCGGGCTTGGTGAAGAAACCGTACTCGACAGCCTCATTATCAAATGGCCGACGGGAAATGTCGACGTACACACCAACCTTGAAATTAACACCTTCCACATCCTTACGGAAGGTGATGCGGAAGAAGAAGAAGAAATCGTGCACACCGATGACCTCATCAAAGAGGGCTTCCTCCTGTACCCAAATCCCACAAAAGATGTGCTGAATTTTGAGTTCGTGACACGACCCAAAGCCGCGGCTGTCGCTGCAGTCTTTGATATGCAGGGCAGAATGGTCTTTCAGAGGCCTTATGCCGACCGCCTTGATGTGTCCGCCCTCGAAGCGGGTTTCTATTTGATCAGAATCACAGACAGGGAAACCGTTGTCGAAAAAAAATTCGTGAAGGTGCCATGAGGCATTCCCGGATTTCCGATCGGTTTTGCAACAGGTTACTCAGGTAAAATTCAGAAGTTCGGCAGACGAACGGATGAGAAATTTATATCTTCGGGAATATGAAAGAATTCCTCGTTTTGGTCACAACATTCATACTAACGGGAGCTGCGGGGCTGCTCAGCGGTCAAACGCCCACACATATTGATCAGGGTACAACGGATGACAGTGTTCACATTTTGGATGAACCGGGTTATCTTTATATGGTCATTGCCCTCATCTTTATTCTTGTAGCATGGCTCTTCCTGATGCGGCGGAGAAACCGCAACAGGCGACGCAGAGATCGGGATTGACGCATTGGTGCTGCCATCAGGATTTTCTGCGCATCCGTCGCAAAAAATCGGCAACCTTTCTAACAATCAACGTCTGACATACAGCGTTCTTCCCGGACGCGGACTAACCTATCTGAAATCCGCCGCGTGCTTCATTCCATATATTCCCCCGCTCAACTATTACAGAAGGACCACCCCGCCGAATGCCGCAATCAGCGGAGATCGCGCCCCTTCCGTTTTACCGCCGAACGAAAAAAGGTCTTGAGCGTCTTCATGGGGCTCCTCCTGGTCTTCTGCCTCACTTCTCCGGTTTGCGCTCAAGGATTTAACGAAATCGGCAGTGATCTCGGGTTTGAAATTTCAGGGCAAGGCCACTATTACGGCGATGGATTGAGCTTCAGAGACATTAACGGTGACGGGCTGGATGACCTCACATTCGTAAGGGGCAATGCAATGCTGCACACATACTTAAGCACGGGAAACGGCTTCGTACCGGGTCCCGAAACCGTGGTTTGCCCGCCCGGGGCGCTTCACGCCATTTGGGTAGACTACGACAACGACGGAGACGACGACCTCTTCATTACCCTATTCGGAGGCGTGAGCAGACTGTACCGGAACAACGGAAATTTCGAATTTGAAGATTTCACTGCCGAGGCGGGACTTCCGCTTACAAGTGACTACTGTTACGGCGCTTCCTTCGGAGATTACGACCGAGACGGACACCTTGATCTCTACCTCTGCAGGTACAGCCCCGACCCTTCATTTCAAGTCAAAGAAAACGCCCTCTTTAAAAATAACGGAGACGGAACTTTCACCGAAACAACAGAAATTGCAGGTGTCGCAGACGGCAATAAGGCCTCGTTTATGGGTATATGGATCGACATCAATAACGATTTATGGCCCGACCTCTTCGTGATCAACGACCGCGATCCTGCAAACTCCATGTACCTGAATAACGGAGACGGGACCTTTACAGACATTACATGGACTTCGGGAACGGGTTTCCCTTTCAACGACCCCATGAGTGCATCGCCTGCCGATTACAACAACAACGGGCTGATTGACATTTTTATGTCAAATAACGGAGAGAACGTAGGCATGCCGCCCTTGCTCTTGACCAATAACGGCGACCTGACTTTTACAGAAAATGCGCAGCCGATGGGCATTTCCGGCACCACAATTACCTGGGGCGGACTCTGGGCCGACTTTGACAACGACGGGTGGCGCGACCTTTTCTACACTGCGGCAGGCAATGTCCAGAACTACTTCTATTTCAATCAGGGCGGAGAAACTTTTCAACAGATAAACGATGCTCAATCCCCACCTTACAAACCCGCATATTCTTGTGCTAAAGGTGATTACAACGACGATGGCTATGCTGATATTGCTTTTCACAATGTGATACCCGCCCAGCCGGGTTTTTATGAAAATACCGGAGGGGCAAACCATTTTCTGAAGGTCAACCTTACCGGTACAGTGTCGAATCGAGAGGCGGCGGGAGCTTGGATTCGCGTTTACCGCGGTTCGGAAACCTATCACCACTACACCACCTGCGGTGAAAATTTCATCAGCCAAGATTCGAAAACAGTAATCTTCGGGTTCGGGACTTACGGCACCGCACCCGATTCCCTGACCGTTGAATATCCGAGCGGACATCGAGATGTCTATCCCGAACCCTCTTTGGGAACAACGCATTACCTTACGGAGGGAGAAACGTATGCTGCGGAAATCACAGCGGGGGGGCCGCTTTCCTTCTGCGCGGGAGATTCAGTGGTGCTTCATGCGGGAGAACACCACAGCTACCTCTGGAGCACAGGCGATACCCTGCCGGAAATCACGGTATATGATGCAGGAGAATACGAAGTAACTGTGACCAATGCATACGGTATTTCGGTGACCGATTCCGTCACCGTGAACACATACCCTGCCCCCGACATTTCATTTACTGCTGTGATGCCCGCCTGCTTCGGCGAAGCCACAGGCATGGTAATCCCCGAAAATCAGTCAGGACCGGAGATCGCAACTTTCCTCTGGGACGGAGAGCATATCGACAGCGCAGCGACCGCGATACCCGCCGGAACTTACCCCTATGAAGTCACCGACATCAACGGCTGCCAAGCCTCGGGAACCTTCGCCCTGAACCAACCATCGGAATTAATACTATTCTTTTTTACGACCGACGAGATCAACGGCAATGACGGCAGTATACTGATTACCGCATTCGGAGGCACCCCGCCGTATTCATTCATGCTGAACGGTGCCGAAACCGAACCGCTCACCATCAACCTGAGCGGAGGGGTCTATACCATTACCGCAGAAGATACCAACGGGTGTACAAAAGAGGAAACCGCCGTCATCAACAGCCTGCTGTCCGCGGAAGGATTTCAAAACGAAACCCCGTATTTCTACCCCAATCCCACCACCGGAATTACCCGACTGAAGGGCACAAAAACAATCAGACACATTGGGCTCTCAGATCCTGCCGGTCGGCAACTGCCTGTGCATGTGCTTACGGACCACAGTTTGGATTTGTCAGTAGCACCCCCCGGCCTCTACATTGCAGATATTCTCTTCACCGACGGTTCAAGGTTAAGGTCCAAAATTTTGCGCACGGGAAAATAATCCCCTTTAAAAACAGATTGCCGCATCCGACGAGGCAACCGGACGTTTAGCAGCCCTTCACCTTTTGTTATGCCGAGAATTTCATTTTCGAGATTTGTTTGCCGTAAAAAAGCCAACTTTTGCCAAAAACCCCGTCTTTAGTTCGTATTTCTCCTACCGCTCACGACACTAAGATCTTGCTTGCCAAAATGCGCGCTGCATCAACTTTTTTCTGTTTGCCCCGATTTTCAGCCGCAAGGGTATTCAGCCCTTTTCTTATATTCTTGCTTCTTCTTTCGGCTTTCGGAGCGAGCGGGCAGCAATTTGTTGATATCGGTCCCGAATCCGGCTTGTCAGCCGGCAATTCCGCATCAGGTTTCGGCAACGGAGTCACATTCACTGACCTCAACGGTGACGGGTGGGACGATGTGGCTATTGTAAACCCCAATGATTCTCTGCGCGTGTTTATCAATGAGCAGGGAAGCTTCACGAAGATTCCTTCCCCCGTCTTTTGTCCGCCCGGAACCCTACAAGTGCTGTGGGGCGACTATGACAACGACGGGGAACTCGACCTGCTGATGTCCGTACGCGGGGGAGTGAACCGACTTTTCAGAAATCTCGGCGGCTTCACCTTTGAAGATGTCACGGTAGAAGCCGGATTACCGCTCACCCCGGCGGAAAATTACGGCGTGACCTTCGGGGATTACGACCTCGACGGATACCTCGACATTTACATGTGTCGCTACTACGCGCCGCAAACTTCAGGAGGCAGTTTCAATGTGCTCCTGCACAACAACGGAGACGGCACCTTCACGGACGTCACGACGGAGGCGGGTGTCGGTGACGGGCTGAAGCCCTCATTCATGGGAGTTTGGGCAGACCTTAACAACAACGGCCTGCCGGATCTCTTCGTGATCAACGACAGAATGCCGGGCAACTCACTTTACAAAAACAACGGAGACGGGACATTTACCGACATCACAGAAAGTGCTCAAGTGGGCTTTCCTTTTAATGATCCCATGTCGGCCACCGTGGGCGATTTCGACAATGACGGATACCTCGACATTTTCATGAGCAACGGAGGAAGCGACATTAATATGCCGCCCCTGCTCTTACTGAACAACGGGGACGAGACTTTCACCGAAGTGGCCCAAGAAGCCGGCATCACAGGCCCCATGATTACTTGGGGAGCCGTATGGGTCGACATGGACAACAATACCCTTCAAGACCTCTTTTTTACAACCAGTGATCCCCTCCCCAACCGCCTTTTCAGAAACAACGGGGACAGCACATTTTCCTTTGTGCCCCAACTGCTGGAAGCACCGGCCCGCAGCAGCTACACCTGTGCTAAGGCAGATTTTGACCATGACGGCTATGAAGACATTGTGGTGCACAATGCAGGGCAGCAGCCCCTGCTCATGCACAACACGGGGGGCAACAACCACTACATCAAATTCACCCTCGAGGGAACCGTATCCAATCGATTCGCCGTAGGTACCTGGGTAAGATTATATCGGGGAGGTCAGACTTATGTGAAATACACCCTTTGCGGAGAAAACTTTAAGGGTCAGGACTCCCGAACACTTACCTTCGGCATGGGCGAAAATGATGCCCCGGCCGATTCTGTAAGTGTTACTTACGCGAGCGGACATACCGACACCTACTACGGTTTGGCACTCGACACGATCCACCACTTTACGGAAGGGGAAACCTTCTCAACAGCTATCGAGGCGGAGACAAATGTGATTTGCGCGGGAGATTCAATTGTTTTGACAGCTTCGGGGGGCGGCGCCTTTTTGTGGAGCACGGGTGATACGACATCAAGCGTCACCGCCTTTGACGCCGGCAGCTACGCAGTAACACTGACCAATGCATACGGCATCGCTGCGACGGATACCTTCGAATTGACGGTGGCACCTACACCGGTACTGAGCATAGAGCTGTCGGCCCCTTCTTGCCATGACAGTGCCGACGGCGCGGTTGAAATCACCAATTTGACCGGTGTACCCGCCGACACGCTTATTTGGATGTCAGACTCCGCAGACAATGTTCCCGACAGTCTGGCGGCCGGCACTTACCCCTTTATTTTTACTGATGTCAACGGCTGCAGCACGACGGAGAGCATTACGCTAACTGCACCTGCGGCCTTGGACGCGGCCGTTTTTTCACAAAACGAAATTGAAGGCGGAGACGGCTTTATTTTCATTTCGCCTTTCGGCGGCACGCCGCCTTATGAAATTTTCAAAAACGGAGCGCCCGCCGAAAATAATATGACTGACCTCAGCAGCGGGACTTACCTGATTTTGCTCAGAGACGCCAATCTTTGCGAGGCACTTTTCGAAGTGACGATCGAAGGTCTCATGGGTACCGAAAATCGGTCCGAAAGAGATTTTGAGATCTTTCCCAATCCTGCTGCGGGAAGGATCAACCTGCGATCAGACCTTGAAATTTCCGCCGTCGAAATGACGAATGTCAGCGGAAAAGCGGTGAAACTGCAATTGCCGTTTGACTCGGGAAGCTTTGACGTTTCGGATTTACCCGCGGGTGTCTATTTGATTCGCGCAGTATTCAGCGACCGTTCTTACGGAGTCAGAAAGCTCATCAAACGCTGAGCCCGGAATCCGCAGACAGCACCTGTTTGCATCTGCATGAAGGTGATACGGGCTGAAGCGCATCTATACGGGAATCTCGGTTTTCAGGGGCCCTCCCCGCCTTTCCGGGTAACCGAACAAAAATCCCCGAAGCAGGGCTGCTTCGGGGATTTTGCGTGAACTAGCGCTATGATTTCTATTTCACAATTAATTTTCGGGTAATTTGACGGTCGCCGCTGATGAGTTGAACCAGGTAAACGCCGGAGGACGTACGCCCGAGATCTGCTTCGATAACACCTCCTGCATTGTGCGCAGGAAATTGCCTTTTGAAAATCTCTCTGCCCGTCACATCGCGAACGATGACTGCAAAATCAGTATCAGGCCCGTCGGCCTTGAGATAGAGAATTCCGCCTTCGTTCGGGTTCGGAAATACCGTAAGGTCGAGCTCTCCTTCCGGAGTACCTGTCATCCCCGATCCGGGTGTGGTAAAGAAAGACGTCTCAGACCAAGGCGAGGTTGAGTTCTGCGCGGCATCGCAGTAAGCCCGCACATTCCACTCGTATTGGGTGAGCGGGTCCAGTTGGTTTCCGGTATTTTGAGAAGTATTTCCGGGAGCGATATTGATGGTAATAAATCCGCTTCCCGTTACGCGCTTTCCGCGCAATTGATAGCCGAAGGATTGGGGCACTTCATCCCAAGAAAGTAGTGCAGAGGAAGCGCTTATGTTGCCGGCGGTCAATCCGACAGGTGCGGTACATGCACTGGTGAAAAAGTCGGATTCGGACCAATCCGAGTGCGCTCCTTCCTCACAGTTGGTTCGAATTTGCCAGTAATAATCCAATCCCGGATCCAAAACATTGACTGTTCTGGAGGAAGCATTTCCGTTGCTGATATTGACCGTTTGTATCGAGCTGCTTCCTACGCGTGATCCGCGAATGGTGTATCCGTCGGCGCCGGGCACGGGAGTCCAGTTCAAAGTCACTCCTGTGGCAGTAATATTGGTGGTGAAGAGCCCATCGGGTATCTCGCATTCTTCATCGGTATCGTAATCTTCTTCAAAGTAGAAAGTGAAATATCCGTCGGGGGCAACGTAAGGTTTGGCAGAGGTTTTTCCGTTGTTGGATTCGGCAGCAATGTAGTATTCCACCGTATCACTTACCGTAAAACCGGGGTTCTCAAGATCGGCGGTGAAGTTGCTTCCGCTTCCCGACATAGCAACCTGACTCCAGTCGCTTTCGCCTTTGAGACGCCAGTACAGGGCCGCTTCAGCAATGCCGCTTTTGTTGGTGATTTCAGCATCAAAAGTATAGGCGGGCAATGCGGGCTGCAGCCCGGTGATGCGGTCATGCTTGAAGCGCATGGGGTTGTCCGTGGGGATTTGCATTGTGACACAGTGAATGGCTCCGCCGGAAGGTGTAAGCGATCGCGCGTCAATACCTACCACATTATAGCCCGGCATAAGTTCGCGTACCATATCCAGCGCTGCCTCATCCCAATCTCGGTTGGTTTGGGGGCTGCTTTCATTGGAGTAAATCGGTACGATAAAAGTTTTGTTCACCAAAAGACCGTTCACAAATCCGCGGGCATCGGCATTGATTTGACTGCAAGAGGTACTGTAAGAACCGTCATTTCGCAAAGGCATGGGCAGGCGTTCCACGACGAAATTGCCTCCGAATTCTGTCTCTTCGGCTTCGAAAAGGGCCACGTTGTTCTCGATGCGCACCCGGTCTGATGCCGTCACCACATCCGGGTATTCCGTCACGATGAGGGTCTGCTCGTCAATAAGCTTGGCATACATGTCGATGTGGCCCGTACCTCCGTCGCATTGAAGCCGGTCGGCCTCCACTGCACTGACGGTATTGAACAGGGCTTGGTGCGTTTCTCTGGTAAACTCCTCCGACCAGCCGTTTCCGCTCGCATTGCGCTGGAAAGTTCCCGTACTGTGAAAAGCACGACCGAACCCGTCAACCATCAGGTTTCCGCCTTCGTCGTACATATCAGAGGTGTACACCTCAATTCCCATCTGATCAGCCAACCAAGCAGGTACTGCATTGTCAAGCGGCCGTGAGGGATAATACTGCATATCTATGAAAGCAAGCTCGTCGTTTTCTCCGTAGTAGAAGCCCCAGGGCCCGTAGTCGCGCGCCCATATAGAATTGGTCTGCTTGACCATAAACGAGTAGTTTTGCAGCGTCACTCCGTAATTGTTCAGGGCATTCTTCACGCCCACGGAGTCGCTTGCATTGTTGATAAATATCCAGGCCGGCACTTCTTGCTGAACGGCATCGATCAATTCGGCATAGAGCCTGGTTCTGGCAGCTCCTACAGAGGAATAAGGCCAGCGCAAAATGACCGCTTGAGATTCTTCAAACTCCCCCGGCACCACCAGTCCTTCGGGGACTTCATCAGGCACGACAAGACAGAAGTCTTCGAAGTCATCACAACAATCTCCGTAAAAGGAGCACAAATCATCGCACCAGCAGCCTGCCGGCGCCTGTCCGCCGCAATTGTCTTCGCAGCTTCCCGCATTGCGCTCAGCTGCCGAAAGCGGCCCTCGATTTTTGAGCGCTTCGGCCAATTGAGCGGCCTTCATCTCCATAAAATTTCGCTCAGAAGCGGTAGGGTACTTCGGCAAAAACTCCTCTTCCGTAAGGGTTTGGGCCGACAAAGACAGACTCACGGACACAGCCGCTACCGTCAAAATTGTAAGCAAATTTAATCTTCGCATCATGCGTTCTCTCGGTTAATTGAAAAAGGTTAAAGTTGTAAAGATAGCTAAAACAGCGCTAAAATGCCGGACAGATGCCGGAGCGTCCTCTGCGAAGCGCTTAATCGGTCCGTTGCTGCTTACCTTTGCGAAAAAATCGGAGATGGAATTTCCCCTGATCGACACCGTTTATGTTTTGGAAATTGCAGGAACTTTCACTTTTGCCATCAGTGGCGTGTCCACGGCTTACGACAAGCGTTTCGACCTGATGGGCGTCATTATCATCGCCTTTGTCACGGCTGTAGGCGGAGGTACCGTGCGCGACATGATGATCGGCGTAGAACCGGTCACTTGGCTCACCGATACCAATATCGTGATCACTATAGCAGCTGCGGTGGTCATGAGTTTTTTCTTTCTGAACAGCATTCTGAAGCTGAAGCGGGCGCTTTTTCTTTTTGACACCATCGGCTTGGGCCTGTTCACGGTACTGGGCATGGAGCGCGCCTTCGAGATGGGCCTCAATCCGCTTACGGCGGTCATCATGGGAACGGTCTCGGCGGTATTCGGGGGTGTGATTCGGGACTTGCTCTGCGGGAGCATCCCGCTGATCTTCGGCGGAACGATCTACGCCTTTAACTGCGTAGCGGGAGGATTTCTGTACGTGGCACTGCTCTCGGCCGGGGTGGCACAGCAGATTTCCATGGCCGTGGTAGTACTGTCCATCATCACAGCACGTACCTTGGCGGTAAAGTTCAACTGGTCCCTTCCGGCAATTCGCTGAGGGCGAAGGTTAGCGCGGTGTGAGCGCACTGCTCTGCACAATTTCGAAAATGGCAAAGGTGTGACCGGGACGCGCCTTTCCCTAACTTCGCGGCAACGGAATGATCTAAATCCGAACGACAATGCAAGCAACGATGAACCTATCCCTCACCGCCCTTGAGAAAGCTGTAGCACATCGTGTAGGCAGCAAGCACGACGACGGTTCCGTCATTATTTCCGAAAGGGAAATCCCTGTGCATACCGGAAATGCGGGAGAGCTTCTGCACCGGTACTTTCTCAAACCTTTTACCACCCCGGAATTTTTCAAATTCACCTTCACCAACGATGATTTTGAAATGAATCCCGTTTTTCAGTATTGCCGCGATATTTTTAATGACCCCGAGCGGCTGCTGATCAATTCAGTACACATGGTCAAGCATCTGCGTGATCTCTCAGACCATCCGAACATCAAGTCCGGAGATTTCTTTGTGGCCTACCTTTCCAATGCGGTAATCAATGAAGTACCCGCAAAGGCCGTGGGTATCTTCAAAGCCGAAGGAAAACAGAAATTCCTGAAAACCACGGAGCGGAAGGACGGGCTGCACGTGGATGCCGAGGCGGGTATATCGCCGGACAAATTGGACAAAGGGTGTATCGTATTCAATGCTGAAGGAAATGACGGATACCGCGTGCTGGTTACGGACCGCACGAACCGCGACCGTCAGGCACAATACTGGACAGACAGCTTCTTGCGCATAACGCCCTGCGTAGACAGTTTCTATCAGACCAGAGCGCTGATGAACGAGACAAAACTATTCGTGGCCGAGACTGCCGCGGCGGAGCACGGCGTAAACCGCGCCGGACAGATTGACCTGCTCAATAAGTCGGCGGCCTACTTTCGGGAGAAAGAGCAATTTGATCGGAGGGAATTTGAGGAGACCGTTTTTCATGAGCCCGAACTTATCGACGCTTACCGCAAATTTACAGGCAAAGGAGCCGGCGAAAATCAGGGAGAAATACAGGATTCGGAGGTCATTGATATTTCGGCGCACGCCGTGAAAAAATACGGGAAGGTGTACCGAAGCGTGCTTAAGTTGGACAAAAATTTCCACGTTTACATTCACGGGGACCGCAGTATGATCGAACAGGGCCGAGACGGGGACGGAAGGAAATTCTACAAGCTGTACTACGACCGAGAGGCTTGAGCCATTGGTCCACCGCATTTTCGGACGGAAATAGCAGCATGTGCTGCCGCGTTTACCTCACTACGGTGATGTGGCCCTTATACACGTAATTTTCGGGGTCGCCTTCGGTACGCATATTGATGTAGTACATGAAAACGGAGGGGGAGGTAGCGAAGCCGCCGCCCCTTACGGATCCGTTCCAACCTTCGCGGGGGTCTTCCGTGCGGAATACCTCAGATCCGTTTCTGTTCAAAATCACGAGATCATAGGTTTCGATATTACGTCCGTCAATCACGGGCCGCCAAAAGTCGTTGAACCCGTCTGCATTCGGAGAGAAAGCATTCGGAATAAACACGTTAAGCGCAGGAAGGGAATCGGCTTCCGCGTCGGATTTGGGTTGTGCGAAAACCGCTGCTGAAAACATCAGGGCAAAAAGAGTCAATAATCGGTACATCACGCTTCTCTGTTGCAGGGCCGTATTTCGATTTTTGGCCCTTGATTCGATCTGTAAAATAAACCATTATCATGACGCACAAGTGCCTTGAAGGGTTGTATTTTTTAACAAGCATTCGGTATTCAGAAATTCCGGGGAATTGCGAACTTCGCAGAAACCCTTCTTACATGAACTTTCGCACACTTTTTCGCCCGTTTGCGCTTTTGACCTTTTCCGCCGCGACATTTGCGCAGCGCGGCTATACAGAGATCATTCGGAAGGATGGTCTCGTGATTTCAAGCAAATGGGGTAAAGCACGTGATGCTGACGGAAACCGGAAGAAGGCCCTGCTCATCGGCATTCAAAACAATGACCGCACCCCCAAGAACTACAGCTTCAACCTGATGTTTTATTACGAGGGGCGCCTTCGGGAAGAGGGCATCATGCCTCCGGACTGCATCGAAGGGCTCAAATCAAAAGTAGGGCGGATTACGGGGACTTATTTCATTCCCGAAAAGTTTACGGAAGAGCAACTTTCCTCACCGGATTTCACCTTTGAGCTCGATGCCCTTGAAGTGGAAGAAACAGACGCATGTAACGATGACTGATACCGCTCACCCGTCCGTGCTCACCAAACTCAACACACCTTGAAGATTACCCCGCGGTGGATGGCTTACTTCGCGCTGCCCGTGCTGTTGATCGCCGTGGTAGGATACGTTTATGTGCGCAGTGAAAACCGCGGATTGGCAGCGCGTGCGGCAGGCCTTTCGGCAAAAAATGATGTGCTTGAGGGAGAGGTATATCGGCTCAGGCAGGAACTGGACGGTCAGCGCACTACCAATGCCTTTTTGGTAAGTCCCGACCTGCGGCGCATCAAAGCCGTGTCGGAATCAGACAGCTCCTCCTGCTGGCTTTTTTGGCGAAAAGCCGATAATGCCTGGTATGCTGAAGTGACCCATGCCCGTTTTATCGCAGAGGGTATGCAATTCAGGCTCTACGCTGCGGACGGGGATGAAGTGCGTTATATAGGCGCTTTTGAACCGATCAAGGATACGGCAGGCCTGCAAAAAATCGGCAAAGGTGTAGGCGGCAAAAACCTGATCATTACCACGGCACTGCGCACCGACCCCAATGATTTTGATAAGGAAATACAGGTGTACCGCGCCTCGGTTCCTTCCGGTTACTGATCTTCGACCCGGTTGCGCTCCATAAAGAAGCGGACCATCTCCTCATCGGTCATGTACAGCGTTTCCAGTCTGCGCTCGGCCTGCAGGGCCCAGTGATCGCCCGGAAATTTATTGATCACTTCGTTGTAGGCTTCCTCGGCAAGCTCCTTCTCATTGAGGTCCTCATCATAGGTAAATGCGATAAGAAACTGCACTTCGGGTGCACGCGCATATCCGCTGAACTTGGTGAGCAGGCGTCGGTAGATTTTGACCCCTTCGGTAGGCATACCCAGCGCCCGCGAAAGGGCTCCTGCCTTGTAGAGGTATTCAGCACTTTTCTCTTCATCACCGCCAAAGCGCTGCGCAAATTTTTCGTAACGCTGCTTAAGATCGCTCACCATCTCGGGATCAAATGCGAAATCGTCGTCGTAGATGATTTGCTCCAGGCTGTCGATCTCTGCCTTCATCCTGCGGTGCTTTTCGGTATCGGAGATCAATCCTTCTTCTCGGTCGCTTTGATTTCCGCTGCCGCAGCCGGCGGCAAGGGCCATACCTCCGAAGAACAAGGCGAACATAAAAATGCGCATCATGAAAGTAATTTTTAGCGGCGCACTTTGGGCACCGGGAATTTCATTTTGTAGTCAACATCCACGATCCCTTTAGAAATATCGCTCAGCTTTTTTTTCAAAAACCTTTTTTTCAGAGGCTTGAGCTTATCTGTGAAGAGAATTCCTTCGATGTGGTCGTACTCGTGTTGGATAATTCTGGCGGCATACCCGTCAAATTCGGCCTCCTTCTCATTCCAATCCCGATCGAAGTAGCGGATGCGGATGCGGTCTTTACGGGTCACGTCCTCACGGATCGTGGGTATGCTGAGGCATCCCTCCCGGAAGACCCAAGGAGACCCCGTCTCTTCGACCATCTCCGCATTGATGAACACTTCCTTGAAGTCTTTCACCTTCAGGGCCTCGGGGTCTTCCTCATCTTCGCCGAAAGGCGAGGCATCCACAATGAAAAGGCGCATGCCCAGGCCCACCTGAGGAGCGGCCAGCCCCACGCCCTTGGCGGCGTACATGGTTTCGAACATATTGTCAATGAGGGCTTGGAGATCGGGATTGTCCCGACTCACTTCTTCCGCGCACTTCTTGAGCACGGGGTCGCCGTATGCCGTAATGGGTAATATCATGGCCTGCAAAGGTACATAGGGTCTGCTGAAAAGCGACGAAATTTTAGATTGAAAATCATTTACAACCTGCTGTCGGAGTAAAACTGCATGGCTTTTGAGTGCTTAGAGCAGAAAACCGTGCAGTTTTGCGAAGCTTCCGATGCTATTCAGCTGCGCACCGTCTGCTCTTTTCAGCAGACCCTACGTAGAATCTGTCCTTTTGGTCGAGAGTCTGATTCATAAAGTTCATTATCAAGGCGCACGAAGGATTGAAAAACAAAGAGTTGACTTAAGTCAATAACTGTTTTCAATCCAAGTGCAACGCCGAGAATGGACTTTATGGACAGACTCTACGTAAGGTGCTTCAATTGAGAAACGGACAGGGTCAGTACAATTTCTTGTCTTCCTTGGCCGCCCACTCGCGGAAGGTGGCAATGGCCTCCTCTCGGCCGAGGGGAATGAAGGGGATTTTGCGTTTTTCCATCGGGAGTTCGAGCTCGCGGTATATGAAATCGTCGTCGAAGTTGATCTCGGCCGCGTCGCGCTTGGTATTGCCGTAGTACACCTTGTCGGGGCGGGCCCAGTAGATAGCGCCGAGGCACATGGGGCAGGGTTCGCAGGAAGTATAGATGGTGCAGCCCGTGAGCTGATAGGTATTGAGGTTGGCGCAGGCATCGCGAATGGCGGTTACCTCGGCATGCGCGGTGGGATCGCAGGATGACGTCACGCGGTTATTGCCGCGGCCCACCACCTTGCCGTCCTTGACCACCACGGCGCCGAAGGGGCCTCCCTCGTCAGAATTCATGCCGCGGCGGGCCATTTCCACCGCCATTCTCATGTACTCGATGTGCTCTTTCATAGGGTCATGTGTCATCGGGGGCCGGCTTTCGCCGAAAATCGGCACCGCGGAGCGAAGAAACCGCCCCGCCGGGTCCGAGAATTCCCCCGGCAAAGGTCGCTTTTTCCGGGAAACCGGAGTACCGCCCCTCCCCCTGCTCCGCGCGAAAACGACGGGCGGGAATCGCGGAGAAAAGTTTGTGCAATTCTTCGGCAAGGTCTTATCTTTGCGCCCTCATTCGGGGTGTGGCGCAGTTGGTAGCGTGCTACGTTCGGGACGTAGAGGCCGCCGGTTCGAGTCCGGCCACCCCGACTGATTTTTTCCTCTCCGCTCCCGAATAGCGCTACCGGCGAAAAGGCCCCAAGTTCCGCAAGACGGATTCCCGCCCGAAAATCGTAGCTTCGCAAAAACCACACGGGGATTCCGCCCGCCCGACATGGGAAGCGGTGGAAATCCCCGCAAAGACAGCACCCCTTGGAATACCGACAAAAACACGCCTGGCACGAGGTAGCTCCTCAGAGAGAGGGCAAAGAAGAATTCAACGCCGTGATCGAAATTCCCGCCGGAAGCAGAGCGAAGTACGAATTGCACAAAGACAGCGGATTGCTCATGCTGGACCGCGTGCTCTACTCAGCGATGTACTACCCCGCCAATTACGGCTTCATTCCGCAGACCTACGGGGAGGACAACGACCCGCTCGACATTCTGGTATTTTCCAAAATCGACGTGGTGCCGCTCTGCCTCGTTCCGGCGCGCGTGATCGGCATGATGGAAATGATCGACAAGGGCGAGAACGACGAAAAAATCATCGCCGTATCGTCGGGAGACCCGAGCCTGGGCCACCTCAACGACATCGACGACCTGCCCGACCACCTGATCTCCGAGCTCCGCAATTTCTTTGAAGATTACAAGAAGCTGGAAAACAAGACCGTCAAGGTCAACGAATTTCAAGGCAAGGAAACCGCCCTGAAGATCATCGACGAGGCCGTGGAGCGGTACAAGGTCCATTTTAAGCGGTAAGGTGGGCTTCCCTTAAGAAATAACCCATGCCCTCCCCCACCCTTCACCACACCGGAATCATCGACCTCGAGCAGCCCGGGGCGCTCTTGGATCCGCGCTTTGTAACGCTGGGGCCCGAGATCAGCAAAATGCGGCCGTGGCAGCGGAGGCGCATGGAACGCAAACTGAGGCGCGAGCGCTACCAAAAAGTGCCCGAACTCTGGGCCACGCTGGGGCGGAAACACGAGAATAAGCCCCTCAACACAGAGGGGAAAATACGGTTCTCGAAACGCGGCAATTACAGCTCCGACAGCGTTACCCTCGAAATGGTGAAGGAAATCCGCGACAGCCTACCCGCAGGAATTAAGAAGGAGCATGTGTTGGAACGCTACATTGATCTGACCGAAGCGGATTTCAAGTGGGAACCGGACACTTTTGACATCAACAAACTCCCGGAACTCCGGCTTACGGTCTTCCTCAACAAGTCGGAAGGAGCCCTGGTGTACTACGACTACGGCTCGAAAGCGGGGATATCGACCGATGAAGGAATCGAATTCATTCAGCCCGCTCCCACCGATGCGGCGTACAGCACCGACCGCGACCGTCTCGATTACTTTTTTCCGGTGCTGCCCCCTCGGGAGGTTGAAGCCCTGAGAAAAGGCGCGGGGAAGGGCAAGACCCACAAACTGAGCGATCGGAAAGAAAGCGCCCGATTCGTCATCAAGGTGCTCACCTTCAGGCGCGGGAAGGGTACCGAATCCTCAACCGGCCTCATAAGGCGGGCCATCAGAAACCTGTCGTCACAATTGCGCGGCAAGGGCCGGGAAGAGGCCGTTCCGGAACGCTACCGCTTGCTGAAGTTTTATGTCCGGGGCAATTATTTTCACGAAATCAAAGCACGGGACATCGACCCCAAGCAAAAGACCCTCCTCCTCGTTCACGGGACCTTCACCGACACCCACGGGAGCTACGGGGGATTATTTGCCCACAGCGGTCAGGAGCCGGATACCTTTCTCTCGGAATTAATGCGGGACGGGATTTTTGAGCAAATCATCGCCTTCGACCACCGCACCGTGTTCGATGACGGTTTCACAAATGCCGAGATGCTGAAGAAGCTGCTGGGAGGGCTGAAGTTCGTGCATCCGGTCGCGGTTACGGGCAGCAGCCGCGGCGGGGTAGTCGCTTACATTCTGGCCATGAAGGGCCGTATTCCGAACTTCACGGTGAGCAAGGTACTCACCGTGAGCGGGGCCTTCGGGGTGGGCTATTTGGAAAAGGCGCGAAAGGGTTTGGGCTTTTTGAGCGCGATGCGCAGGCTTAGTCCGGTAAAGCTTCCGGTGTTGGCCATCCTGGCCCAACACTCGGCCGAGTGGTTCACCGGGCAGCCGGGCTTGCGGCAAATAACGCCGGGGGATGAACTCCTCGAAGCGGTATTAAATCCGGCCGCCGCCCAAGGTGCGGCGGCCTACCTGAACATCCGGGCGGATTGGCATCCCGACATTGCGCCGGGGCTCCGGGGCCCGCGGGTCATCCTCGATTGGTCCATCCGATTCTTTCTGGGCAGAAAACACGATTGGGTGGTGGGCTATGAGAACCAAACACATCCCGTAGCCGGCCGCTCACAGCCGCCGAAAAGCATCAAGGGTGTGCATACCCGAACGATGATAGCGGGCAGTACCGATCCGAATCCGCGGGCTTTTATGCGGGCATTTTTGAGCCGACCTTGAGCGTATCTTGCTTGCGCAATACTGTCAACAAAGGGAGCTTGGAAGGCCCATTTCTGAAATCGCTCCGTTTCCTGTTTGGGAAAAGGCCGCTACATTCTGCCCTTTGCTCCCTTTTGTCTCGTGACAAACGCACGGCTGTGTAGAGTTTTAACTGATGCGCTGTTCCGCACAACCAAACCGAGAAGGGAGAGATCACGGGCACCTGCCTCACCCATTCATCCGGGTTTTTTCGGTTTTTTCGGTTTCTGCTTTTCCGGCTCCGGGGCCCGAAGTAAGGTTGGCATTTTTTACAATGATTCGTCCCGAGAACCGCCGCTCCTCGGGACGGATAACTGTGCTATCCCAAGTTTCGGAAAAACAGCCCGACAAATATCGCTGAGGTAACCGCTGAAATCCAAAAAATCAGCCGACCTCGGCGCCGCGTAGGGTCGTCATAGAGGGGATAGCGCCGGCCTGTAGGGTCTGTTTTTGTCGATTTCCAAAAAGTCCAACCCATCAAAAGGCCGATAATGCCCCCGGCAAGAGCTGCCGCGAAACCGATGGTGACGGCACAGGGCTTGCCGACCTCGGGTCTGCGCAAGGATGCCAAGCGTTCCGCCTTGATTTCGGCCACGTCCTCATCGCTGAGCGCACGGCCTCGCTCACGAAGAAGTCGCACCGCAAGTATCTGATCTTCCTTGCTCCACTCATCGTACTTTTCCAAAAGTTCGAAAAGCTCTTCGTCGCTGAAGTCGCGGAAGTAATGGTCTGCGGAAAGACTATCGGCAGAGATCTGAGCCTGCTCCTCCAATACGGCGTCGGCGCGCTCAAAATCATCCGGACGGAGCTTGAGCAGGTATTGATGTTCGTGCGTATTTCCCGCAAAGGTGACATCCACGGAGGGCGAAACATCCTCAAGACCGACTTTCATCCCGGCCGCTTCCAAGGCTTCCTTGAGCATCAAAGCATCCTGCTTATCGCCGAATTTCTGAAAGGTACGCGACGGGGAAGCATCCATAGCAGGCTTTGATTTAAATCGTTAAAGATAAGCCTGCTGAGAACAGCACACCGCAGAGGAGGAACAGATTTTCCGCAAAGGGAAATACCCCCCGCGCAGACAACACCGATTCACGGCCGATTGAATCACCGACACGAACGAGGCAGGGACTATGCTCTATCGTGCTACCTTTGCCGACAGCAGGCATCTCGCAGAAGCTGCCGCCAAAATCAAAAAGCCCGCCATGCGCATCCTCGTAGTGGAAGACGACCCCAGGGTAGCCGAGCTCCTCAAGCGCGGGCTGGAAGAAGAAGGCTATACCGTGAGCAATGCCTACGACGGACTGATGGGCCAAAAACTCGCCGATCAGCATCCATACGGCCTGGTAATTACCGACATTGTACTGCCGGGCCAAGACGGGGTGGCCCTTTGCAAAAGCCTACGAAACAGCAAGCCCAGGCTCCCAATCATCATGCTCACCGCCCTTGGCACTACCGACGATAAGGTGGAGGGCCTCGACGCCGGCGCCGACGACTACCTGGTAAAACCATTTGAAATGCGCGAGCTCATGGCACGTATCCGTGCGGTACTCAAGCGCAGGCAAGAGGTGGCGCCTCAGAAGGAGCTTTTTCGCTTTGCCGATCTGGAGCTCAATACCAAAACCATGGAGGTATCGCGGGACGGGCAGGCGGTATCGCTTACGCCAAAAGAATTCAAGCTGCTCGAATTTCTCATCAAACATCCGGAGCGCGTATTGAGCCGTGAGGAAATCTCGAGGGAAGTGTGGGAGATGGACTTTGACACAGGCACCAACTTCATCGATGTATACATCAATTACCTGCGTAAGAAAGTCGACAAGGGCTTTGGCCAAAAACTCATTCACACCAAAACCGGAGTGGGTTTCATGCTCCGCGAAGAAAAAAGTACGCCGTGAAACTCCGCAGCCGACTCACCCTGCTTTTTGGGCTCATCACCGCAGGCATCTTGCTGGCCTTTGCGCTGGTGGTGTACTACGGAGCCAGCCAGAGCAGGGAGCGCGAGTTTTACCGCCTACTGCGCAGCGAGGCCATCACCAAAGCCAACCTCTACTTCGATGCCAAGGTACCGGAGCAGCTTTTGCAAAATATCTACCGCAGCAACCGGGAACTGATTTACGAAGTAGAAGCAGCCATTTACGCGCCTCCATTCGAGCTGCTCTACCACGACGCGGTAGACATTGACTACGTGAAGGAGAATCCTGAATTGATTGCCGAAATCCTCCAAAAGGGAGAGGTAGCCTTTTACGAAGGTGACTGGCAGGTGGTAGGGCTGCGCGTAGCGCACGATGGCCGCGACTATGCCATCACGGCGGCGGCCTTTGACGACTATGGCTTTACCAAGCTGGCCAACTTGCGCTACAACATGGGCATCACGGGCTTGGTAGCATTGCTCGTGCTGGGCCTGGGAGGTTACTTTTTCAGTAAAAGGGCCTTGGAGCCGGTGCGGCGGATGAACGAAAAAGCCCTGCGCATCAGCGCCACCAACATGGACTTGAGGCTGGACACGGGCCCATACCGCGACGAGCTCTCCGAACTGGCCGACACCTTCAATGGCATGCTCAACCGCTTGGAGCAAAGCTTTGATGCGCAAAAACATTTTGTGCACAACGTGGCCCACGAGCTGCGCACCCCACTGGCGGCCATTATCGCCGAGCTTGAGCTGGCGCTCCATAGCGAGCGCAATACGGAGGAATTGAAATCGGCCATACAACTGGCTCTGGGCGATGCACGAAGGCTTTCGCGGATCTCGGGTGGTCTCCTCGATTTGGCGAAAGCCAGCTACGACCCCAGTCAGATCACATTTGAAACTTTGCGCATCGACGAGCTAATGATGGAAGCTGTGGGAGCCCTCAAGCAGGCCAATCCAGACTATCACATCGACTTGGGCTTTAGCGAAGCACACGACCCCGACGCCAACTTGCAGCTCAAGGCCAATGCCTACTTGCTACGCGTAGCCTTTGCAAATGTGATGGACAATGCCTGCAAATTCTCGCCCGATAAAACCTGTGAAGTGCGCATCGAGGCTCAGAAAAACCGCATCGAAATGGCTTTCAGCGACCGAGGGCCTGGCATTCCTGAGGAAGACCTCGCACAGCTTTTTGAGGCTTTTTTCCGCGGCGAAAACCGTGACAAGGCAAGGGGAAGCGGCATTGGCTTGTCGCTTACCAAACGGATCATCGACCTGCACGAGGGGCACATCCGTGTATCATCCGAAAAGGGGGGTACCACCATGCGCATTGACTTGCAGGACAAACCCTGACCCGAGCTTTCCTCCACAAAAGCGAATAAGCGCACCATGCCGCCGCCAAGGGCCGTCACTGCATTGTCAGGTAAAAGGCGATCACATTATCCCCTGAAGCCCCCTTATTTCTAATGGTTTTCTAATGGTATTCTATAGGCTTTCTAAGGTGAGCCAGCAGTTCTGAGCCGTAGGTTTGTCTCGTTTTTGGTAGATGCATGGATTATGTTGTGGTTTAAACACTTCGTCTTCCAATATCCCCATTTCAAAACACATCAAAGGCGAACATCAGAACGCCCAATGAAAATTCAACCATGATGAAGCGAATCAATTTCCTTCTCTCTGTGCTTGCCATTGCTTCGGTGGTTTTGCTGAACCCCTTGGCGCAGGCCCAAGACACAATACCCACCAAAACACTTCCCTTCGATATCGACCCGCGCAAGCGCATGCCCGATTGGGAAATCGAAGAAAAGCGCGAGGGAACCTTTATGACGGGACTGCCCCGCGTAGAATTTGATCCCATACGCGGTTTCGGAGCCGGAGGAAATGCCTTCCTCTTTATCAACAAAGACAAAGACGATCCTTTCTTTGAGTACACGCCCTACAGGCACCGCGTGTCCACGGAGTTTTTCATTTTCGAAAACGGACGCATTCGCTATGCGCTGCAGTATGATGCGCCCTACATATTCAACTCCAAGTGGAGGTTGAGGGCTGATGCCGTACTCTGGGAAGACCCCAATGCCCAGTACTGGGGTATCGGGCGAAACTCCCTTCAGCCGCTGCGCTTTACAGATCAGATTACGGGCAGAATGCGCACTTTCAGCAGGGTAAGTGATTACGAGGACAACCTTCAAATTGCCACGCAGGACGAGGCCGGCATCTATCGGTCTAACACCCATTTCAATGAGATGATACAGCGTGAGCAACTGTACAACCTCTTGGGAGAGCGCACCTTTTTCGGCGGAAAATTGAGGCTTATGTTCGGCTATGAGATGCTCTTTACCAATTTCAGTTCGTACAACGGACGGCCCGTTGAGGTGGCCTTCGATCGGGAGGGTGAAGAAGTAGAAGCCATCAACAACCAAACCCTCGTAGACATTGAGCGGAATGACGGCACTTGGGATCGATTCAACCTATCCGGGTTTCAAGATGCCAGCGATCGCTGGAAATTTACCAGCATGCTGGCCGGCGCCCTCATTTACGATACCCGCGATTTTGAGCCCGACCCCTCCGAAGGTATTTTCCTGCAGTATTCGCATGAGTATTCCGTGCCCTGGCTGGGCTCTGAATTCGACTTTCACAAGTTCATGATACAGGGCCAATACATCAAAACCCTGAAGCGATGGAGTGGCGGGAAGAACAGGGTAACCTTCGCTGGTATGACCTCATTTGGTTACATTTTTGGAAATGATATCAACTTCATCGAGATGTGGGATCTCAGCAGTCAGGCCGAAGCCGGGGGAATCCTTGTACTCGGAGGCGACCGCTCGGTACGCGGCTTCAGGGAGGCCCGCTTTCTGGCTCCTACAGTGCTGCTTATGAACTATGAACTCCGCACTCGCTTTTGGAGTTTCAGGATTCTGAATCAGCGAATGAACCTTGGGGCCAACCTCTTTTACGATGCGGGCAGCGTATGGGATCATCCGAGCGACATGAACTTCAAGAAGTGGGTGGGTGCTCCCGGGATAGGCGCACGTCTGGCTTGGAATCAGAGTACCATCATACGTCTTGATTTTGCTGCGAGCAGGGAAGGTTCACAAACCTTCCTCGGGTTTGGACACATCTTCTGACCGAGAAAAACCGCGCATATCATTCATCGCGTAGGAGCGAATCAACCGGCGGAAAAAAGCCTGCATGCATTCCGGCGGATTGAATTTTGAGATGCATCGGAGAATGATCTTCATGTCGGGAAGGAATGCCGAGGGCAGCATCGATTCGGGCGTTTTGTATATTTGGCTGAATTAACGGTGGAATGATGCCTGCCGAAACCGCCTCGGGCTTGAATGCCAAGCTGATTCCACCTGTTGATTATTTCGGAAAAAATTCAGCGCTATAGCTTTGCCTGAAAAAGCCTTACATCGTCATTTGCGTTCAGTACGTAACGCTGCGGTCTTGTCCGCGGTTTTCTGTTTTTCAATTTTCATTCAGGGCTGCTCATCTTCCAAAGACAGCTTTTTGAGGGCGCAACTCTCGCGCAGCGATTGCTTTTTCGATGCCGAAAAACCTTATGAAGAGGAGGACAAAATAGTATCCCCCGCTCCCGAAACTTGGGAGGCCCTTCTCGAATTTTTGCCCGAAAGGGCCGCCCATGCCGCGGTGGCCTCGCGAACGGCCGAAGACATCATCAGGCTGAAATCACTCAAGGAGGCCTATGAAGAAGACAAGCGCAGCGAGATGCGGCTCGACATCCTGGAGCTTAAGCAATCCATCGGCGACCGCATTCAGGTGGCCTCTCTGGAAATCTCCGCCCTTTCTGCGCAAATCGACTGTGAGGAAGAGCGCTCCGAACAGGTGGCGACATTCATGAAGCGCAAAGAATCGCGACGAGATAAGGAGCTCACCGTGGGTGCCATTGTGGTAGGGGCGGCCGGGGCCATTGCCACCGGAGCGATCTTGCTCGATCAGGGGGAGAACGCCGATCAAAATACGGTGGAAATCATCGGCATTTCGGTCGGAATCACGGAGGCAGCTCTCGGTACCGCGCTTTTGTTGAACAAAAAAAAGACGGAATACCGGCACCCCTACAACCACTTAAAGTGTGTGTGGGAGCTCGATCCGCACTGTGACCTCATCCCGCCCGTGGTGGGCTACTTCTTGCAGCAAAAGGGGGCAGACCGACGCACCTACATCGAAAGAATGCGTGCGGAATACGCTGAATTCGGGCCGGTATCCGAGGCAAAAAACGAACGCGCAAAACAGAAACTCGAAGACCTCTTCTTTAATGAAGGCGGACGGTACACCGCAGAACAACTCGTGGAGCGCGCGGGAATGCTCGATCAGTTTGAAGCCATGGTCACCTTGATGAAAGAAGACTTGCGTTTGCTGATCAACCTGATATCCAAAATCTGACACCGATCATCGGTGGCCTTGCGCAACAGACTGTATGATAAATGTCATTTTTGAAACTGACAATTGTCACCCTCCGTGCGGTAGGAAAGTTTCAACTTTGCTCTGCGGCTTCCGCAATTGAACCTTTTGAACCGTAAAACCATGAAAAAGAGAGAACCCGTATCAAAAATTATGAGCACGGAACTTGTCACCGTTGACCGACATAAGCACAACCTTAAGGATGTGAAGGCCAAATTCGAAAAAGGCAAAATCCGACACATCCCCGTGATGGAAGGTGAAAATCTCACCGGCATCATCAGTAAGAATGACATCATGCGTCTGAGCTTCGGCAGCCTTTTTGACGGAGGTGAAAACAGCGATGCAGCGGTATTCGATATGCTGAGCATCGATCAGGTGATGACCCACAAACCGAAAACCGTCGACGCCGATACCCCGATCCGTGATGTAGCTGAGATGCTTGTGAAAGAGAAATTTCACTCTCTTCCCGTAACGCAGGAAGGAAAACTCGCCGGCATCGTGACAAGTACCGATATCATCGGCTACCTGCTCGAGCAGTACTGACTGCTGCCGGAGTAAAGATCAACCGTTCAACCTGACCCGCGCAAATCCGTTTCCCGCAAGACGGCCTTTGTCGCGGGTCTTTTTTTCGAAAGATTTTAGGAATCGGGCCGGCGCTCCGGGCGGTTGCAACCCCGCTGCTTGCTTCAACCCATCATCCGTCGCAAGGTCTTTGCGATCACCTTCAAGTCTCCGAGAAAGCTTCGTGTGCGGATATAGTCCAGGTTCAGAGCGAGTTTTGCCGGCATCACCTCCTCGATATAGGTGCGTTGGGGATCATCGCTCCGGGCGAGAAGCTCACTTTCGTTAAAGTAGCGAATCGAGGCATAGTCGGTGATTCCGGGTCTTACACCCAGTACCGGGAGCTGCTCGGGGTTGTAAAGGGCCACATATTCCGGCACCTCAGGTCGCGGACCCACAATGCTCATGTCGCCGATGAGCACGTTGAAGAGCTGCGGGAGTTCATCCAATTTGTACTTGCGCAGAAAAAAGCCGGCGCGCGTAATGCGCGGATCGCGTTCACCCACGGTAAGCTTCCCCGATTTTTCCGAAAGGGGCCGCATGGTGCGAAATTTCCACATACCGAAAGTCCTGCCGTGCAGACCCACACGCTTCTGAATGAAGAAAGCGCCGCCGGGGGAGTCGAGTGCCACCCATACGGCGAGGAGCAGAAGGAAGGGCAGCAAAACTGCCAATGCCAGCAGGGAGGCGCATCTGTCGAAAATATATTTAGCCACGGCCCGTGACCTTTTTTACTGCAGCGCTTACGGCTCGGACCACTTCGTCGATTTGGGCATCGGTGAGGTCGTAGTAAACCGGCAAGCTTATCTCATTGGCATACATGCTATATGCGACGGGGTAATCTGAAATACGCGCACCTACGGCTTTGTAAGCGGTAAGCATCGGGAGCGGAATGAAGTGCACGTTTACGGCGATGTCGCGCTCGGCTATTGCCGCAATTACCGCATCGCGCTCATCTTCCGTAATGCCGTCAATTCTGAGCTGATAGAGGTGATAAGAGCCCTCAGTTTCTCCTTCTGAAAATGCCGGCAGAAGATAGTCCTCTCGGCCGGAGAATGCTTGGTTGTAGCGCATGCAGACGGCTTTTCTCCGCGGAAGGGTCTCTTTTTCATAGCGCTCCAGCTCCACAAGACCGATGGCCGCTTGAATATCCGTCATATTGCATTTGTAACCGGGGGCAATCACGTCATAGCGCCAACCGCCTTTTTTCGTCTTGGCGAGGGCGTCCTTGTTTTGTCCGTGCAGGCTCATCGTGGTGAGCCAGGCGTACGCCGCTTCATGGTCGAAGTGATCCGGAAGATTTAAGCACAAGGCGCCTCCCTCTGCGGTCGTGAGGTTTTTTACCGCGTGAAAAGAAAAACCCGTTCCGTCTGCCACCGAGCCGAGCATTTTGCCCTTGTAACGCGCACCGAATCCGTGGGCGGAATCGGCAAAAAGAGCAGGACGCCCCAAGGCCTCCTGAATTTTTCCGGAAGGCCGAAAAGCCCTTGCAGCTTCGGGAGATTCTACAATTGCGCGCAAGGCGTCATAATCACAGGGGTAGCCGGCAATATCAACGGGAATGACGGCCTTGGTGCGCGCGCTCATCGCAGCAGCCACCTGAGCCGGATCCATATTGAAACTGCCGGGTGCGCAGTCGACCATAACGGGGCGGGCACCGCAATGCAATACCACATTTGCCGTAGCACAATAAGTGTAAGCGGGAATGATGACTTCATCTCCCGGGCCTATCCCGAGCCAGCGCAGGGCAAGCTCGAGGCCCGCTGTAGCCGAACCGAAGCACACCGACTTTTTAGCGTGGGTATAGGCCGCAATTTCCCGCTCGAAACGCTTAGTACGCGGGCCGGTGGTAATCCAACCCGAGCGGAGGGCCGCGCTCACTTCATCCACAATCTTATCGTCTATGCGCGGCGGCGAAAATGGTATCATCTGCAAATTCGTTTGCCGCAAAGGTAAGCACCGTGAAGCGACCGGCATCCGTATGCCTGCAATTCACCGGCCCCGCAGCCCGCCCGTCCCTCCGATATCCTAAAATCCGTGTAATTTTGGAGGTATGCTATCAGCCCGCCTTCATCGGTTTCTATTGTCCGCTTTCGTCTTTTCGGCAGCAATCTTTACTGCGTCAGGGCAGGAACTTGACCTCACCTTGCCGGCCTATTCATTGGGAGTCCCCGGCGGTGACTTCGGAGATTTTCGCGGGAATATCCACTCGCTGCACATGGATGCAGGCTTTAGAATGAAAGGGCGCCCGCTCACTTTAGGCATCGGTGTTTCTCCGTTTTGGCAAACGGAATTTAAGAATGAAATCGATTATCCCACAGGTGAAGGCAGCATCCGTGCCCCCCTTCGCGTGAACCAAAACATGGTATTTTTCCACTTTTTCGCGCGTTACGACCTCTATACCGAGCGGGTCGTCACGCCCTATATTTCTATTCGTTCAGGGCTCACATTGCAGCATACGAGAATTACTGTTCGGGACCCTTTCGGCGGGCATGTGGATGACGAATTGATCATGTACGAATCGGGGCACAGCCACGGACTGCACTTCACCGCAGCCGCCGGGGCGGGGTTTCGCACAGACTTGCACCGAATTTTTAAAGGTTTGGATCCCGGCACCTTCCATTTTTTTGCTGAGGCGGATTTTACGTTTGCGCCTCACATGCGGTTCGGCCGCACCCCGTACCTTCCCGGAGATATTCCCGAAATCGGTGAAGCGCCGGAGAACGCAGAATGGATCGATACGGAATACCATCCCTTCCTGCAATACGCCTCTGCACTTCACATGATCGGTCTGAAAGCGGGCGTGGTGGTACGGATGAATTTCAAAAACCCGCAAAGAGCTGATTGATATACAAATGTCCACTCAATTATTCGCTGATGTTTCCTTATCTGCGGAAAAAGAAGTGAAAGGCCCGGAATCGCAGATCCCTCAGCGGCTTACTCAAAAGGTGCACGACGGGCAGCCCATCACATATTCCGATTTGAGCGGGCCGAGCGCGCGGAAATGCGTCGGGCGCATGCATGAGAGTTGTGTTTTTAGCGTCCGCAGTCGAACAATAGCGGCGTTCCGATTGCTTTTATGCAGTGCGGTATGTCCGCATTACACCAATCGTGAGCAAAGAAAGCACCATCGCGCCGACCGAAAAGGCACTTCAGCACTACGACTATGCCATTGTAGGGGCGGGAGCGTCGGGATTGTGGCTGGCCATGGCGATGCAAGACGCGGGCATCACGGCGGAAAAAACCCTCCACCTCTCCGAGCGCGATCCGGCCAAAGGTGATGACCGCACCTGGTGCTATTGGGCGAAAGCGCCGATCTTTCCCGGGCACAAGCAGGAGGAGATTTGGGAGGCGTTCAAGCGCCCGGACGCTCCCGAACGAACGGTACACATTGCCCCTTACCGTTACTTTCACGTGCGCAGTTCGGAATTTTACGCTTACGCGGAAAACAAGCTCGCCGGAAATTCGCGCATTACCCGTGCCGCGGAGGATGTACAATCTGTTCGGGAAATCGAAGGCACCGTGCACGTAAAAACCTCTGAAAGGGAATACACCGCAAGCCGGGTATTCCTTTCGGCGCCCCCGAAAGACCGCACAGGCTTGCCCGAACTGAGAGACTTCCTCGGGGGCCCTCGGCCCGAAAGCCCCGGTCTGATACAATCCTTCTCAGGCAGGAGAATCAAAACGGAAGTCCCCGTTTTTGATACCGCCGCGGCCACATTGATGCGCTTCGATGTACCTCAGGGCGACAGCACCCGGTTCCTTTACGTATTGCCCTTCAGCGAGCGGGAGGCATTGGTGGAGCTTACCGCTTTCGGTTCTGAATGCCTTGCATCCGACGATGCCCTGCCCGTAATCCGCGACTTTATGCAGAACCTCGATACGGGATATCAGATCATCGAAGAAGAAACAGCCTCGATTCCCATGAGTGCCCGTTTTGACATGCTGCGAAAACGGCTTCCCGCTGACACGCGCATTGTTTACATCGGGACACCGGCAGGAGCATTGAAACCCACCACGGGGTATGCCTTCAAGCGCACCGAAGCCTATGCGCGCCGATTGGCTGCCGCACTGGCAGCGGGCACTGATCTGCCTACCATGCACCGCAAGCGCCGGTTCAGGCTTTACGACCGTCTCTTGCTGCGTATCCTGGTTGAAAAACCCCACCGGGGAAAAGAGATATTTGAGCGTTTGTTCAAAACGCAGAAAACGGTGAAAATTCTGAAGTTTCTCGATGAAGAAACCTCCTTGGCGGAAGAAATATCCATATTTTCAAGGCTTCAAATACCGCTTTTTCTCGAGGCCCTCACCAAAGACCTCTTTCGCCGATGAAGTATGTGCGTTCTCCCCTGTTTTCCTTTCAGATTCTAGTTCAGGTTCTAATGATCGCACTCTTCCTTTTTCTCACACCCGGAGAAAGTGCGCAGGCCGTGGCGGCGGGCATCATGCTGTGCACCATAGGTATTCCCCACGGCGCCAATGATTACCTCTACCGCAAAAACACCACCTCCTCCGGTCTGGCGGTATTCACTGCCGCGTACTTGGGTGTAATGGGCCTGTATTTGGGCCTTTGGCTGCTCTCGCCGGCGGCTGCGCTCGTGGTGTTTTTTGCTGTAAGCTTCCACCATTTCGGGCAAAGCAATTTTGAAAACAACACCGTGCGCCATATCCCCTCGCTTCTTTGGGGGCTTTGGATCACCGTATTTCCGGTGCTTTTGCATTTTCAGGAAGCCACTTCGATTTTTGCCGATATGCTGCGCCTCGATGACGACTCGGGCATCGTATTGCCCACAGCGGTGAAGTGGGCGGCGGCAGCAATCATCGGAGGCGCCTACATCGCCGCTTTGTTTCGCTATGAGCGAAGCGAACGGGCGCGGTACCTGCTCCAATTTGCTTTGGTCACGCTTTGGTATTTGGCCACCCCGCTGCTTTTCGGCTTCATTACGGTATTTTGCCTTTGGCATGCCCTCCAGTCTTTGCAGCACCAATTGCACAGCTACAAAGCATCTTCGGGGGGTACAAGCAGCGATTTTTTCAAGGCGCTCCTCCCCTTCGGAATTGCCGCGGTGTCGGGCTTTGCCGCCTTCCTGTACTTCCGGGGGGTAGTGATCGGAGAAGCATTTATCCTACTCTCCCTCATCACCCTGCCGCATGTCGTGGTGATGCACAGGCTGTACCGCGCCGCAGATCGGAAAGCGGTCATGGACTGAACTTTTCCCGAAAGGGATTTCTCAGAACGCAGGGCTACACCGGCCGGCCCGCTGCCGGAGTACGGACCCCGAAAGGTCCGTTAAAAAACTTGAAACTGATCAATATCAGTTTTAATCTTGACAAAGATCAGTCTCCCTTTTGAACCGCCTGCATAGATTTAGGCAACCTAAACTCAAACCTAAAAAACACACAAGCCATGGGAAAGGAAAAATTTTTGAACGGAAAAATTGCGCTGGTCACCGGCGGTGCAAAAGGCATCGGCAAAACTACAGCGATCGAATTTGCCCGGAGAGGGGCGGATGTGGTGGTATCTGACGTAGCCGAATCAGAGGGCCGCCTCGTGGTATCGGAAATCGAGGCCACGGGCGCACGGGGGGCTTTTTTCTCCTGTGATGTTTCCGATCCCGAAGCAGTAAAGCGGCTGATCGATTTCACCGTCAGTCAATTTAAGCGGCTGGACTTTGCATTCAACAATGCGGGGATAGAAGGCGAACAGGCCCCGACCGCCGATTGCAGTTTTGAAAATTGGAAACGTGTGATCGACATCAACCTGAACGGCGTATTTTACTGTATGAAGTATGAGCTCGCCGCGATGCTGCGCAACGGCGGCGGGGTGATTGTGAACTGCTCTTCCACTGCCGGCAAAGTGGGATTCGAAGGCATTCCGGCCTACAGCGCGAGCAAGCACGGATTGATCGGTTTGTCAAAATCTGCGGCATTGGATTATGCAGCGCAGAACATCCGGGTGAATTGCATTTGTCCGGGCGTTGTGTACACCTCGATGATCGACCGTTTCTCGGGCGGTACATCAGAGGGATTTGAAGCGATGAAAAATATGCAGCCTGTAGGTCGAATGGGCCGTACGGAAGAGATTGCCTCAGCAGTGGCATGGAT
Source organism: Cryomorphaceae bacterium (assembly GCA_003565555.1). Classification (GTDB taxonomy): domain Bacteria; phylum Bacteroidota; class Bacteroidia; order Flavobacteriales_D; family Cryomorphaceae; genus T3Sed10-241. The sequence goes on along the minus strand of PXBH01000035.1, from coordinate 13,393 downwards.
GTGCTCGGAGGAAGCCGCCTTTATGACCGGGCAGGAACTGGTGATGGACGGAGGCTATACAGCGCGATAATCAGCGCAGAGAAAAGATAAAGTCTCTGATCTCTGCCATCACTTCGGGCGACATGGTTTCCTCTATTCGGCTGTATTCAGCGGGTGCACCCGTTTCGGCTGTTTGAAAAAGGTGGTTGCAATCGGGGAAGACCTTCACGGTAAATTTTTGTCCGCTTTTCGCCAAAGCGGCCTCAGCCGCGGGGGCATTCTGACCGGAAAGTATCTGCAGGTCTTTTCCGCCGTAGAGCGCCAGCACCGGGCCGTTGACTGAGGCAAGGTCGGGCTGAGGGTCATGGCGCAAAAAGGCGTGAACCCAAGGCGTAGCCGCCTCCAAGATGAGTGCCTTGAGCTGATCCGCGCTGCCGTCTGCATAAAGCGCGGCATGCTCATCGGCAAAGGCAGCGGCACCCGCCCGCACGGCCTCCGCATTTTCGGCATTTTCCGCGTAGTCGTAGATCAGCTCGTTGAGGCGGCGGGCTGCGCGCAGTTGCTCCTCAGCCAATCCGGATGCCCTCCCGATGGCCTCGTTTTGTTCGGGCAGCAGAGCACTGCCCCTCACAGCCGGGCCGGCGAGCATGACAGTAAATGCCACCTCGGGCCGGCGCGCCGAAAGCATGGGCCCCACGATGCCGCCCTCACTGAGCCCGATCACTCCAGTGCGGTCCGGGTCGGTGGCGGAATGTTCCCGCAAGAAGGCCCACACGGCCTCCGCATCATCGGCAAAATCTGAAGTAACGGCAGCGGAGAAATCGCCGGCAGACCCTGCGGTACCGCGGTCGTCATACCGAAGCACGGCAATGCCCGCCCTCGTGAGGCAATCTGCCAAAACAAGGAAAGGCTTGTGCCCCATGACCGTGCAATCGCGGTCTTGCGGGCCCGATCCCGAAACAAGAATTGCGGCGGGAAACGGCCCCTTCCCTCCCGATCCCCGCGCCTCGGCATTGGGAACCGTCAAAGTTCCGGCGAGGGTTACCCCCGAAACAGGCCCCGGAATCTCCACCTCCTCCGTGCTGTAAGGGAAGGGAGGCTGCGGATTTTGCGGACGTTGCAAACCGGCGGACGCGGTATCCGACCTTCGGAGATTCAGCGGAATTCGAAGGCCTCCCTGCATGAATTCCCCTTTGATTTCATCGCCCGTACAGCGTCCTTCCACGACGATACCGGCATCGGGAGCGCGGCAGATGAACCTATCACCCTCCACTTCCGCCGAACCGAACGGATGGCCGAACACGCCCTGATCCGGGCTGTCAAATGCCGCGCTCCAACCTTCGGATTCTTCGGTGAAGTGAATTGCAAAGTTGATTTTGGTTCCGTGCACGTCGAGCTTTCCCGCCCACGCACCGGCGATGTTTTGCGCAGGCAGCGTAAAGCTCAGGGCCATAAGCACAGTTGCGGCAATCAGGAATTTCAATAAAGTGTTCATTTCAAAAGAATTAACGGATGAGTGATAAGAACAAGGCCGAAAGGAGCTCCGCTACAATGAGTGCGCCTGTAAACCCGCCGATGAGCCTTCCCTTGCTGAAGTTTGTGCACACCTTCCAGGCATTGAACATCAGCGCAATCAGCCACACTACGAGCACGAGGGAAAGAATGATGGCGGGGATGAGGGGCAGCAGCGGTGAGAGGTCGGGATTGAGGGGATCGGCCGCTATTCCGTCGACGATGGCCTCATTGTGCCTGCTCATGTGGTCATTGATGTTGAAGAGCGGCATAAGTACATAAGGCGCCCGGGCAGCCATGAGCGTACCCAGCATATCTACCGCCCGTATACCTCTTGCGCCCAAAGCGTACGCCAGGATGTAAAACACCACGAAAGCGGAGACAATATTGATCACCTGATCAGTCAGCGCGACGGTGAGAGAAACCTTGTCCGAGGCAAAATGGGCATCGAGCACCCCGTCGAAACGGGTGTTGAACTGCACCGCGCCGAGCACGGCGAGCAAGGCAAACACCACGCCTGCCGTAAGTGCTTCTGCACCGGCGTAGCGCTCAAAAGGAGTTAAGAGCAGTTTCTTCATGGGTTTAAGATTTGTCAGATGATAATGCAACTTCGATCTCAGCCATTCTGCTGATTACAGCATCAAGCACGTTGCGCACCGAGGGGTAACTCAGCTTCATTTCGGCGGCCATCTGCTTGAGGCTCCCGCTGTTTTTCACGAAAGTGAGCACGAAAGCCTGCTCATCGGGCCGGAGGTAACTGAATACATCTAAGTCAAACCTGCCCTCGACGATGGTCTCACAGGCCGGACAGGTAAGTCGCTGCACCTGAAGCGGTGTGCTGCAGCTCGGACAGTGTACGGGAAGTTGCTTCATGAGGAAATTATTTTGAGCAAAAATATGATTTTTCAATTAAAAACTAAATATTATTCAATTTAAATTAAATATTATTCAGATCACCATAAAATACGGCACAGAAGGAGACCTACTTCGAGTCGCCGCGGAAAGCGGAAAAAATGGTGTGGGTCGGAAATCAGCGGGCCTGTTCCGGCTCTACGTGGATGTGGACATCGGCCACCTCAGGGAGGTTTCGGCGGACGCGGTCTTTGACGGCATGTGCGATTTCGTGCCCTGCCCTTACGGTGATTTCTCCGTTCACGCGGAGGTGAAGGTCTACCAGAAAGTGGAAGCCCGTCTTGCGTACGTAGCACTTTTCGGTACCCGTCACGCCCGCTGTATTTTCCGAAAGGCGCCTCACTTCCGCCTCCAGTTCGGGGTACTTATGCTCATCCATCACCTCACCGAGTGCCGGACGAAAAATTCGGTAGGCATTGTAGAGGATGATGCCGCAGGCAAAAAGTGCGGCCCAATCGTCGGCGTGCTCAAAGCCCTCACCCAGATAAACGGCAGCCGCAATACCGACAAAGCCCGCCGCTGAGGTCAGGGCATCGCTGCGGTGGTGCCACGCATCGGCTTCGAGAGCGGTGCTCTTCACATCTTGATTTCGCCTGCGCACATAACGGAAGAGCCCTTCCTTGATCACGATAATGCCCCCGAGGATGTACAAGGTATACGCTTCCGGCGCTTCTCTGGGTATGAAGAGATTGGTAATGCTGTGCCAAGTGATAGCGGCCGCCGATACGGCGAGCACGGCCACGGTGACAAAGGTGATGAGCGGCTCGGCCTTTCCGTGCCCGTAGGGATGGTTGTCATCCGGAGGCAGGGTGGCGTATCGCAGGCCGAATACCGTGATGAGCGAGGAGAGCATATCCCCGAAAGATTCCACGGCATCTGCGATCAATGCAGAACTGTTGCCCGCGATACCTACGGCACCTTTGATGAGGGCGAGCAGCCCGTTGCCCACCGCTCCGGAGAGGGCAGTCCTGACGGCTATACGACGGCGGTTGACCACGGGGCTAAATTAGAAAGGATATTGATGCGAACCGTTGCGGCCATAAGCTTCCGATCAGATCACCCGCCCTCCGTACCGAAAAAAGGAATACCCGAGGGTTCGCCCAAATAACCACACCTGCCGAGACCAAACGAAGCGGCGCTTCCACAGATTGCCCCGGGCCACCTGAAAACCGATAAAATGCCGAGGGGAACACATCAAGACTTTCAAGAAAAGAATACATCTTTTCCGCCTTGCGGGAAAAGACATGCTACGCAGTAATGCAGTTACGGAACACGAGCTTATCATAAACTTAACTTTGGTTTCACGGAATTTCGAAGCACAGATGCTAATCTTGTCTGCAAGATGAAAAAGTTGAGAAACCCGTGCATTCTCCTCGCCGCCGTTCATTTATGTTTCGGATGCGTCTCAGAGGGTGAAAACGGTCCTTCGGCGGTGGTTCTTTTCGAAAAAGAAGTGGAGGGCTTCGCATCGGGTTCCGGAATGGCCCGGCTCGGGAGCCGATTTTACGCAGCGGGAGACGACGACCCCTTCCTTTGGATCCTCTCCGCTGACGGCCGTGCTGAAGGAAAGGTGGCGCTTTGGGATTCCGCAACCGTAAAAAACGGACGTATTCCCAAGCCGATCAAACCCGATTTCGAAGCGGTGACGCTTTTCCCATACCGCGGAGATACGGTCATTCTCGTTTTCGGCTCGGGAAGTCGGTCTCCCGGCAGGGATATCATCATGCTTGCCGACCTTCGGCGAAATGTTGAGCGTTCAGAAGCCGATACTGCCTTTTTCAGAAAAATGCGTGCAGAAGTCAGCCCGTACCTGAACCTGGAGGGTGCAGCTTACCGCAGCGGCGAATTAATCATGCTCAACCGCGCAGACAACCGCACGATCCGCATTCCCGAGCGTGCCTTCTCGGCCTTCTTGAATTCCGGAAATCCGGACACCCTCACCTTTCAGGTGCACAGGTATGCCCTGCCGCACATAGCAGGCGACAGCGCTACCTTCTCGGGAGCATCGGTGATGAGCGACGGGCACACCCTGCTTTTTTGCGCCTCGGTAGAAGTGACGCAAGACGCCGTGGAAGACGGTGAGATCAGCGGCAGCTTTATCGGCATCCTCGACTTGGACCGTCCGGAGCAGCCCCCGGCGGTAGCACGAGTTTTTAAAGAAGACGGCCGACCTTATCTCGGCAAGATTGAAGCGGCGGAAGGGATTTTTCTCGATGACGGCAGCATTGCGGTCACCGCGATCACCGATAATGACGACGGAAGTACAAAGTTTCTTCAGGTCAATTTCAGGCCCTGACGGTAGCGGCTCCGAACGGGCAGAGACGAGAGATTCCGATTATTCTCAAAAAATAAAACCGATGCCCGCTTCCACAATGTTCTTAAAAGGATTGGGGTCGCCGGAATAACGGTTTACGCGGTACTGATAGTTTGCCTTGAGCACGATGTTCTCGCGGGTATTGAAATTAACGCCGAAAGTCCAAATATCCAGATCGCTGACCGCGACATCTTCAAATCGAAGTGCATCATCGATACGGTTGTGGGTATTCAATCGCTCGTAACGCCCGAAGAGACTGAACTTCATTTCTGCCCTGTTATACAAGGGGTGCTCATCGTGCTTTGGGTTGCTGCCGCGGCGCAGGTAAGGCAGTATGTCATGCCCCAGTTCAAACAAGTAGCCGTACACCTCACTTCCGAGCACTTGGCCGATGCCCTGCTCGCGCTCAGTGAGCTGAAATATCTTATCCGTATCACTCAAAGAGCCATAGGTTCCTACCGAAATAAACCGCCAGTTCTTGTAGTCGTATTTGGCGTAAGCCGTGCCCAAAGCAATCGTGGCATCCACCCGCTCCTCGCCGGCATCTGTCAACACGGAATTGCCTTGCCCCGAATCACCGAAGTATCCCGAGGCACTGAGGGTCAGGTTCTTGATTCCCGTGTAGTTCAACTGAGGATTCACTGAAATACGCTCGGGGACATCTATTCGAATTTCTCTTCCCTGACGAATCCATGTGGGTCCCAAATAGGTAGCGCTGTTCAATCCTTGGGAAAATCCGAGGGCATAGCTGAAAGAGGGGCTAATGTTGCCGTAGAACATCATCCCGAACTCTATCCATGTAGAAGGCGTGATGATGCGCTCCACCTCTGCGCGGTTCACTGAATAAAACTGCACGGGTTCATCGTTGTTGTTGACATATCCGATCGTGAGCGGATAAAATCCGAGGCGGGCCTTGAGATAATCAGCAGCGATATAATCGACAAACGCCTCGATGACAATCTCGTAGTGCACCTCCTGATCGCGGTCGTGCAGAAGCTCGATTTGAAATTCAGAATTCCAAATGAATTTATCGGAGAACCTGTATCCGAAGAATGTAGCAAACCGATACAGCCCTGAGTAATACAGTTCAAGATCACCTACATCTCGGTTTACCCCCTCTTGATAGGGCACAAAGTTAAACTCTCCGAACCCGCTGATTGAATACCGCTTATCTGAAAAAAATATTTTGGACGCGGCAAGGGCAAGACCGGGCTGTTGTTTGTACTTCAGGCGTTCTATCTCCACTTTTTTCAGCAATGCGGTATCCGCAAGCAAGGTATCGGGCTGCGCCTCTGTCCTGAAAAAAAGTCCTGTGAAAAAGAGAAGGAGTAAGGGTCTTGTCAGTCGTAGTACCACGGAAGATATTATGAAAAGAGCCGCGAAGGTAAAGCAATAGAAGCTGAAAAGGCTCAAGCTCGGGGTAAAATTCTTGCAGGTGATGGCGTGAAGAATTCAGCGTCAAAAGACCAATCAAGTTGCGGAGAAACACGACGCAAAACAATCACGGCCGTGAAAAGAGGTTGCCTCTCGGGAAACAGAACTTTGTCGGGACGGTCTTTACGTAGGGGGCTACCTCCCGACACCCGTTGAGAGGACGCGATCACGCGCACGCACGCGCGACGCAAACGGGAATATTCGAGGTTGTACGCGCGTAGTGGAAACGGGAATACTTGCGCAATTACGCGAAGGTGAAAATGGCCGAAAATTTACTTAACGACAAATTGCCGTCGAATTCTCTAAGTTGAAATCAGCAGGGTTAATGAAGGCATATATTCCTTACAACCAACTACTTTAAATCTAATTCCTTGTGCATCCGAGATGCACTTTTCAGTTTACTCCCTGCAATAATTGTAGAAAGCGGCAAAAATAATCCACCAGCAACGAGAAGCGGCGTACCGATATTTTGATCTTCGATTAATAGCGCCGCACCAACCATCAAAGTTGATACCACAACCCCCGTAATAAGCCATGAACCTGCACCATTCAAACTTTTCTCAAAATTTTGTCTGACATTCATTTGCTCCCGTAGCTTCATATCAATAGAAGTGAGTGGTTTTTCAGCCGTTGGGCCCGCCACCTGTACCCATACGTTATTGTTGCGGTATGATTCAACAAGATCTTTTTCGTAGACCGCCTTGCCTTGCTTTGACTTCGTATGAATTCCGGCATAGTTGACGCCAATAATTTTGCACTCCAAAGTATCACCACTATTGAATATGACAATATCTTGTGATTGACAAGCCAAAGCAATGAGTAAAGACAAGCAAGTAAAAAGGGTTTTCATAATAGTTGTTTTGTGTTTAGGGGCTAAATATAGCATTGCCAAGTGAACGCAAAAGGAGAAAATCAAACCTCTATATATGCAAAAAGTATGCAAACATAAAAAAAGGTTGTACCCTATTTTGGATACAACCTTGTCATTTTCAGTGTCGGGGTGGCAGGATTCGAACCTGCGACCTCCTGCTCCCAAAGCAGGCGCGATAACCGGGCTACGCTACACCCCGAGCGTTTCCCAAAGGAGCGCAAAGGTAAAGATAATTTTGAAGGCGCACAGAAAAATGCAGCGCAGTCTAGTAGGTACCCACAGACAGCATAACCAAAGTACAGCTTTGTTCACAGTTAATTCCCTCGGCTTCAAAAGCGCGGATGCTCTCAGGATTCTCTGCGCCGGGGTTAAAGATCACCCGTTTCGGATGCAGGGACAGGATATAATCTCGCCACCGCCCTTGGTGCCGAGGATGGACGTACAGGCTGACGGTGTGTACATTCTCAACCGGCGGAAAATCTGTTCGGATGGTCAACCCGTCTATTTCTCCCTCGTGCAGTCCTACGGGTACGGTCTCGTGGCCCGCCTTGCGCAGGGAAAGCACAGCCCTGTGCGAATACCGGGTGGGATCGGGACCGGCTCCCGCTACAACTGTTTTCTTCATGGAACAAATTTAGGAAAGACCGTCACAGGAAAAAGGGTCCCGAGGAACCCTTTTCATCACGCCGGGCGGCCCGTAACTGCCGCTGAGCGGTTCACAGCGCAGGATCGTAAGAAAATTGGTTCTCGGGAACGATAAACTTCCCCTCGGGCGTGCGGATCATCAGGTAAAATTCTTTGCACAAAAAGTTAATGCTGTGGTTGAACCTGCGACGGTTCAGGTAGCAGTCCCAAGCGTGAAGGGCAAGTCGCTTCACCGCATTCCAAGAATAGGTATTCAGGCCGGTGGGACGGGGAAATGAATTGACGTAACGGTGTGCTTCTGCTAAATTTTTCATGGCTTTCTCGTTTTTGATGATTCAAAGGTCAGGGGGCAGAACGCAGTGTATTTACGCAGTGAATTTTTCTCCAAAAAAGTGCGCACTGCCGATAGGCCTCTGCAAGTTTCAGGTCGCCGAAACTTCGCTGAGGCGAAAAAAATACAAGGGAGTACCGCCCGATTCGGGTTCGGGACAAAACCGGCAAACGGTGGTTTCCGCTGCGACCTTTTCCAGGGTCATTGCTTTGCCCGCCACCGCCAGCATGCGAATGATTCCGCGGTGGCAGGGGTCTGAAAGGGCATCGCCCAAGGCTGCGGCCACATTTATGCGGTCCTCCTTCGCGGCGTGACGCATAAGCAGTCGGTTCAATGTCTGAAAAGTGGTGCCCACCGCATACTCACAGGGTGAATGGCCGTAACGGTCGCGGCAAATCAAAAAGAGCGGAGGGTAACCCTCCACCTTCGGATTGATGACGATGTGGTGTACGGTAAATCGGTTGAAAAAATGGCGCTTGTCTTCGTAAGTAATTTTTCCCAGGTCATTCATGGCGTTAATTTTTGACCAAGGACGCGCGGCACACCGTAACCTATTTACGAAGCAAATTTTGTTTTCGCGGACCTGCAAGAGAGATGCAAGCCTACGGAGATGTCTAAAACCCGCAGTCGCATGTCCTGCCGACTGTAAAATTCATACATTCATGTGATAAACCCGGTCATACACGGGAAGCAGGCCCATACCTCAAAAAAAAGGGGGCTCCTTTCGGAACCCCCCAACGTATGACCCTTTTTCCGACAGAACGCCGGACGGAACTTAAACCAAAACCTAATCAACCATGATCCTCAGGGCCTACGCTAAAATCTGTTCTCAATCATCATGCCCGTATTCTGAGGAGCTTTTGTAAGCAGAAATGTCCTCTGCTTCATGAATAAAAACGCAATTGTGCGCATAATGTTTTGACTGATCAAACTAAGATTAGATCCTTGCGAACATCTTTATTTTGTACATCTTATTGCAAAATGCGGGCCGGAAGCACAATGCCCCGCCCCCCTACTCCGCGTTGTCATCAATGCCGCACGAACTGCAAAACGATTAGCTTTGTCGCTGATAATTTACCCACTGATTGCGGTCTCGGCAATACCCTTCATCCGGATGGAAGCAAGATTGAAACAGCACTACAGGCACCTCGAAAGTGTTTTTGCGAAAGCGAAAATTAATCTCCTATATTACGCTTCGGCCGTATTGAAGGTGGATGACGGCACCTCCGCTATCACGCTCGAGGCGGGTCCGGCATATCACCACGGTATGGGAGCGGTGCACGGCTCCGTGTATTTCAAAATGCTCGATGATGCGGCCTATTTCGCGGCTAATTCGCGCGTGACGGATTTCTTCCTTGTCACCACGGGCTTCCACATCCATATGCTGCGCCCGGTAGGCTCGGGAACACTACGTGCAGAAGGCCGGCTCAAGCTGTGCTCACCTTCCTTGCTGATTGCCGATGCCGTGCTCTTTAATGATGCGGGAAAAGAGATTGCCTGCGGTACCGGGCATTTTGCGAAAAGTAAGTTTCCCGTAAATCCGTTGAGGTGAAAAATAAGATTCCGTTCCATGTACTTTCTGTGCTGACAGTGATCGCGACAGCCTTGATTTGCACTTCCGGATACGGGCAAATCACCGTTTCGGGGAAGGTGCGAGATGCCGAAACGAAAGCGGGAATTCCCTTTGTACACCTCGCTGCGGAAGGCGAGGCAAGATTCGGAGGAGTGTCCAATGTAGACGGCTACTACCGTTTCGCCGTTCCGTCGAACACACCGTCTCGCACAGAAATTGTGTTGAGTTGTGTGGGCTACGAGCGTGTTTTCCTCCCGCTTGAGCAATTTCTCGCATCCGAGAAGATCGAAATGAGAAGAAAACCCGCCGAGCTCGGTGAAGTGGTCGTGCAGGCTAAGGATGATCCGGGTTACGAAATCATGCGCCGAGCCGCGGCAAACCGCAAACAGAACGATCCGGAATCGCTTCCCGGATTTCGTCTCCGCACGTACAATAAGGCGGGACTGGATACGGACCGCACTGAGGAAATCCAAGCCGAGCTGGACAGCACCGGATTCAAAAACGCCCGATTTTTCTTCATGGAAAGCTCTACTGACCTGGTGTACAAACGCCCCGGGAGATGGAACGAAACGGTACAGGCCACGAAGATGTCAGGGATCAGAAACCCCGTCTTGTCCGTTATCTCAAATTCTTTTCAGCCATTCGCTACATACGGAGATCATATCAACCTGATGGAGAAAGATTTCCTGAATCCCGTGAGTCCGGGCAGCCGAAATAAGTATGTATTTGAACTTGCAGACAGCGCACTGGTGGAAGGAACAAAGGTTTACGTCGTTCGCTATACGCCGCGGTCCGGTGTAACGGGAAATTTACTCACCGGATCGGTGACTGTAGACGCGCAGAATTATGCCATCGTACACTTCAGAGGTGCCAATACCACCGACCTTGAAATGTTCGATTTCGAGATCATTCAAAACTACGGTAAAATAGACGGATTTTGGTTTCCGAAGGAGTCAAAGGCCCTTTACACCATGAATATCTCCGATCCCGACGGTGAGGATCCCGATATGTCCATGCACCTATACAGCAGCACATTTCTTCAGGATATTGACCTCACATACCTTCCGGGGCGGAAAGACTTTAACGTGGCGCGCGTACGTCTTGCCGACGGCGCGGGCAGTCGGGATGAGCTCACTTGGCAGGCCATTCGCGGGGCCGAAGCAGATTCTGCCGATCTGAATACCTACGCCGTGTGGGACACCCTGCCTTCCGGAGCGGTCAATGCCCTCAATTGGTTCATGGAGCAGTCGGGAGCGCTCGCGGCGGGCCGCGTAACATTCGGAAAATTTGATGTGCTGCTCGAGAGGATACTCCGGGTAAACCGCTACGAAAATTTGAGGTTGGGGGCAGGAATTTCCACGAACCGAAATCTGGTAAAATTTGTAAGTCTGGAGGGTTGGTTCGGTTACGGATTCGGCGATCACCGCATGAAGTACGGCGGGGGCGCGGTTTTCCACCTTTCCCGGAGCCATGCTTTTGACCTTGCGCTGCGCTACCGCAACGATGTAGATGAGCCGGGACGGGAGGTGTTTGATCGCGATTACTCCTTTGCTACGCAAGGATTTGCCATTCGAAACCTTTTCACGGAAATCATGAATCCCGTAGAGGAGTACTCAGCAGTGCTCTCCGTGCGGCCCGTAAGGGGCATCAAATTGGACGGAGGCCTCGCCAGAGAAGAACGCATGATTTTGCCCGGGCGGGTCTTTGAAAATTCGGCACAATCCCCCTACTCCATCATCAATACCTCATGGCATGCCGCGCTGCAATGGGTGCCGGGAGAATCCTTGATGGAAATCGGAAATGTCTTGGTGCCCACCGCATTCGTATATCCGCGCTTACGGTTGCGGGCAGAAGGAGGTATTCCCGATGTATTGGAGGGGTCACAAGATTATTTTCGTGCAGATGCGGAGCTTACCTATGCCGTTCGCCTGCGCAGGGCCGGTATGCTACAGTTGTTCGGCGGTGCGGGTAAGATTTGGGGCGACGGCGTGGCTTTTCCCTATCTGAATTTCGGGCGTGGTGTGAACAACGAGGAAGACGTAGGCCTTGAAGCACCTACTTACTTTCAGACCATGCGCCTCTACGACTTTATGACCGATGAGTATGCCTATGCCGGTTTTCGGCACAATTTCGGCACCGTCTTCGGGATCGACGGGAAGTATTCGAAACCGAAGCTGAAAATTGCTTACAGCGCGGGGATCGGCAATTTGCGCAGCTCCAATGAACAAAGGGCCCCCGTACCATACCGCCGCATGGTGAAGCCCTATCTGGAGGCGGGGGTGGTGATCGACGAGATCATCAGGTTCAAGCTCAACCGCACATCGGCAAACTATACGGCCTTGGGTTTCGGGAGCTATCTGCTGCACGGACATTATGCCGCGCCGCGTACCGCAGACAATTTGGCCTTGATCGTAAGCATTGCCAATTCCTTTTGACCGCGTTCTCAGTGCGGAGTCCGCGCTGACCGAGTATCATCGGAAAGCTGCACCCCGGTTCCCGGTTGCTCGGGAAGTACAACAGCTCCGTTGCGATAAGTGATGCCTGAAAAGGGATCATTGGTAATAAGCAAGGGGGCATCCAGGTCCACATAATCTGCCTCCCCCGCCAAATGCGCAGCGGCGGTGGCTCCGCAAGAACTTTCGGCCATGGCGCCGAGCACGACCGTTTTTCCCCTTCTGCGCAATTCCGCCGTCATCGCAGCAGCTTCGCGAATTCCGGCGCTCTTCATCAACTTGATATTCACCCCGTCATACACCGAAATAACCTGCATCATTTCATCGTAACGCCTCACAGATTCATCGGCAATAACGGGCACGGGAACGCGCTCGCGAAGCCATTGCACATCTCCTTCCCTTCCCGGAGCAAAGGGCTGCTCGATAAAGATACATCCCTCGGCACCGAGCACCTCTGCGGTTCGTGCGGCCTGCGTGCGGTCTGTCCAACCTTGGTTGATATCGGCGCAAAAGGGTTTTGCGGTCAGTTGACGAAATTGTTTGATCCGCTCGGTGTCATCGGGGCCGCCCAGCTTCAGCTTCAGCATGCGAAAAGGATCTGCCTCACGGAGCTTTACCCGAAGTTCCCGGGGTGTTGATAAGCCCAGTGTATAAGTGGTGTGTACAGGCTCCTTTCCGGGAAAATTGAGAAAATCGCGGAGTGACACTCCGGCGCGTCGGGCATGCAGATCGTGAAGGGCCATATCTGCACAAGTTTTGGCCGCGTGCATGCCCGAGGCAACGGCATCAATCTGCTGCGCAGCTTCTGAGAGCGGTAAATTCACCATTTGCCGAAAAGACAATCGCCTCAAGAATTCAATCACCTGATCGGCTTCTGTTCCCAAGTAAGGCGGGAGGGCAGCCTCACCGTAGGCTGTAATTTCTCCTTCCCGCAATGTGAGAAAAACTGCGGAAGTCCGTTTACGAGAACCGTGTGCGAGACGAAAGGGATACTTGAAAAGCAAAGCGTAAGTCGAGACCGTCACGGTAAGGCCGTGATTTGAATAAAGCACTTCGCCTTTCATCAGACGAATGAGTTTTCCTTTTTAATCGGCTTTGCAGGAACGGGCTGCTCTCTCGGAAAAAAAACTTCCGCTATGGTACCTCCCGAAGGATTGGAAAGGAGATTGAAACTGCCGCCGTGGGCCAGGGCAAAATCGTGAACCAGCCGCAGCCCGACCCCTGTTCCACGCTCACCGCGTGTACCGGGCGTACTGGTGATTCTGCGGCGAGAAGCCAAGGCCTGTTTGACCTCATCGGGAACGCCCGCGCCGCTGTCCGTAATTCGGAGTAAGGAGCCTTGGGCATCGGTCGCGGTCCACACTTTGAT
>PXBH01000079.1 GCA_003565555.1 Cryomorphaceae bacterium | reverse complement strand
GGTCACTTCTGATTCGTCAACGCCAAGCTTGTCAACGATGATCTTTGTTACTTTTGACTTAATGTCTGACATAACAGTACTGGTTTAGTGTTTAATTTCGGTTTGCAAATAAATGAATAAAGTCCCTATTTACAAAATGCTCACGGGTATTCGTAAACCATATGTTTCACAGGCTTCTTGCGCAGGTCAGGCACCGTCGCATCCGGATGCGGCAAGCCGACGGGTATCAATAAAAATGCGCGTTCGTTTGAAGGCCGCCCCAAAATTTCCGTCAAAAACCCCATCGGTGAAGGGGTGTGGGTGAGCGAAGCCAAGCCTGCGATTCGAAGCGCGGCGATGAGCAATCCCGCGGCAATCCCCACCGATTCATTCACGTAATAGTTGGGGCGCTTCTCTCCGTCGGACAGGTCATACGGTTTTTTGAACACAGCAATTAAATAGGGTGCTTCTTCCAAAAACGGCTTATCAGCGTCGGTGCCGATGGGCCGCAAGTCGTTCATCCAAGTTTCGCTCATGCGGCCGCCGTAATTGAGGGCTTCCTCTTCTTCGGCGGCGGTGCGAATTTGCCGCTTGATCTCGGGATCAGCGACGATGCAAAAGCTCCACGGCTGCTTATTGGCTCCCGAGGGGGCCGTCACCGCCGCTTCCGCCGCGGCGCGCACAATCTCAATCGGGACCGGAGCCGTGCTGAACTGCCTGATGCTCCTGCGCAGACGCATCTCATCCCTGAAGGCTTTCACATCGCGCAGCGCGCGGTCAAAGTCCTTAATTTCTTGTGTGTACGGCACTTGTTTATGGGGTTTCGCGACTGTCATTCCCTTATTTCCGACCGAAACCGTAGCTTTGGCCGAGTGAAATCAGGGATGAATATAGCCATTTTTGCTTCGGGCGGCGGATCCAATGCCCTTGAGATTATTCGCCGTTTTCGGGAAAAGGGTGAAAACGGACGCGTTGCACTCCTCGTCACGGACCGCACGGGCACCGGTGCGGAGGTCCATGCGCGCAAGTACGACATCCCGAGCGAAACGGTGCCTCCGAAAACGCTGCGCGAAAATCCGGGGGAGCTCTCTGACCTGCTCGTGCGCTACGGTATTGACTTCATCGCCTTGGCCGGCTTTCTGGCCCTGATCCCGGCAGAGGTGACCCGCAAATTTTCCGGAAGGATGGTCAATATCCACCCGTCCCTCCTGCCCGACTACGGAGGAAAGGGCATGTACGGCGACCGCGTGCACCGGGCCGTCCTGGCCGACGGGCAAAGGAAAACCGGCATCACCGTGCACTACGTGAACGAAATATACGATGACGGCGAGGTTATCTTTCAGGCCGAAACCGATGTGGCCGAAGGCGAAACCTTGGAAAGCCTTAAAGAAAAAATCAGAAGGCTGGAGCACGCGAACTATCCGCGCGTCATTGAAGAATGCCTGAAAAAACTGCAGATTTGAAAGTGGCGATCTACACCGACGGCTCTTCGCGGGGCAATCCCGGACCCGGAGGCTACGGCATCGTGCTGCTCAGCGATCGGGGCCACAAAAAAGAGGTCTCAGAAGGTTTCCGCAAAACGACCAACAACCGAATGGAACTGCTCAGCGTGATTACAGCGCTCGAGATGCTCAAGACCGGCGCAGACGACGTCATCATATTCAGCGACAGCAAGTACGTAGTAGATGCCGTCAATAAAGGCTGGGTGTACAACTGGGCGAAAAAAGGCTTCAAAGGCAAGAAAAATCCGGATCTTTGGAAACGCTTTCTCGCGGCTCCCAAGCCCGCAAATCTGCGTTTTGAATGGGTGAAGGGCCACGACGGCAACAAGTACAACGAGCGCTGTGATCGGCTGGCCGTAGCGGCTGCCCTAAAGAAGAACCTCCCGCCCGACGAGGGCTACGAAAGGCTTTCGGGCGAGGCGGAAGGCATGTTCTGAATGCGGGAAAAACCCGCGCCGGAATCAGTCCACCAACAAGATGTCGAAGTCCACCAAATCCACAAAAAGCTGGATGCGTTCGTCTATGTCAGCCTCGCTCAGATTGAGCAGGCGTTCGGTGCCGAATTTTTCAACGGTAAAGCTGGCCATGGCCGAGCCCACCACCACGGCACGCTTCATATTTTCGAAAGAAATATCGCGCGAATTGGCCAGATAGCCGATGAATCCGCCGGCAAAAGTATCGCCCGCGCCTGTGGGATCCATCACATCTTCAAGCGGAAGGGCCGGAGAGAAGAACATGCTCTTGTCGTCGATGAGCAGTGCACCGTTCTCACCCTTTTTGATGACAATGTATTTCGGCCCCATCGCAAGGATTTTTCGGGCTGCTCTTACCAGGCTGTATTCGCCGGAGAGCTGACGCGCTTCCTCATCGTTGATGGCGATAACGTCCACCTTGGCAATCACCTTTTTCAGGTCGTCCATAGCACTGTCCATCCAAAAATTCATGGTATCGAGTACCACGAGCTTGGGTCGAACAGCCAGTTGGTCAATTACCTTGAGCTGCACGACGGGCGCGAGGTTTCCGAGCATCAGAAAGTCGCAGTCCTTGTACGACTCGGGCAGCACGGGTTCAAAATCCGCCAAGACGTTGAGTTGGGTATCGAGGGTATCGCGCGAGTTCATGTCGTAGTGGTACTTCCCTTCCCAGAAAAATGATTTTTCTCCCGGCTTAATTTGGAGGCCGTCCAGGTTGATGTTGCGTTGCTTCAGGCCCTCGAGAAAATCTGTCGGGAAATCGTCGCCGATCACCGAAACCAAATTTACCCTGTCGGTAAACTGGCTAGCTGACAACCCGATAAAGGTGGCTGCGCCGCCCACGATTTTGTCAGACTTTCCGAACGGAGTTGAAATTTTATCGAAGGCTACCGTACCCACCACTACTATACTCATGACTAAAAATTTTGGCAAAGGTATTGGTTATTCATAACATTTGAAGTAATATTGCACCCCGATTTTAAGGAATTCACTCCTCCTTAGCTCAGCTGGTTAGAGCATCTGACTGTTAATCAGAGGGTCCTTGGTTCGAGTCCAAGAGGGGGAGCACAAAAAGCCGCAAAGCATACGCTGAGCGGCTTTTTTTGTGGGCCCGGCCCCGAAGCCGGGTACAATTTTGCGCACGACAGGATCTTGAGGGTGTGTCAAAGGCTTTCGGAAAATACTGTATCAGCATTCAATGCAAGCCGCTCAAATTACCGCACGCAGAGCCTCTTGAGCCACACCTGAGCCGTGTGCGCTTTTGCGCAATGCCGGCTTCAACCGCCCCTTTTCCGCCTCATGTCATTGATCAGACTGCCGGACCTTAATATTTCCGATTGCCGCGCGCTGATATTCAGCACCAATTCGATCTCGGTACCTTTGCCTTCCACCCGTGCCTTCAGGTTTTCTCTGTTTTTGACGGCCTCCCGAATGTTTTGAATTTCCAAAACGTCATTTTCCTCCAATCGATCGTAATCCTCCGGTGTCGCAAATTCGAGCGGCAAAATCCCGAAATTGATCAGGTTTTGCCGGCCTATTCGCGCGTAGCTTTTCGCAATCACAGCTTTTTGACCGAGGTATTTCGGCGCGAGTGCCGCGTGCTCACGGCTGCTTCCCTGCGCGTAATTTTCACCGCCGAGCACCACATGTCCGCCGTGCTTATCTCTTGCCGCCGATGCTTTCTCATGAAATTTTTTGTCAATGACGATGAAAGCGTATTTACTGATTTCCTCAATATTGCTGCGCAGCGGAAGTACCTCTGCACCTGCTTTCAGAATTTCATCCGTGCTTACATTGTCCTGCATTTTCAGAATCACGGGGACTTTGAGTTCGTCTTCGAGCTTTGGAAAATCCGGCAGTGTCTTGATGTTGTCTCCCTTGATCAGCTCCACGGACCCGTTGTCTTCGGGCGGCGAAATCAGCATTTGTTCATTAATCGCAATTTCTTCGGGTTCCTCCCATTTCGGATAAGTCAGGGAAAATATTTCTTCCAAATCGCGCGGGTCGGTGATTTTTCCGGTCAGGGCCGCCGCGGCAGCCGTTTCGGGGCTGCAGAGGTAAACTTGATCTTCATCCGTTCCCGACCTTCCGGGAAAATTTCTCGGCATGGTACGCAAGCTGACCTGACCCGGTGCGGGTGCCTGTCCCATACCTATGCAGCCCATGCAGCCTGTTTGGTGCAGCCTGCCGCCGGCATCCAAAAGCGGCAAAAACTTTCCTGTGCGGCTCAGGTTTTGCAAAGTCTGTCGAGAAGACGGATTGATATCAAAAGAGATCTCCGAGGCGATCTGCTTGCCCTTGATAATATCCGCCACAACGGCAAAGTCGCGCAGCCCGGGATTGGCAGAAGAGCCGATAACTGTTTGGTTCACTTCCTTTCCGGAAATTTCGCGCACGGGCACCACCTTTCCGGGACTGCTCGGGCAGGCGATCAGGGGCTCCAAATCGGAAAGATTGATTTCATCTCGCGCATCATAATCGACACCCTCATCTGCTTTGAGCTCCGTCCAATCGTCTTCGCGCTTCTGTTGCCTGAGAAAGGCCTTGGTAATCTCATCTGACGGAAAAACGGTGGCCGTTGCACCCATTTCAGTGCCCATATTGGCTATGACGTGCCTGTCCCAGGTCGAGAGGTTTTTAACCCCTTCACCGTAGTATTCAATGACAAAACCCCGCCCCCCTTTTACATCGTAGCGCCTGAGCATTTCCAGCACCACATCTTTGGCACTCACCCAATCGGGTAATTTTCCGGTGAGTTTTACGCCCATTACTTTGGGCATATCGATGTAATACGGCTCTCCGGCTGAAGCCAGGGCCACATCCAAACCTCCGGTGCCCATAGCCAGCATCCCCAGGCCACCCCCTGCCGTGGTATGGCTGTCAGAACCGAGCAGGGTTTTACCCGGAACACCAAACCGCTCCATGTGCACGGCGTGGCTGATTCCGTTTCCCGGACGGCTGTACATGTAGCCAAAGCGGGCCGCCGCGGATTGCAAAAACCGATGATCATCTGCATTCTTGAAATCCGTTTGCAAAATATTGTGGTCCACATATTGCACCGCCACTTCCGCTTTCGTCTTTTTCAGTTTCATGGCCTCCAATTCGAGCATCACCAAGGTTCCTGTAGCGTCTTGTTGCAATACTTGGTCAATTTTGAGGCCGATTTCAGCACCGGGCTTCATCTTTCCGGATATCAGATGGTTCTTAATAAGTTTATGTGTCAGGTTCATGGTCTTCATCCTTTTCCGATAAGATAACACTTTTCGATCGAATGGTTAAGGCCTTGCCCTCAGGGGATTTAGACGGCCGGGGTCAAAGGTCGACAATCCTCCGGTGCAGTGCCCCCCTCGGTGCAGAATTCCGATTCGCACCCGTATCACCTGAAAATTTGCATGAGATAAGAAGTGTCGAAGCGGCGGCGGCGAAAATCCGGTCAGACCTGCGCACCTATCCTGAATGCGGGTACGCCGCCTCCGTTCGCGAGCTTAAAAGGGCCGAGGGCGGCTCATGCGTGCCGGAAATAGCGGACAGAAAGAATTGAAATGTCCCGCTCGGAGGAGTTTGCAAAAAAGCGGTTTGATTTTCGGAAAGGGTCTTGCTCAGACCCGCACCTCTTCCACCTCATCGGGAATGATGAGCTTGCCCGCGGTTTTTTCTTTGACCTCATCGACAGTGACGCCCGGAGCGAGTTCGCGAAGTACAAATCCACCCTCGGGCGCAATGTCGAGTACGGCGAGATCGGTGACGATACGCTTCACACATCCCACCCCTGTGAGGGGAAGCTTGCATTCGGGCAGGAGCTTACTCTCTCCTTTTTTGTTGGTGTGCGTCATGGCTACGATGATGTTCTCAGCGGAGGCGACCAAATCCATGGCACCCCCCATTCCTTTGACCATCAATCCCGGAATTTTCCAGTTGGCAATATCCCCGTTTTCGGAAACCTCCATGGCCCCGAGCACCGTGAGCTGCACGTGGCGGCCGCGGATCATGGCAAAGCTGGTTGCGGAATCAAAAAACGATGCGCCGTCTTTGACCGTAATGGTCTGCTTCCCGGCGTTGATCAGGTCGGCATCCTCTTCCCCCTCGTAGGGAAAGGGGCCCATGCCGAGCACCCCGTTCTCGGATTGAAACTCTACGGAAATGCCCTCGGGCACGTAATTCGCCACCAGGGTCGGTATGCCGATGCCGAGGTTTACATAGAATCCGTCTTGAAGTTCTTTCGCAATGCGCTTTGCAATGCCTTCTTTGTCCAGTGCCATATCGATTTTGTTGGAGCCGTGAAAGTACAAAATATGCGCAAGGGCGTATCCTCGACCTTTCGATCGATCGCCCCTCGCTACTCCGCGCCGGCTTTGCGCAAAATGATCCGGTCAAAATCTATACTTACCTCGGCCTTGCGCAGGTTTCGGACGTAGCACACCAATTTGGTGCTGCCTTCCGGCAAATGTACCATTCGCTTGAGCGACAGGGTATCTCCCCGCCACGCATCCCGTATCCGATTGAGGGAGGTGAAGTCATAGAGGGTCATTTTGCCCTTTTCATCGGCTGCCGTGATCACGATATCGCAGAGGAGTGGGGCGGATTCGGATTTTGCCCGCAAGGTGATGTCCACCGCCCCGAGGCGACCCAATATTTCCGCGTCCTCCGAAACGAAAAAGTCGAACCGCTCCGCCTTGCCTTTGAAAGAGGGAAGTGTATCTGACACCTTCAATACCTTCCACTCCGTCGGGGTGCGCCGCGCCATCAGGTAGGTCTCGTTTCGGGGATCCTTGTACACCGTATCATGCGTCGCGGCATAGGGATCGCACCTGAATTCGTGACAAACGGCATAGTCAGCACGGCCCCGCGCGTGGCGGGCGGACTGAACGGGCGGAAGCGGGGTTTCGAGGTCTGCAGAACGAAAGGCCCAACTGCTCGCCGTGAGAAAATAGCTTTCTACGGAGACCTCCCCGCGGGGATGCCGTTCGGCGACAAAATCATACAGTCCCGGGTGCAGATGCAAGTCCTTCCACAGCCGCGTGTAGCCGATATTGGTTCCGGCGACGGTCAGAGCGGGAAACACCGACAAGGAAAGGGCAGCGTATTTCATGCGGGGCACCTTGCCCGACAGGTCATCAAAAAAGAATGCGGCCGCAAGAATATACAGGGGAACAAAATAAAGTGCTGTTCTGTCTTCGGGGTAATTGACCTCCAAAAGATGACAAAGCAGTACCGCCCCGACCGCATTGCCGAGCAGAAAGACGGCTGACAGGACGCCCGCGCCCGGCGCATCGAGTTTTCGTCGCACCCAAAGCAAGAGCTGATACCCGCCGAAAACGAGGCCGATCGCCGCAACGACTCGGGCCAAACCGATGTGGTCTGCATAGAAAACGTACCTGTTCAGGGTTCGCACCGTCACCTCAATAAATCCGTCCCGCTCTCCGTAGTACAGCAAACCGCCGGCACGCATTTTCGCGGCATAAGCGGCAAAAGCGCCGAAGGGCAGAACCCCCGCGATAAAGTAAGGCAGAAGGTGTTTTTTCAATTCGTCTCCGCGAAAAAGGCGCACCATCATCAGCCCCGTCAGGCCGAGGGCAATGAGGTAGCTGTTCACCATGCTCATATTTGCCGTCAGCGTAATCCAAAAGCAAAGCCATACAGGCCACTGTTGCCTCGGCTGCCTTCCGGAAAAATACCGCGACATGAAGTACAGGGCTCCGGCAAAAGCGGCCATGCTCATGCCGTAACCGCGGGCCTGCGCAAAGAAATCGATGAGGAAAGGCGCGGAGAGCAATGCCGCGGCTCCCGTGACGAATACCGAGGTCAGGCGCAATTCCCGAAGCAAGCCGTAAACGAAAAAAGCGTAAACCGGGAAGGCAGCGAGATTGGGAAGCCGAAGGAAAAAAATGTTCGCTCCGAAGATTTTCCAAAGGGGATACATCAGGGCAGAATTGAGGATGTGGTTATTGGCATCCCAAATCATGTTGTGCGGCAAGAATGTGCCCGTTTGTACGTAGAGGAAGAAGGTCACCGCCTCGTCATGGCTCACCGGCACAGTGTAAGACCGCACACCCGCATAGGCGAATATGGCTGCTGAGATCGCGATGTAAATATGAAGACGTTTCAGGCTGTTCACGGCCCGCCCGGGTTTTCGAAACAAGAAACAACCCCCGCGGAGTTCACGGCCGGGTTCGGCTTACCGAATATATCCGAAGCGTTCATCGAGCGCCGGGAGTCGAACGTCAACATATTGGCGGATAATTTCAATTTCGCGGTCAAAATCGGCATCGTCGTAGTACCACTCGGCATCGTGCGGCCATCGCCTTACGTTGCGGTCTATGTGCGGTCGCAGTTCAGCTTCATATCCTTCGGTCATCTTTCGGATGCCTTCGGAGCTGAAAAGCCCTTGCCGCCGAAGTGCTGCGTACCGCTCACTCATCTCCTCGCGAAAACCCTGGGGATTCAGGGCGTTGAGCCGTCTGAAGAGGATGATTCGTTCCTCCTCAATCGGCCTGTCAGCCATGTTGTACTCGCCGTCGCCGTCGCGCCCGAAAGAGTGGTCGCAATCCCACACGGCGACGCGGAGCGGGGCATCCCGCTCAGGGCGAAAGAGGTAAAAATTCTTGCGTTGCCCGTCACTGTTGTTGCTGAAAAGCAAGAGGAGCTGCCAATCAATCAAGTTGCGGCGGTCGAAGCGTTGAAAGGCCTCCGCGGCAAATACGGAATCGTCGGCGTTAAAGAGAAAATCGCGGGTTTCATCGAGAAAACCGTCGAGCGCTGCCTTCTTCGGATCGGGGTACTTCTGCCCGTAACGGTGATCGGGAAGTTCTTCATACACCTCGGGTTCGTACAGCAGCATGGGTTCTTTCCAGAGCGCGGCGCCTTCTTTGCCTTTCAATCCGAGCAACCCTGCATTGATGCGCTGCATGATGACGTAGATGCCGCGGTAATCTTCATTTTCCCACAGGTGGGCATAGGCGCACTCGGGCGCGACATTTTTCGGGTGCATGGCCCGAAAGAGGTCGTAATTCAACCGATGGCGCATCAGGGTCTTGTCGATGTAGGAGGCGTTGAGCACAAATGCCTTGGCTTCGGGAAGGCCCGCAAGGGGGTATACTTCGTCGAGCTTCAGGCTGTACTGTCGCTTCTCGTATTTCCGCGAACTGCCGCCCCGATAGGATGTTTTCCCGTGAAGGGTCACCTCTTCACCCCTGTCCGCGACGCGCAATTCTGCCGTGTTTTTGACATCAAATACCACGGTATCGGCGGAGATGCGAATTTCGGCAAGCGGTTGTTCCCGCTCTTCACCGACTTCGGCACACCCCGCGGCCGTTGCCGCGAGAAGCAGGATGTAAGGTGCGCATTTCACGCCCGCGGTCTTACCGTGCGCTGCTCGATGCGCTTCTCGTAATTCTCTCCCTGAAAAATTCTTTGCACGAAGATTCCGGGTGTGTGAATCGCGTTGGGGTCCAGCTCTCCGGCGGGCACCAGTTCTTCGACTTCGGCCGCGGTTATTTTCCCCGCGGCGGCCATCATCGGATTGAAGTTTCGGGCGGTGGCCTTGTAGATGAGGTTGCCCTCCGTATCGCCTTTCCAAGCCTTGACGATCGCAAAATCCGCTTCAAAAGCGCGCTCCATCACGTACATTTTCCCTCCGAATTCGCGAACCTCTTTGCCTTCAGCCACTTCGGTGCCGTATCCGGCAGGGGTGAAAAAAGCGGGGATTCCGGCTCCGGTGGCACGGCACCGCTCCGCAAGGGTGCCCTGTGGGATGAGTTCCACTTCGAGCTCTCCGCTGAGCATTTGCCGTTCGAATTCTTTGTTTTCGCCCACGTAAGAAGAGATCATTTTCCTGATCTGCTTCTTTTTCAGGAGTAGTCCCAGACCGAAATCGTCCACGCCGGCGTTGTTGGAGATGCAGGTAAGGTCCGTGACATTGCTTTCCGAAAGGGCTTTAATACACGCTTCCGGAATTCCGCAAAGGCCGAACCCGCCGAGCATCAAGGTCATTCCCGAGGTAATTCCTTTCAGGGCTTCTTTGGGGCCCGCTACTGATTTGTTCATCGTTCTGTAGGTTTTTCAGGGTTACCAGGAGATTTCATCTCCCGTATCAAATATGTTTTGGGACCGCTCGTAAGCATCGCAATCCAACTCAACGGTAATGCCTTCCGGACGCTCAAAATCTCCCTGAGAAATATTGAGGTTGGGGTCGGCATAGGCCGCTTTCATGTAATATCCCCAGATGGGAAGTGCCATATTGGTACCCATTCCGAGTGTCAAGGTGCGAAAGTGCACACTTCGGTCTTCCGCTCCCACCCACACACCTGTGACCAAATCGGGGGTGAGGCCCATGAACCAGCCGTCAGATTGGTTTTGGGTGGTACCCGTTTTGCCCGCTATCTTGATGCTGCGGTCAAATCCGTCGTAACCGCGGGTGGGCAGATCGAAGCGCAATCGCATAGCGGTGCCGGTGGCCTTACCTTTATGCTTGTTATACACCGCATCCACGGTGCCCTGCATAAGGCTGAGCATGGTGTAAGCGGTGCGCTCATCCATGGCCTCGTTGGTCTCGGGCTGCATTTGGTAGATGGGGTTCCCGTTTTTGTCTTCGATACGGGTTACGTACACGGGCTTGATGTGCACGCCCATATTGGCAAAAGTCGCATTGGCCGAGGTTATTTCCAGCAGGGAGAGGTCAGCCACACCGAAGCATTGAGAGACCACGGGTTCCATGGGGCTTTCTATGCCCAGATCGCGGGCCAGCTTAATGACCGCCTCGGGGCCGAATTGCTTCATCACCCATGCCGTCACGGTATTCACCGAGTTTGCCAGGCCCCATTTCAGGGAAACCATGTATCCGTAATCGCGGTCAGGGTCGTGCGGGGTATAGTCTTCCAGCAGGTTAAATGTACCTTTCCGGAAAGTCGTGGGCACCTTCGGCACTTCATAGCAGGGAGAGTAGCCTTCCCGGATGGCCGTGGCGTAGACGAATGGCTTGAAGGTACTGCCCACCTGTCGTTTGCCCTGCTTTACATGGTCGTACTTGAAGTACTTGTAGTTATTACCCCCCACCCAGGCTTTCACAAAACCCGTTGCGGGATCGATGCTCACCAGGCCGGCGCGCAAAATGCTTTTGTAGTATAAGATGCTGTCCATCGGGGTGAGCACCGTATCTCGTTCACCCTGCCAAGTGAATATCTTCATCGGCACTTCGATGTTGTTAAAGATGTACTCCACGCTGTCTTTGGCTGTGGCGTGCCAGCGCTCGAGGCAATCCTCGGAGTTGCATTGAAAAAAGTCTGTTTCGTCTTCACGCTCGCGCGTTATGTTTACTCGTCTGTGGCAGTTCGGACACTCCCTGCCCGTCATAAACCGGTAGCGGGGAGTACGGCGCATAGCCGCTGTTTTGATACCGCGGATTTCATCGGTTGTGAGGCTGTTCGAAAAGGGCGGATTGCGGTATTTGCCCACATCGTTAAAAAACTGTTCCTGCAGCTCCCCGCCCAGATGGCTCGCCACGGCATCTTCGGCGTACTGCTGAAGGCGTGAATCAATCGTGGTAAAGATGCGCAAGCCGTCGCGGTGAATGTTGTAAGGAGACCCGTCTGCCTTTCGGTAAATGTAATTCCCCGCGGGGTCTTTTTCGGCAAACTTTTGCTTGAGCTCAGCGCGGAGCACCTCACGGAAGTAGGGTGCCAATCCTTCTTTGTGGTCCACCGATCGAAAGTGCAATTCGAGCGGGAGTGCCGCGAGCGAATCGTAGTCCGAACGGGTGAGAAATCCGTTGCGCACCATTTGTGAGAGCACGGTATTCCTTCGTTCAAGCGCGGCTTCGGGCCGCCTCACGGGATTGTACAGGTCCGGGCCTTTGGCCATGCCCACGAGCATGGCGGCTTCCTCGATTTTCAGGGAATCCGGTGTGGTGCTGAAGTACACATTGGCCGCCGACTTCACGCCCACCGCATTGTTGATCCAATTAAACTTGTTGAGGTAGAGCGTAATGATTTCGTCTTTGGTGTATTGTCGCTCAAGTCTGACAGCGATGATCCACTCTTGAAATTTCTGAAAAACACGTTGAATCCCGCTCCCCGGCTTTTCGGTGAAGAGCATTTTCGAAAGCTGCTGGGTGATGGTGCTTGCGCCTCCGCGCTTGCCGAGGAAAACACCCGCGCGCAGGGTACCCCGAAGGTCGATGCCCGAATGCGAATAAAACCGTTCATCTTCCGTAGCCACCAATGCATCAACGAGGTACGGAGAGAGCTGCTCAAAGTTCACGTTTGTGCGGTTTTCGAGGTAAAACCTGCCCAATACCTCGCCGTCGGCAGAGAAAACCTCTGTGGCCAAATTGGTTTTCGGGTTGGCGAGTGCCACGGTATCGGGGAGTTCGCTTTCATTGGCCAACCAAAGCAAAGTGCCGAGCACGGCAAAAGGAGCAATCACGATCAACCAGAGCAGAAAGACCGCTTTTTTTGAAAGTGCCGGTTTCTTTTTTTCCTTTTCAGTAGTCATTTGCGCAAGGGTGGGTACCCGTTTTAAACGCGAAAGTTAAGCGTTCCTTGTTAATCCGGGCTGAGATCTTCATTTTGAAGCGGCCGTCTTCTCGATGCGCAGGCCCACATTTCTGATGCCCACAAGGGTGTCGGTGCGCATGGCCTGCTCGATTTCGAAAGTATAGGTGCCCGCCAGAGGAAATCGCTTGTTGTAATTGTACATCACTTGATTTACGGGATAGCGCCCGCTGCTCAAGTAGCCCGTGCCGCTTCCCAGCCATCGTCCCGAGGCATCGGCCAGGTAGAGGCCTATGGTATCGCGCGAGGTTTTCCCGTTGGGAAAAGTCGTCTTCAGGAAGAGGTAGAGGTTGCGGTAGGGATACTCCTCGGTATTTCTCACATTGACCAGGAAGTTGTGCTGACTCACGGTGTCGGTGATTTCAGCTGTGAGCACGGCGCGGTCCTTCACGGCCCAGCGGGCGTTTGTGATTTCCACATTTTCTTCAAAGACTCTCCTCTCATCCTCACAGCTCATGAGCAGGAGTGATGCCAATGCGATGAGGCCGTATATGTGCGCTTTACCCATTGCCTTTGCCCGAAGTATTGCCTCCGCTGTTTTTTCCCCTGCCTTTGCGCGGCTTGCTGCTGCGTTTGTTGCGCGGCTTTGACCCGCCCGGTTTATTCCCGCCTTTGGCGCGGGGTTGCCCGGCGTTGTTGTCTGCCTTTCCGGCATTGGCGCGGGGTTGGCCTCCTTTTTTGCGTTTCTTCCGCTTACTTCGTCCCTTCTTTCGGTCAAATCGGGTGAGGCTGTCCTGCCCCACCACATTGGAGTAGGCCTCGTGCACGGGCTCCGGAATCTCAGCGAAGTCTTTCAGGTCTTCGGGATATTTTCCCTCCTCGTTCATGGCCAAAATTTCTTTGACCCGATCCGCCGGCAGCGGAATGGGCGAACCGCCGGTATCATCGGCGTAAATGAACCACATCAGACCTTTGAAAATATCTGTTTTCAGGTGGAAAGCGGTTCCCTTTTTGGTCTTGAGTTTATTGGCATTTTTGGGGAATCCCTTGAGCGCATCGAGATAGGAATCAAGCTCGTAATTCAGGCAGCATTTGAGCTTTCCGCACTGCCCGGCCAGTTTTTGGGTGTTGAGGGCGAGCTGCTGGTAGCGTGCCGCGCTTGTAGACACCGATCTGAAATCCGTGAGCCACGTACTACAGCAGAGCTCCCGGCCGCAGGAACCGATTCCGCCGAGGCGCCCGGCTTCCTGACGCGCACCGATCTGTCGCATCTCGACGCGAACGCGAAATACCTCCGCGAGTTTTCTGATCAGCTCGCGGAAATCCACGCGGCCGTCGGCGGTGTAGTAAAAGGTGGCCTTAGCTTTGTCGCCGCGGTACTCCACATCACTGATTTTCATATCGAGAGAAAGCATGGCCGCGATCTCCCTGGCGCGAAACATGGTGGGATCTTCGGCCTGTCGTGCCTCGCGCCAAAGGGCGAGCTCATCGCTTCCCGCTTTCCTGAGTATGCGCTTGATGTCACGCGTATTCTTCAATGCATCGTAGCGCTCTGCCTGCAACCTTGCCAGCTCTCCGACGGCAGAAACGATGCCCACATCATATCCGGTTACGGCATCGAGCACCACGGCATCGCCGGGATTCAGGGAAAGGCCGTCACTGTTTCGGTAAAATTCCTTTCGCGTGCCCTTGAAGCGGACTTCAACGTATTCGAAAGGAGGGGCATTTCCGGGCAGCTCCATATTGCTGAGCCAGTCATACACGGCAAGTTTGCTGCAGCCGCCGGAAGCACAGGTGCCGTTGTTTCGGCATCCCGCGGGCTGTCCGCCGCCTTTCGTACATGATTCACATCCCATTTATCTCAAATAAGATTCGTTCAAAACTAAGCATTCTGCCCCGCCTTGCGCGCGGCAAAATACCGAATGAGCGAGATGCTCATCCGGGTGAAGAGGAGCGATGCATTGGCATTGCGCTCGATCAGGTAATGCCCTTCGCTGAGCACATCGTGCAGCTCGGATATGTCGCCCGAGGTGATGTAGGGGGCAAATTTTGCCGCAAAGGCCGCTTCGCTTTTGTCAAAAAGTGTCTTGTCGCGGCCGGCAAATTCGTGCATCACACTTCCGCGGATATAATCGAGGGCATAGTCTATAAAATGCTGCTGACCGTCTTTGCCAAGTTTTGCGAAAGCATCACCCAACTTAAAAATTTCCGTAAGATTCACCTTGAAGCAGTGGCGCATCCAGCGCACAAACATATCGAGGCGCTCACTGCGCTCTGCGGCTTCCCGCAGCAGGGCAGCGGCCCGTCCGTAGCTTCCCTCGGATCTGGCTGCCAAGGCCTCGGCTTCTTCCCACGGCAAGCCGTCACGCTCTGCCAGTGCACGGGCGATCTCTCCCTCGCTGAGGCGCCCGCAACGCACCTCTTGTACCCGCGAGAGGATGGTGGGAAGCAGGGCCTCAGGTGCACTGCATACCAGAATAATGATCGTCTTGTCTGTGGGTTCCTCGAGGGTTTTGAGCAGTTTATTGGCTGCAGAATTGTTGAGCTTTTCGGCGCGCCAAATGATCATGAACTTGTGCCCGCGCGAGAAAGCCTTCAATGAAAGCGCCTTGACAATAGCATTGGCCTCCTCAGCGGTGATGATAGACTTCTTCGTCCCGGAGAGTTTTTGCTCCCACTCGGTGAGGGTCATGTAGGGATTGGCCGCGAGGGCTGCCGCAAAATCCCGTTGGTGGCGCTCGGTGGTATCGATTTTCGGGGAGGTCGATTTGACGAAAGGAAAGGAAAAATGCAGGTCGGGATGGCTGAGCTTGTCCAATTGCCTGCAGGCGGCACAATCGCCGCAGCGGTCGGTCTCCCCCGGATTTTCGCAGAGAATATACCCGGCAAAGGCCGTTGCGAGGGCCAAATTGCCGCCCCCCTCTGCTCCGGAAAACATCAGGGCATGGCTCACATGCCCGTTTTTCACGGTGTGAATGAGCTCCTTTTTCGTCTGCTCCAAGCCTATGACCGATGCGAATTTCACTGCTTTCCTTAAGGGACAAAACTACGAAAAAAGGCCCGACACCGAGCGGCCGCCACACGTAGCGCGGGAAGGCCCGAAACTGCGGATCGACGTTCGGCGATTCGTATGATATGCTTAATTTCGGCAACTGAAAAACAGGACATCATGATACGATTTGCAGATTACGACTTCAAGGGAAAACGCGCGCTGATCCGCGTGGATTTTAACGTGCCGCTCGATGAAAACCGCGAGGTAACAGACGATACGCGCATCCGTTCGGCGGCACCCACGGTGAAAAAAATCTTGGAAAGCGGAGGAAGTGTGGTACTGATGTCGCACCTCGGGCGGCCCAAAGACGGACCGGAAGAGAAATATTCTCTGAAGGCGGTGATCCCTGTTTTGGAAAAGCACCTCGGCGGCACTTCCGTAAAATTCGGCGGAGACTGCATCGGTGAGGAAGCCCGAAAGCTTTCGGCCGACCTGAAGCCCGGAGAAGTACTCCTGCTGGAAAACCTCCGCTTCTACAAAGAGGAAACGGCCGGGGATGAGTTTTTTGCCGGAAGGCTGGCGGAGCACGGCGACTGCTATGTGAATGACGCATTCGGCACCGCCCACCGCGCCCACGCCTCTACTACGGTGATTGCGCGCTTCTTTCCGAAAGATAAAATGTTCGGCTACCTCATCGAAGGGGAGATCGAGAGCATAGATAAAGTACTGCACAGCAAGGAAAAGCCCGTTCTGGCCATCATAGGCGGGGCAAAGGTGAGCAGCAAAATCACCATCTTAGAGAGCTTGCTCCCGAAAACGGACCACCTCATCATAGGCGGCGGCATGGCCTACACTTTCGTGAAAGCCAAAGGCGGGAGCATCGGCAATTCGCTGGTGGAAGACGACTATATCGAAACGGCCCTCAGCCTCCTGAAAAAAGCGGAGGAAAAAGGGGTAAAAATCCACCTGCCGAAAGATACGCGGATAGCGGATGATTTCCGAAACGACGCCAGTTCAGACGTCTGCGCGACCGACGCCATCCCGGACGGGTGGATGGGGCTCGACATAGGTCCGGAGACTGTTGAGGCCTTCGAGGCACTGATCAAAGATTGCAAGATCATTCTGTGGAACGGTCCGATGGGCGTGTTTGAGATGGAGAATTTTGCAAAGGGAACAGTGGCCGTAGCGGAGTCCCTGGTCAAAGCCACGGACAGAGGCGCCTTCACCCTGGTGGGCGGAGGTGATTCTGTGGCGGCGGTCAATAAGTACGGCCTTGCCGAAAAGGTGAGCTACGTGAGCACGGGGGGCGGAGCCATGCTGGAATACCTCGAAGGTAAGGTGCTGCCGGGGATCGCCGCGATACGCGAGGATTCCTGAATTATCAGGGGGGCGTTCAAAATTCCGCACCTTCGGCGCTTTCTCCCTTTAACATTAAGGCATTAAGATATTAAACGTAGGGCGTGAAAGGACGCATTGGGTGAATCACGGATCTTAATGTTCCTTAATGTCTTAATGTTTTCTTTTTTCCACGCGCCGGATGAGAGGGGTCTTCGGCGCTTTCTTTTTCCTAACATTAAGGCATTATGGAGATTAAGCGAAGGGCGTGACAGGACGCATCGGGTAAGTCACGCGCTTAATGTTTCTTAATGTTTCTACTTTTTTCCACGCCCTCTACGAGAGGCGCCTTCGGCGCTTTCTTTTTCCTAACATTAAGGCATTAAGGAGATTAAGCATAGGGCGTGACAGGACGCATGGGGTAAGTCACGGATCTTAATGACCCTTAATGCCTTAATGTTTTCTTTTTTCCATGCCCTCTACGAGAGGCGCCTTCGGCGCTTTCCTTTTTCTAACACTAAGGACAGGGCGCGGGGTTTGAGGTGTGCTTCTTGCCGGTTCTGTTTGCCATCAAGTTTCAAACGCGCTTTCGGGCCTCGCGGCGATCCGGAGGCTTCCTGAATGCGGGAAAAAAGGAGGGTTCAGAAATCCGCTTTGTCGCGAAGCTCTTCGAGGGTCTGCTCGAGGACTTCGGTCCAGGTGGGGTCTTTCAGGGCGGGATATACCGCGGGAGCGAGGTCGGAAACGGGCCCGTAGAGGTATGAACTTCTTTTCCAGTCGTCGGGGATGAGACCGGAGGTGGGAGGAAACCCGTTCCAGATGAAAAACAGGGCGCTGAGGATGAGGAGAAATTTGGCCAGACCGAAAAGCAAGCCGAAAATCTTATTGACCAAGCCAAGTGCGACCATTTTGACCACGCCTTCGAGCATTTTCCCGAAAAGGAATACACCGGCTACGATGAGGAAAAAGAGCAGCGCAAAACCCAGTACAAGGCTGAGCTGCGGATCAGTATTGAACTCACGGATGAGAAAGTCGGCACCCATATCGCCGAATACCGCGGCGCCGTAAACCCCCAATACCAAAGCCATCAGGGTGCAAATCTCGATGATGAGTCCGCGCCTGAATCCGCGAAACATGCCCCAAGCCAGCGGCAAAGCGATGATGAGGTCTAGGTAGGGCATCAGCTCAGCATCACGCCTTTTTTGCCCATCATGGCGATCTCGGTAAGGTTGGCCTCACGGATGGTCTCGGGAAGAAAGATGTACTTCTTGTCGAATATTTTCCCGTCGATGTAGAAGCTCACCCAGTATTGATTATTCAGCGCAAAAAGTTCCTCCATAATGGGCTCAACTTTTACATAGCTGTGGGCGGGCAGTTCTTCCACATAGTGACGCAGTTCGGAAGTTTTCACCTCTCTTTCGTCGGACTTGCCGTAGCCGCGGGAGGAAATCAAGACATTGTTGATGGCCACAGCTTTTTTGTTCATCAGGTAAATGTACCACTCATCGGCGCCGGATTCCTCATTCTTTTCGGGAACGGCAGCTATGGCAATGTCTTCTACCTTCGGGCGTTCGATGTCTTTGATCACAGCGTGTTATTTTTTGCAAAGATAGAAAATCCGCGCCCTGCAGAGGGCGCCGGGCAGTGGGTTAAAAGGACTTTCGCCAGTAGTGGCCCGATCCGTCAATGTCAATGATATCTTCGGTGATGCCGTTTTTGGTGCGGTAGTCGTGTACGGCCTTGCGGCAGGCCGGAATCACGCCGTAGTCGTCCACGATGAGAAACCCACCCGGGGAGAGCTTTGGGTAGAGGTTTTTCAAACCGTCCATGGTGGACTCGTACATGTCACCGTCGAGGCGTACCACGGCGAGTTCTTCGATGGGTGCTGAGGGCAGGGTATCTTTAAACCAGCCTTTCAGGAAAATCACCTTATCATCGAGGAGGTCAAACCGCTTGAAGTTTTCTTTGACCTGCTCTTCTGAGATGCGCAGCTGCTCTAGGGAGTAGAGGTCGTCCCCTTCATCATCCGGGTATGCTTCGACATCGGGTTTAGGCAGGCCCTGAAATGAGTCGGCCACCCAGACTTTTCGATCTGCCCCGTATACGTCAAAAAGGGCCTTGGCATATATGCAGGCGCCGCCCCGCCACACGCCCGTCTCAATGAAATCGCCCGGGATATCGTCTTGCAAAACGGCCTCAATGCAGGTCCGGATATTTTCCATGCGCTTGGCACCGATCATGCTGTACCCGTTGAGCGGCCAGCCCAATCCGATTTCGCGGGCCGCGATTCCGCTGCGGTCGGTGCCCGTGATGGTGAGTCCCTTCTTGGCCAGGGTATTGATCAGGGTATTGATTGCTGTTCGCTTCAGCACGTTGCTCCTTGTCTTCGGGTAGGGTGTGAGCTGAAACCTTGCGGCGTTGTCAATGTCGATGATCACCTCGCGCAGGAGACGGAGGTAATTTTCTTCAATTTTTCCGAGGGGGCGCATTCCGCGTTCCCGCATTTGTTTTTCTCGCGAAACTTCGGCGACGGATTCTGCCATGAGAAGAGATAATTTTCATCAAAAATGAGAAAGATGCTGCCTCCTGCGACGGAGCATTGCGGTAACTTATCGACAATGAAACAGGGAATGAACTGCGGGTGTAAAACGCGTGTTTTCGAATTATGCCCGGATTTTGACGGTCAGGAAAAGCGCAGCGGCCGGGCGGTGTTCAGTCAGATTCTGTTAATTTTGAACCAAAACCGAAAATCAGATGAAGAAGATTTTATATTTCCCTGCCTTGGCTGCCCTTTGTTTGACTGTAGCCTGCGAGAATCCGCAAGGCGAAAAGCAAATCCCGCAAGCCGAAGAATCGCCGGCGGAGGAGGCAGATATTCCCGTGATCAAAACCGATGAACACACCTACCGCACGGAAGAAACCGAAATGGCGGGCTACTTCGCCTACGATGCCTCTACGGACGCCAAACGCCCCGGCATCCTTGTGGTGCACGAATGGTGGGGGCAGAACGACTATGTGCGGACCCGCGCCGAACAGCTCGCCGGACTGGGCTATGTGGCCCTGGCTGTAGATATGTACGGCGACGGACAAACGGCCGAACACCCCGATGATGCCATGAAGTTTTCAAGTATGGTCATGGAAAACATCGAAAGTTCACAAACGCGTTTCGAGGCGGCTTTTAAAGCCCTGTCTGAGCATCCGAAAGTGAATCCGGATCAGATCTCTGCGGTGGGCTACTGCTTCGGGGGTTCGGTGGCCCTCTCGATGGCCAATGCGGGAATGCCGCTCGACGGCGTTGCTGCCTTCCACAGCGGGATTAATTTACCGATTCCGCCGGGTGAAAAACTGACCGCGAAGCTTCTCGTGCAAAACGGTGCAGATGACCCGATGATCTCCGAAGACGACGCAGAAGCCTTCAAAGCTGCTGTGGAGATGGCGGGCGGGTATCTGGACTACCGCAGTTTTCCGGGGGTGCTCCACGCTTACACCAATCCGGGTGCGGACAAACTCGGACAGAAATTTGATCTCCCGCTGAAATACGATGAAGAGGCAGACCGCGCTTCGTGGGAGCGTATGAAGCTCTTCTTTGCCGAGCTTTACCGAGCGGGGGAGTAACTGACAAAATCGGGCTTTCGACTACAGTATGCCTGTAGGAGACGATCAGATCCCGATTACACTTCGGGCTCTTTTCCGAACCAGAGTGCCACGGATTTGGCCTTAGCGTCGCCTACCGCATCGCGAATTTCCTCATAAGCGGCACGCTTAATTCCGCTGACACTTTTAAAAACTGTCAGCAGGCGTGACGCGGTTTCGGGCCCGATGCCGGGTATCTCGGTGAGCTCCGTTTTTATCGTGCTTTTGCTCCGCTTGTTGCGGTGGTGGGTGATGCCGAAGCGGTGCGATTCGTTGCGGATGTGCTGAAGTACTTTGAGGGTTTCTGACCGCTTGTCGATATAAAGGGGGGCAGAGTCGCCGGGGTAGTAGATCTCTTCGAGCCGTTTGGCGATACCGATCACCGGGATTTTTCCGCGGAGGTCAAGTTGCTCCAGGGCTTCGAGGGCGGCGCTGAGCTGCCCTTTTCCCCCGTCGATCACGATGAGCTGCGGCAGCGGCTCCTCCTCTTCGGAGAGGCGCTTGTAGCGGCGGTACACCACTTCGCGCATCGAGGCGTAGTCGTCAGGTCCGGTGACGGTTTTGATATTGAAGCGGCGGTAATCCTTTTTGCTCGGCTTTCCGTCTTTGAATACCACGCAGGCCGAAACGGCATCGGTCCCGAGCAGATTTGAGTTGTCAAATCCTTCGATGTGCACGGGCAGCGCTTTGAGGCGAAGGTCCTTTTTCATTTGCTCCAGCACGCGGTCTTTGTGCTTGTCCGGGTCGGTAAAGCGCGACTGCCGTTGCTTGTCGAGCATAAAATACTTCGCATTCCTCGCCGACAATTCGATAAGACGAAGTTTGTCACCGCGCTTGGGTACCGTGATTTTATGGCCGGGAAGTTCGAGGTCTGTTTCTTCCGAGAGCAATATTTCCCGGGCGAGCTCACCTGATCCGTTTTTGACTTCGGCGAGTGCGGCGGCCAGAAATTGCGCGTGGTCTTCTTCGAGCTTTTTACGAAAGTGCATGGTAAAGCTGCGGATCACGGCGCCGTCCGCCACCTTCATGTAATTCACATATCCCGCGTGCAGATCGGAGACTGCGGCGAGCACATCCACGTTGCCCACGGCGGGATTCACCACAGTACTCTTGCTGCGGTAATTTTGAAGAATGTCGAGTTTTTCTTTGATATACTGGGCCTTCTCAAACTCCAGCCTTTCGGCAAATTGGTTCATCCGGTCCTTCAGCACCCCGAGAACGGCGGAAATATTGCCCCGAATAATCTCGCGAATGTCAGCGATTTGCGCATCGTATTCTTCGCGTGATTGCTTTCCTTCGCAGGGCCCGAGGCAATTTCCGATGTGGTATTCCAGACATACTTTGAACTTGCCTTTTTCGATGTTGGCCGCGCTGAGGTCGTATTTACAAGTCCGTATCTTATAAAGCCTTCTGATGAGACGCAGCAAAGTGTTCATGGTTTTCACGGAGGCGTAGGGTCCGAAATACTCTGAGCCGTCATCCATTTTGGTGCGGGTGGAAAAAACGCGGGGAAAGGGTTCGTTCTTGATGCAGAGCCAAGGGTAAGTTTTGTCGTCCTTGAGCATGACATTGTACCTCGGCTTCAGCTCCTTGATCAAATTATTCTCCAAGAGCAAAGCATCCAGCTCATTGGAAGTGACGATGAAGGAAAGGTCACGGATGCGCCGCACCATGACACGGGTGCGCCCGCTGTGTCCGCCGTCTTTTGCAAAGTAGGAATTCACCCGGTTCTTCAGATTCTTTGCTTTGCCCACATAGATGACCTTCCCCTCCTCATCCCGGAACTGGTACACCCCGGGCGCTCCCGGCAGCAGTTTGATTTTATCCTTAATCTCCACGCTTGCAAAAATACAAAAGCCCGGTGCGGCATCAGGGCGTTCCTTCGGGGAGCGTAATTTCGGTCGTAAGCACCGGGGAGCGGACGGAAAGACCCACTTCTCAGGCGCTTGATTCCCGCAATGACTGCAAATTTGAACGCATTGACGCCGTATCATTTGTTTGTTTAGTGTGGGTTCATTCGTCTTACGCGGCCATGTTCGAAAAGAAAAAGATTCCTCTCGGACTCAATAAAGAAATGTGCGGACAGTGCCGGCAACCGAATTTTCCGGTGCATTTCCCGTTCAAAAAAACTACCTTTGTTTAACGATAGAGTTTAACACCTAAACATTCATCCGTGCCGGCGCTACCCGTGCCTGCCGAAACGACCATGAAGGGACAGTATTCTATAAAGGACTTGGAAAAAATTACCGGCATCAAGGCCCACACCCTGCGGATTTGGGAAAAGCGCTACGGAGTGATTGAGCCCATGCGCACCGACACCAACATCCGCTACTACACGGACGAACAACTTCGCAAGGTGTTGAATATTGCCATCCTGAACAATTACGGAATAAAGATTTCCAAGATTGTAGGCCTCTCTCCCGAAGCCCTTCACAAAAAAGTAGTAGAAATCGGCAATGAAGAGGTAACCGAAAGCGTGCAGATGGAAAGTCTGGTCGTGGCGATGGTCGAAATGGACGAAACGCGGTTCGAGAAAATCTTGGTCAACTGTACCATTCGTCTCGGTTTCGAACAGACCATGATGAAGGTCATCTATCCCTTTTTCAAAAAAGTGGGGCTGTTATGGCAAACGGGGGCCATCAATCCCGCCCAAGAACATTTCATGAGTAATCTGATCCGTCAAAAGCTCATTGTAGCGATTGACAGTCAAGCGCTCATGGCAAAAAAGGAGAGCAGCAAGTTTTTGCTGTTTTTGCCGGAAGGCGAGCTCCACGAAATCGGACTGCTTTTCTACAGTTACTTGATTCATAAAGCGGGACACAAGGTCATTTACTTGGGGCAGAGTGTTCCCGTGCAGGATGTCATCACGGTAGACCGCTATAATCCCGCTGACTTTATTCTCACTTCGGTAATGTCGCTGTCGTCTGAAGCCGACATCAATGCATTGCTTATCCGACTGCTTGAGGCATTTCCGAAAAGAAAAATTTTGATCACGAATAAGCTGGAAAGCACGGAAAACCTCGTGAAAGACGACCGTCTCTTTCTCAATACGGACTTGGAAGATTTCAAGGCCATGCTCAATGAAATTTAAGTCTTGTTACGGTTCTCCGCGGAAACCTCAAGCAGCCTCCCAAACCAACATGTTATTAACCAAATGATTGTCTTGTGCGCCGGCGTAAGAAAATGTTAATTTCACGTTATTAACACATGTTTATATCTATTCTGTTTAATTTATTCATACATTTGTTAGACAAACCGAAAGATTAAACCATGAGCAATTACGATTTTGACCGGCAACTTATCGCATTCCAAAAACCGTTGAAAGCATTTGCCTACGGTTTTACCAACGATGATGAGGCCGCCAATGACCTCCTGCAGGAAACCTATTTGAAAGCTCTCACCTATCGAGATAAATTTCAAGAACGAACCAATCTCAAGGCATGGCTCTACACCATCATGAGAAATACGTTCATCAACAATTACCGAAAGGCAGTACGGGCCAATACCATCATTGACAAAACCGATGAGCAGTATTTCATCAATACCGCAGACACCAACAGCGGATTTGAATCGCCCGACAGCGCCTATTCCCACGCTCAGATCAAAAACGTGGTCAGCGACCTCGAAGATGAATACCGTATTCCCTTCACCATGTACAACCGCGGCTTTAAGTACAAAGAAATTGCTGCGGAACTCGGCCTTCCGATAGGAACCATAAAAAGCCGTATCTTTCTGGCGAGAAAGAAACTCATGGTGAACCTCGCCGATTATCGTTAACGACGAATGACAAAAAAACGTGCTGTTGTGGTGGGCTCGGGGTTTTCCGGGCTTTCCGCGTCATCCCACCTTGCCCAAGCGGGGTTCGATGTTGAGGTGTTTGAAAAGAACACCATGCCCGGGGGAAGAGCTCAACAATTTCAATCCGAAGGATATACATTCGACATGGGCCCGAGTTGGTATTGGATGCCCGACGTGTTTGAGCACTATTTCGCTTCCTTCGGAAAAAAAGTGGGTGACTATTATCGACTCAAGCGCCTTGACCCTTCTTATGCCGTTTACTTCGGCAAGGACCACAAGATGGATATTCCCGCCGATTACGGCGAATTGCGGAGACTTTTCGAAACATATGAGCCGGGCAGCGGTGCTGCGCTCGACAAATTTTTGGCGGAAGCCGAATACAAATATGAAGTGGGCATCAATGACTTGGTATATAAACCGGGACTGAGCCTTACAGAATTTTTTGATTGGCGTGTGGTCAAAGGTGCGGTCAGACTGCAATTGCTCTCCTCCCTTTCGGCCCATGTGCGCAAGTACTTCACCAATCCGTACCTCATAGAGCTCCTCGAGTTTCCCGTTTTATTTCTCGGTGCTATGCCCAATAAAACTCCTGCTTTATACAGTCTGATGAATTATGCAGACATCAAGCTGGGCACGTGGTATCCGGAAAACGGCATGTACGATATCGTCCGTGCTATGACCGCGCTGGCCGAAGAACTCGGAGTAAAAATCACCTGCAAGGCCCCGGTGGAAAAAATCCTCACCGAAAACGGTAAAGCAATCGGGGTGCGGGTAAACGGAGAGGACCATCACGCGGATGTTGTCATCTCATCTGCTGACTATCACCATACCGAACAAAATTTATTGGCCCCGGAGGAAAGGAATTATTCGGAAAAATACTGGGAAAGCCGCACCATGGCGCCGTCGAGCCTTTTATACTATGTGGGGCTCAACAAAAAAATCGACGGCATACTGCACCACAACCTGTTTTTCGACACCGATTTCGAGAAACATGCCAAGGAAATCTACACAGCGCCTGCCTGGCCTGAAAATCCGCTTTTTTACGTGTCTGCGACAAGCAAAACTGATCCCGGAACGGCTCCGGAGGGTTGCGAAAATCTGTTTATCCTGATTCCTACCGCCCCGGGGCTGAAGGAAACACCCGAAATAAAAGAAATCTATTTTCAGAAGGTCATGGACCGCATGGAGGACCTTCTCGAACAAAGCATAAGAAAAAATGTTACCTTCAGGCGTGATTTTGCCTGTACGGATTTTATGTCTGAATACAATTCTTTTAAAGGCAATGCTTACGGATTGGCAAATACATTAAAACAAACAGCCGTGCTGAAACCGTCCCTCAAAAACAAGAAGATCACAGGCTTGTATTATACAGGGCAGCTCACCGTGCCGGGTCCCGGTGTACCGCCGTCTCTGATTTCAGGCAAAGTGGTGGCGGATCAAGTCAGCAAGGCGTTTTTATAAAGGCGCGGAGCGATGAAAGCATTATTTGACGATGTGTCGCTGAAGTGCAGTAAACTGACCACGAAGAGTTACAGCACCTCGTTCAGCATGGGGATCCGTTTTTTGGCTCCCGATTTGCGCGACCCCATCTACGCCGTTTACGGATTTGTGCGCTTCGCAGATGAAATCGTCGACACCTTCCACGACTACCGCAAGGAGGAATTGCTTGATGAGTTCGAAGCGAATACCTTCAAGGCCATCGAAAACGGAATCAGTCTCAACCCCATCCTCAACAGTTTTCAGTGGGTGGTCAGGACCTATAATATCGACCGCGATTGCATCCGTACATTCCTGAAAAGTATGCGTATGGACCTCCACAAGGACGCCTACGACGAAGCGGAATA
Source organism: Cryomorphaceae bacterium (assembly GCA_003565555.1). Classification (GTDB taxonomy): domain Bacteria; phylum Bacteroidota; class Bacteroidia; order Flavobacteriales_D; family Cryomorphaceae; genus T3Sed10-241. Next base: position 31,484 of record PXBH01000079.1, on the reverse strand, counting down.
CGACAATTATATCTTGGGCTCTGCGGAAGTGGTAGGACTGATGTGCCTGAGCGTATTTTTGCGCGGTGACGAAAAGCGGTACGCGGAGCTCAAACCTTACGCCATGAAATTGGGATCCGCCTTCCAAAAAATTAATTTCTTGCGCGACCTCCATGCGGATTATGCCCATCTGGGCAGAACTTACTTTCCGGGGGTGGAGATGGAAGCATTCAACGAAACAATAAAAAGTGAGATTGAAGCGGACATTGAAAAGGATTTTGCCACCGGTTACGAAGGCATAAAAATGCTGCCTAAAGATGCCCGATTCGGCGTATTTGTGGCATATGTATATTACCACAAACTCTTGCGCAAAATCAAAAATAAACCCACTGCAGAAATCATGACGCGGAGGGTTCGCATCAGCAACCGCAGAAAGTATGCATTGTTTTTTACCAGCTACTTTCGACACAGCCTCAATTTACTATGATTCCGTCACTGCAAAATGCCGTAATCTTGGTAGATGAAAACGACCGGGAAATCGGCACAATGGAGAAAATCGAGGCGCACCGCAGCGGTGCCTTACACCGGGCATTTTCCGTTTTTTTGTTCAATGCGTCCGGCGAGATGCTCATTCACAGACGCTCTGCGCAAAAATATCATTGCGCGGGCGAGTGGAGCAATGCCTGTTGCTCCCACCCCTTGCCGGGGGTTGATATTGCCGACTGTGTAAGCAGCCGCCTTCGGTACGAAATGGGCATTGAGGCCAACCTGTTTAAGGCATTTGAATTTAAGTATCGTGCAGAACTCGACAACGGCTTAATCGAGCATGAATACGACCACATATACACGGGCCGCTACGACGGAATTCCCGACCCCAATCCCGCCGAAGCAGATGCCTGGCGTTATGTATCTGCTCCCGCTCTGAGAAGTGAAATGGCCGAGACGCCTGACGCGTTCACACCGTGGTTCAGAATGCTTTTTGAAAAAGTGGTACATCACCACGCTGCAACCGACCGGAGTTTTCAACAATTTTGAAAACGCGTTGTTACAGTAACCGATTTTAAAACCCCCGAATCTTTTGGAAATTACCGTGTCACGCAAAGCGCACTTCAACGCTGCGCACAGACTTCACAACCCCGATTGGAGCGATGAAAAGAACCGAGAAATATTCGGGAAATGCAACAATCCGAACTACCACGGCCACAATTACGATCTGATCGTGAGCGTGACCGGGAAGGTAAATCCTGAAACCGGATATGTAATAGACATGAAAGTGCTCAAAGACTTGATCAAAAAAGAAGTCGAGGAGCCTTTTGACCACAAAAATCTAAACCTCGACACCGAGGAATTCAAAACCTTAAACCCGACTGCGGAAAATATAGCAGCAGTAATTTGGGAAAAACTTCGGAAAGTGCTCGATGCCTCACTCCGGCTAAAAATAACCCTTTATGAAACCAAACGGAACTTCGTTGAAATTGAACGGTGAGATGAATAGTGTAGAAATCGACGAACTGATCGGTGACGAGCATATATTCACATCGCTCGAAACCCCGATGCGCTCGGATGCCTTCGAAAAAACGGAGGATGAAAAAATTAAAATCATTGCGCACCACTTTGAAAAAATTATGGATACCATGGGGCTGGATCTTACGGATGACAGCCTGAAAGGAACGCCCATGCGTGTGGCCAAAATGTATGTCAAAGAAATATTCAGCGGATTGAACCCGGAGAACAAGCCCGTGGTTGCGCTCTTTGATAATAAGTACCGATATGAAGAAATGTTGGTGGAGAAAAACATCACTGTACAATCTTTCTGTGAGCACCACTTTGTGCCCATCATCGGCCATGCGCACGTGGCTTACATTTCGAGCGGAAAGGTGATCGGTCTCTCCAAAATCAACAGAACGGTCCAATATTTCGCCAAGCGTCCGCAAGTGCAGGAAAGGCTCACCATACAGATCGCCGAAGAGCTGAAAAAGATGCTTGAAACCGAGGATATCGCAGTTATCATAGACGCCCGCCACATGTGCGTGTCATTGCGCGGCGTGAAAGATCATGCAGGCAGCACGGTAACAAGCAGCTACCACGGCGCTTTCAAAAAAGAAGCGGTGAGAAACGAATTTTTTAAATACCTCGACTGATATGTTCGGATTATTCGGAAAAACAGATCCCAAAGCCAAGCTGGAAAAACAGTACAAAAAGCTTTTGGAAGAATCACACAGACTCTCTCACAGCAACCGCGCAGAGGCTGACAAGCTCGCGGCAAAAGCCGAAGAGGTCCTGAATGAAATCAAAAAACTTGAAGAAAATGGCTAATAATTACCTGGTAATCGGAGGCACCACGGGAATCGGGAAAGCCCTGGCCGACCGTTTGACGGATGAGGGGCATCATGTGTTCGTTGCCTCAAGATCTGCTGAAGATCGCGTTGATAGCGGCGGCCGTCTTACCGTGAAGAACATCGATGCTACCGATCCCGATGCAGACTGGTCTTTCCTGCCGGAAAATCTTGACGGCGTAGCCTACTGTGCGGGAAGCATTAATCTGAAGCCCTTTCACCGATTGAAAACCTCCGATTTCGAAGACGATTTCAAAGTGAACCTGATCGGAGCCGTACATACCCTTCAGGCCGCCCTGCCCGCATTGAAAAAATCTGACCGCGCATCGGTTGTACTTTTCAGCACCGTAGCTGTGCGGCGCGGTATGGGTTTTCACACCTCTGTAGCATCGGCGAAGGGAGCTGTAGAAGGTCTTGTACATTCGCTGAGCGCGGAATGGGCACCCAAAGTACGCGTCAACGGAGTCGCGCTTTCGCTCACGGATACCCCTATGGCAGAACGCCTCTTGAGCACCGATTCAAAAAAAGAGGCCGGCAATGAACGCCACCCGCTCAAACGATTCGGTCAGCCTCGAGATGTAGCTGAAGCGGCATTCTTCCTACTCAGCGACAAAGCGGACTGGATTACCGGACAAATCCTCGGCGTAGACGGAGGTATGAGTACCGTTCAAAACATCTGATGCGGTTCCGTGCGGCAGAACCGGAAGCTTTGGAAGCCCGATATCGGGCGCGATTGTTTAACAGTGCCTCCGGAATGCGAACTGCAGTGCTTATCGGGACCAAGAGCAAGAGCGGGAATGAAAACCTCGCTATATTCTCCAATATTTTCCACGTGGGCGCGAACCCTCCGCTCATAGGTTTCATTATGCGCCCGATAAACCGTGAACGACACACCTACAAGAACATTTCGGATACGGGGTACTTTACGGTAAACCACATTCCCTTCCGCGCGCACGCCGCGGCGCATCAGACTTCTGCTAAATATCCGGAAGACCGCTCCGAATTCGAGGCATGCGGTTTCGACCCCGAATACACGGATGGCTTTTTTGCGCCCTTCTGCGCGGACAGTCCGGTACGCAGCGGATGCCGTTTGGAATACGAGACGGAAATACCCGTAAACGGAACTCGGCTGATCGTGGGCCGCATCCTCCTACTCGAAGCCGAAGATCACTGCACGGCGGACGACGGTTTTATCGATTTGGCGAAAGCCGGGGTAACGGCCGTCACAGGTCTCGATGCCTACCACACCGTATCTCCCCCGAAAAGGTACGCCTACGCCGAGCCCGACCGAGATCCCAAATCCCTGCACCCATGAGCCGAAACGATGATCGAGAAATTGCAGTATTCTGGATGCGCAGAGACCTGCGCCTTCACGACAGCGCTGCATTCCACCACGCCCTGAAAAGCGGGCTGCCGGTACTGCCCCTCTTTATTTTCGATTGGAACATCCTCCATAAACTCGAGGACCGCGAAGATGCGCGTGTTCAATTCCTGCACAAAGAACTTCGAGAGATCAAGAAATCCCTGCGGAATGCAGGGTCTGACATTGAAATCCGCTACGGCAAGCCCGAAAACGTATGGAAAGAGATCACGGATACATACCGCGTGAAGGCCATCTATACCAACAACGATTACGAGCCCTACGCACGGGAGCGGGACGCGAAGACGGCGGAAACGGCTGCCGAAAAAGGAATCGCATTTCACAGCTTTAAGGACCACGTCATCTTCGAAAAAGATGAAATTCTTAAGGATGACGGCGATCCCTATGTGGTATACTCCCCTTACAGCCGCAAATGGTTGAAAGCCTTTTCGGAAAAAGACACAGCCCCCTTCGCCTGCGAAAAATACTTTTCGAACTTGCTGAAAACAGAAACAGCCGATCCGCCGTCACTCGAAGAAATGGGGTTTTCCTCCTTTGATTTCACCTACCCCTCACGTGAAATCGATACGGAGATAGTAAAAAACTACGCCGACATGCGCGACCTTCCGGGAAAGAAGGGAACCAGCCGGCTTTCCATGCACCTGCGCTTCGGCACCGTAAGTATCAGGGAGGTTACTGCCGTTGCCGTAAAACACAGCGACTCTTGGCTGAATGAGCTCATCTGGAGAAACTTTTATCAGGTCATTCTCTGGCACTTTCCCGAGTCTGCCACACAAGCTTTTAAGCCTAAATACGACAATATTCCCTGGCGGAACGATACCGCCGAGTTTGAGGCGTGGTGCGAAGGCAGGACCGGCTACCCCATGGTGGACGCCGGAATGCGCGAGCTGAATGAAACGGGCTTTATGCACAACCGGGTACGCATGGTTACGGCAAGCTTTCTTACCAAGCATCTCCTGATCGACTGGCGCTGGGGAGAAGGATATTTTGCGAAGAAACTTTTGGACTTCGAATTGGCCTCAAACAACGGAGGATGGCAATGGGCAGCAGGGAGCGGTTGTGACGCAGCGCCTTACTTCCGTGTGTTCAATCCGGAATCGCAAATGAAAAAATTCGATCCCGATAAAAAATACATCAGAAAATGGGTTCCCGAATTTCAGGATTCCGAGTATCCCGATCCGATTGTACCCCACAAGGAATCCCGGGAGAGGGCGATATCTGTCTATAAATCAGCATTGAGCTGATTGCTCATTTCTCAAAAAAAGCTAAATCCGCGCACATGTGTTGATTATTAACGAAACAGAGGAATCCTCTGTTTAATCTTTTTTTGATATTTGCCCCTGAACAGAAACAGCCTCATGCTGTTAAAGCGATACAACCAAAGAATACTCCGCATTGCGGAGAAAATGCCACTTCTAAACCCCTAAAAGAAAACCATGATGAAAAAACTGTTATTTCTATTCACTTTCCTGATCGCAGGTTCGGTAGCCCTACGGGCACAAACGATTGCCACGGGCATCGCGGCAACGCCACAACTGAGCACGTTGAACACCGCCCTTCAGGCTTCGGGCCTCGATGAAACACTGAACGGCGAGGGTCCGTTTACCGTGTTTGCCCCGAACAATGCTTCCTTTAATGCCCTGCCTCCCAATATGCTGAATGCTTTTCTTTCAGATCCTGAAGGGGTACTTACCGATATTCTGCTCCACCACGTGGTGGAAGGTACGGTGCTTGCTGCCGACCTCAACGACGGTGAGTTTGTAACCACATTGTTCGGACAGCAGGTACAGGTGACGGTTACCGAAACCGTAACAGTAGGTAATGCAACCGTGCTGAATGCAGACAATGCCCTGACAAACGGCGTGGTACACCTTGTAAATGCCGTAATTATCCCCGAGACTACAACCATCTTTGACGTGGTAGCGGAAAGCGACGTGCACAATACCTTGCAAACCGCGCTTGAGGCTTCGGGACTTGATGAAGCGCTGAGCGGACCCGGCGGTTTTACTTTATTTGCTCCGACTGACGAGGCTTTTGACAACCTTGAAGAAGGTGTATTGGATGCCCTGCTTGCAGACCCCGAGGGCGCACTCACCACCATTCTTGAGTACCACGTCACAGGCTCGGCAGTATTGGCCGCAAACCTCAGCGACGGACTTACCATCGAAACGCTTGAAGGAAGAAGCTTGACTGTCACCATTGACGGAGAAAATGTGATGATTGATGACGCTATGGTCACCATAGCCGACATCGTTGCGGTAAACGGCATAGTACACGTGATCGACGCCGTGCTTATCCCCGAAGATCCGCCCACCATCATGGATCGCCTTCAAAATACGGGCGTACACAATTTGCTGATCACAGCGCTTGAGGCCGCCGGTCTGGATGAGGTACTCTCGGAGCCGGGAGATTATACCCTTTTCGCGCCGACAGATGCAGCTTTCAATGAACTTCCCGAAAACCTCTTGAACGCACTCCTCACAGATCCTGAAGGCGTACTAAGCGATATATTGCTTTACCATGTAGCGGGTGAAGTCTTCTTAGCGGCAGACCTTTTCGACGGGCAAGTGATCTCCTCCCTGCTCGGTCAAAATGTTGAAGTAGACCTTACGGGCCCTTCGGCTGTGCTCAACGGATCTGCGGCAATCACTTTGACCGATTTTGAGGGGTCAAACGGTGTGATGCACATTCTCGACGGCATTCTCATTCCGGAAACAACGACCGTTGCCGATATCGTAGAGGGCAGTGAGGTGCATGAAACACTGTGGACCGCGCTGCAAGCTGCAGAACTCGATGAAACCCTTGCCGGAGCAGGTACTTTTACCCTTTTTGCCCCGACTGACGATGCATTCAACAATTTGCCGGAAGGCGTACTCGATGACCTCTTGGCAGATCCCACCGGCGATCTGGCCGATATTTTGCTTTCTCATGTGCTCGGAAATATCGTATTGTCCGATGACTTGGAAGAAGGGCAGACAGGGGAAACCCTCAGCGGAACAACGGTTGAATTCACAACGGACGGGGAAGACTTATTTGTGGACGGCATCCAAATCACGGTAGCGAACCTCGTGGGCATCAACGGCGTGGTACACGTGATCGATGCCATTATCGGCGTGGAAATCGAGGAGTTTCCCACCATTAACGAGATCGTAGCTGAAAGCGAGGTGCACAATACGTTGCAGGCCGCGCTCGAAGCTGCGGGACTGGATACCACCCTTGACGGAGAAGGGGATTTCACTCTTTTTGCACCTACCGACGATGCATTTGCCCTTTTGCCGGAAGGCCTCACAGAAGCGCTGCTTACGGATCCAGAGGGCGTGCTCACGCAGATTTTGCTCTACCACGTGGTAGGTGAATCTGCCTTCGCCGGAGACCTCAGCGACGGACAGGTTATCGCAACGCTTGCCGAACAAGACATCACCATTCAGATCGACGAAGAAAATGTCTTCATCAACAACGCTCTCGTGACCGCTGCAGATATACAAGCTTCAAACGGCGTAGTGCACGTGATTGATGCTGTGCTCATTCCTGAGGCCACCACAGTATTTGACGCAGTAGCTGCCAGCGAAGTGCACGAAACACTGCAAGCAGCACTGGAAGCGTCAGGACTGGATGAAACATTAAGCAGTGCGGGCGCTTTTACACTCTTCGCCCCTACGGATGAGGCTTTTGACAACCTTCCCGAAGGTGTGCTGGACGACCTGCTCGCCGATCCTGAAGGCGCACTCACAGAGATATTGCTTTACCACACTGTGAGCGGGATCGCCCTTTCGGAAAATCTGGAAGACGGGCAGGAAATCCTTACGCTCAACGGTGAATCTCTTACCGTTGCCATCACGGGCGAGGGCGTTTTTATCAACGGAGCACAGGTCACCATCGCAGATATCATTACGGTGAACGGCGTAGTTCATGTGATTGACGCTGTACTCCAACCCGCCGCTGAACTCCCCACCATTTTCGAGATTGTGGCCGAAAGCGAGGTGCACAATACACTTCAGGCCGCGCTTGAAGCTGCGGGCCTGGATGCCACCCTCGAAGGAGAGGGCGATTTTACCCTCTTCGCACCTGATGATAATGCTTTCGCCGCACTTCCGCCAAACCTTGTCAATGCGCTCCTGGCCGATCCGGAGTTTGCGGTGCTCACCGATGTATTGCTTTACCACGTACTCGGAGCGGGTGTTTTTGCGGAAACGCTTGTTGACGGACAAGAAGCCGAAACCCTCCTGGGTCAAGACATCACCATAAGCATCAACGAAGACGGTGTGTTTATCAACGACGCGTTGGTAACCCTGACAGATATCGAAGCCTCGAACGGTGTGGTGCACGTAATCAGCGCTGTACTTATTCCCGAAACCACCACCATCTTTGACCTTGTGGCGGGCAGTCCTACCCACGAGACGCTGACGGCCGCGCTGGAAGCATCAGGATTAGATGAGACCCTATCGGGACCGGGCACATTTACCCTCTTTGCTCCCACGGATGAGGCTTTCAACGCCCTACCCGACGGCGTACTCCAATCCCTCCTGGACGATCCCGACGGTCAGCTTACCGCGGTGCTGCTCAACCACGTCACTGATGAGATCTTGCTCTCGACAGACCTCTCTGACGGTCAGCAGATCGGGATGCTGAACGGAGAGGATTTGGGTATTTCGATCACTGCAGAAGGTATTTTTGCAGACGATGCGGAAATCATCCTGACCAATGTGGTCGGCATCAACGGTGTGATCCACTTTTTGGACTTGGTTCTCACTGCGAGCATAGTAGGTGTGGAAGATGTGACCTCAGTGAATGCGTTCAAGGCTTTTCCGAACCCGGCGGCTTCAGTACTGAATGTCTCTATAGACGTAAAGACCAATGAGCGCGTGTTCATCCGCATTGCCGACATTACGGGAAGAATCGTTCAATCTGCAGATCTCGGAAGCGTTTACGGTCTGAACCAAACAGACTTTGACGTGAGCAAACTCCCTGCAGGCATGTACATTCTGGATGTGAACGTAGGCGGAGAACGCTTTTCACACAAAGTACAGATTGCGCGGTAAGCCGATCCGCACGGTAATTTTTTGCAATAATGACAGGGGCGGATCTCAGGATCCGCCTTTGTTTTTTATGATTTTGTGACACTCCCGTCTGTCATCGACGAAAAGTTTTTACGTTATATTTGAAGTCAAACCTAAGACTATGATTAAGCCTATCCTTGTTCCTACCGATTTTACAAAAGTGGCCGACGTAGCGGTGAACCATGCCGTGAAAGTGGCGAAAGCCGCAGAAACGGGCATTTACATTGTACATATTGTTGAAAAGCGTGCAGATGTCGCCGATGCCCGTAAGAAACTCAATGAGATAAAGGAAGATATATCGAAAAGTTACGGATTTAAGGTGGATACCGTCGTCCGCGTGGGAGAAATCAGAGAGGACATTGCTGATCTGGCCGCAGAACTCGATGCGGGCCTCGTGATGCTGGGTACGAAAGGGCTTCGCGGTTTTCAGTGGGTCTTCGGAAGTGATGCCTTGAGGATCGGCACGGAATCAGCGGTTCCTTTCATTGTGGTTCAGGAAAAAGAAATTGCAGAAAACGGCTACGACGATATATTGGTACCCCTCGACCTGAATAAGGAGACAAAACAAAAACTTTCCCTTGTGGCTGATGCCGCTAAATACTTTGATTCAAGGGTGCACCTGCTATCGCCGCATGAAACCGATGAGTTTTTATTTAATAAGTTGGACCGGAATATGAAATATGCCTCCAACTTTTTTTCAGAAAAAGGAATAACGCATACGGTAAAAATCAGTGAGCAGGACAGCCGAAATTTTGATGAGGCTATCATTGAGTACGCCGAGGAGATAGATGCTGACTTAATTTCAATTATGAATCTCCCCGGTATCGGTCTTGCAAACCTGATCGGGGGTAATTTCGTTCAAAACGTCATTACCAACCGCGCCCACATACCGGTGCTTGTATTGAATCCGAAGAGAATATCGGATTTCAATATTTTCTCTGCTTACATGGCTGCCCGATAATAAGGGCTGTCACGTTAATCGGCAGCAGGTTTTCGGTGCCTCACACCGATAATCAGGATATCATCGATTTGTTCTGCAGGTTTGTCCGGGTCTGCTTCTTTCATCCATCTGTCCAGCGTAAGGGACAGGTGCTTGTGTTGATCCTTCACGGGTGAAGAGGCGATTTCAGTGAGCATGGCTCTAAAGGGACCGAACATGAATTTTCTGCCCTGAGGCCCGCCGAATTGGTCCACGTATCCATCCGAGAAGATGTAAATCATGTCACCGTCATGAAGTTGAATCTTGTGGCGGGTATACCTATCTGCATCGCGCTCCGGATCTCCGATCGCTATTTTATCGGGCTTTCTCACCATGAGCTCACCTTGTCGCCATATATACAAAGGATTGGAAGCGCCGGCATACTCAAGGGTCCCTTCATTACGGTCATATACACATAGGGCAATGTCCATTCCGTCTCTGTTTTTGGACGAATCGGTGGTTCGGTTAAGCGCTTTTGCCGAAAGGCGGCTGAGTTTTTTGAGCATTGACGCCGGGTTGAGATCTTGGCTTTCATTTACAGCCCTGTTGAGCGCGTTATGCCCGACGAGGCTCATGAATGCTCCCGGAACACCGTGTCCGGTACAGTCCACTGCGGCAAATACCACCTTACCGAAGCGCTCTTTGATAAAGTAAAAATCGCCCGATACAATGTCTTTGGGCTTGAAGAATATGAAATGTTCCGGGAGGTGGGTAGTGATGTACCGTGCGGAAGGGAGGATGGAATCTTGGAGCTTTTTCGCATACCGGATACTGGCACGCACTCCTTCGAGAAGTTCTTCGGTCCTGTTTTTGGCTTTTTCCAACTGAGCAGTCCGTTCGCGTACCTTTCGCTCCAGTCCGCGCTCTTTTTCCCGGAGATCATCGCGCATCGAGAGCAGGGCCTTCCCCAATACGTCTTTATCCGAGAGCGGCCGATAATCAATGTCAAAATTTCCCTGACCCACTTCTCTTGAGAAATTCGTGGTACGCTTCAGCCCCAATACCAGCTGCTCCAAGGCTTCACTCATTTCTCCGATTTCATCACCTGTCTCAACCACCGTTTTCTCGGGAAAAATACCTTTGCCGAGCTCTTCGAGGATACCCTTTAAGCGCACCACGGGCTTTACGATACTCCGGATGGTGAGGAAAGCGATGATAATGCCGAAAATCAGCAGGGCAATGCTGAGGTTGCGGAGGTAGTTTTCGAGCCTGTCAAAAGCCTGAATCATGGTCACACTGTCTTCGGTGCTCATGCTGCGGTGGTCGGCAATCAGGTCATTCAGATTGGCAATAAGCTCATTGGATTTATTGTAAATGGTTCCGTCTTCCTCTGCGAGTTCATTCATTCTGAAACGCACCAATGCGTCATCATAACTTTTCATGTCGTTCAAATTGCTTTGCACTTCTAAATAGAGTGCCAACAATTCATCGAGATCTTTGTAAACCTTTTCCTTCTTGCGGCGCTGCCCCTCCGTCCAATTCATACTCAGCGAATCAATGGCCGCTTTGAGTTCCGGAATTTCTTCACTGATCATGTTTACCAAGGCAAGTTTTTCCTTGGTATCCTCACGCGACTGGACGAATGCCCAGGAAGTGATCGATGTACGGGAGCGCAAAATGGTGCCTTTGAACTGCTCCAGAACTGAAATGGAGGGGTTGTACACCTCATTAATCTGATCGTTCGTTGACCGGCCTGTTTTCAGGGTGTCATAGGTGAGCAGAAAAAGTATGAGTGTAGTGGTGAGAACAACGGCAAAACCGAAGCCAATCTTGCGGCTGATGGAAAACCTCGGCTTCATGAAAGGCAGTTATTTATCTTGTTCCTTTTCCATTTCTTCGAGTTTCTTGTCGAAATACTCATGCTTCTCCATATCGTGGAGGTTAAAATGGATATATTTCAATCCTTTTACGGCCTCAATGCGCTCGGGGTTCACTTCATAGGCCCGCGACATGAAGGGTAAGGCAGATTGAATGCTTCGGATACTTTCCCCCTCAGTTTTGATCACATCATGAATTTCCATTTCGGGAAGCCGCTCGAGGTTGTATGCGCCTTTGTTGTAGTGTGCTACGGCCACAGAATACAGGGCCGGCCAATTGTCCGGATCGATCTCCAGTACTTCTGTGTAATATTGGTTAGAGATGTTGTAATGTTCCGCATTCTCTTCTCGGTCAGACTCGTAAATTTTTCTGTGCGCCGTAGCCAGGGCGAGTTTCATAAGGATATCCTTCTCTCGAAGAGAAGAATCGGGGTACATGAACGACACGATATCTTTGTACTTGCCGAAGAATTTTTCTGCTTTAGGAAATTCTTCGGGTTTCCGCTCCTCAATGATATCTGAGGCATCGTTGTAATACAGTGCCGCCATCACTTCAAGTGCTCCGTAGTTATTGTCTTTGAGCATACCGTCTTCGTCGAGGGTGGCGGAGCGCATGAGAGAAAACACGGCTACCTCGCGCGCCTCACTGTCACGATTTTTGCCTTCTTCCTTGTAAATATCCTTGTAGACGAAGCCGCGAATGTGCCACGCGCGCTCATCATTTTCACCTTTTTTCATCTGGACAGCCTCATCGATATCTGAGGCAGCAGCGTGATAGTCCTTTTCACTGTATTTTAACACAGCCCTGCGCACCAGCTCATCTACGGACTGGCCCTGTGCTCCCGCTATTGAGAGCGCCATCAAAATGAAGGTATGTATTATTCTCTGCATGCTGATTATTGCACCCTAAGGGCCAAGCTTTTAATGGTTGATGCGACAAAGAGGTTTCTGCGGGTGGCATTATCCTGGTCCAGCTCAAATTTGTAACGGCTGTCAACGACTACGAAGTTCAGTGCTGCACCCATATCGAGTGCACCTTGGTGCTCCGCGATAATCAAGATCGGCCTGTCTTTCATGGCTTCGCTGATTTCGGGAAGGATGTCTGTGTGTTCTTTGCCTACGAAAAGTACGTGGCAATTACTGATGTTTACGGTTTTAGACAGCTTTCGGATTTCAATTTGCTGGCTGCCTATCTGCTTGTCATTATACCTTTTAACAAGTTCGGTATGCAGGTTCCCTCCTCCCATCACGGAAATGATAAAATTGCCGCTTTTGTGCTCGGCGGGCCAGTCTACATTTTTCGAGAAGTGGTACAGGTGGCTCGCCTTGATCATAGCCCCCGTATCTTTACCCTCAAAGGCAGGTACTTGCTGGGCTCGGACCAAAGTTGCGGTCAAAGAGAATAAGAGGAAGAAAACAAATCTCATCGGGCACCCTTTTGGGCGTTTTGCTAATGTATGCAAAAGGCCGGCCAAAAAATGCGCGACCCACATCATTCTTATCAACGCAGTGCCGGTGAAAAGGCACACAAGATTCTACGCAGGAAAAGTACTTTGGTTCAGGTGTCGGGCTCAGCCCTCACCATGGGTCTCTAATCCGCCTAACTCCCTGTCGAACAAGTATAGACCCCCTTTATCATTTCCGATCAAGGCCAATTTATCCAAAATATTGCGCGCCATGGCCTCCTCCTCGATTTGCTCCGACACATACCACTGCATAAAATTATGGGTGGTGTAATCTTTTTCTGTCAGGCAAGCGTCCACGACATCATTGATCTCGCGGGTTACATTCTGCTCGTGCTCGAAAAGGTCTTTAAACACCGACTGTACAGAATCAAAATCCGCAGGCGGCTTGTCCAATTGCGGGATGATGGCTTTTCCGCCGCGCTCATTCACGTAGTGGATCAATTTTAGCATATGCTGACGTTCTTCATCGCTGTGGCGGTAAAGAAATTTTGACACTCCGCTTAATCCCTGCGTATCTGCCCAAGAAGCCATAGCCAGATAGAACTGGGAAGAGCGGGCTTCCGTTTCAATTTGTCGGTTTAGTGCATTTTCAATCGGTGCCGAAATCATTTTGTCCGTTTTTTTCAAAGATACATATACCGCAGAAACGGCGACTGAATGAATGGAAGGTATTTTGATCCGCGGCTTGTTGAAATCAGGACTGCCCCGAAATGTGAGAGGAATCATTTATCCGTACCTTTCGCGCTGTATGGGAAATAAAAAGAAAGGACGTCATAAAGGCACCCGAAAAAACACCGCTTACAACCGAAAGAGCATTACTTCGGGCGCTATGACCCTGTTTCGCGAAGCCGGAGGAAAACCACTAAATTACAAGCAAGTATCTGCAAGACTGGAAATTAACGACCCGGCGGGAAGGCAGTTGGTGCTGGAGACCCTGCGCGAACTGGTCCGTATGGAGTTGCTTCGACAGCCCTCTACGGGGAAGTTTGAATTGCATCCTTCTCAAAGGGCTGCTGCGGAAGGATTGATTGATTTCACCAAGAGCGGCGCCGCATATGTGATCACTGACAGTGACGGAAAAGACATATTCATTCCTGAGAGACATACTTCCGTTGCATTGCACGGAGACCGCGTAGAAGTGGAAATACTCAAAAAATCCCGGGGCCAATTCGAGGGAAAAGTCACGCGTGTGATTTCCAGAAATGCGGAGAATTACGTGGGCATACTCGAAGTAAAAGACAAGCAGGCTTTTCTCGTTCCTTCCAACCCGCGTATACATGTAGACTTCTACGTCAATCTGAAAAACATCAAAAATGCCCGTAACGGACAGAAGGTCATTGTTAAACTTCTGGATTGGCCCGATCCTGAGCGCTCGCCTTTTGCAGAGGTTATCGACGTACTGGGAGATCCCGGCGACAACAATACCGAGATGCACGCCATTCTCGCCGAATTCGGTCTTCCTTACGAATTTCCGCAGCATGTCATCGACGCAGCGCAAAAACTCGACGTGACCATCCGGGATGAGGAAGTGAAAAAACGGCGTGATATGCGGTCGATACCCACATTTACCATTGACCCTGACGACGCCAAAGATTTTGATGATGCATTGAGCATCAGAAAGCTGAAAAACGGTCTGTTGGAAATAGGGATACACATCGCGGATGTATCACACTACGTGCAGCCGGGCGATATTATCGACAAAGAGGCGGTAAAACGTGCCACCTCCGTATATCTGGTAGACCGCGTGGTACCCATGCTGCCGGAGGTTCTCAGCAACAATGTATGCTCATTGCGGCCGGATGAAGACAAGCTATGCATGTCGGCCGTTTTTGAGATGAATGAAAAGTTGCAAATCAAAAAGTCTTTTTTCGGAAAGACCGTAATACGCAGCCAAAGAAGGTTCACTTACGACGAAGCACAGAAAGTGATCGAAACGGGGAAAGGTGACTTCTCCGAAGAAATCACCACGCTGAACAATATGGCTAAAGAGATGCGAAAGGAACGCATGCGGAAAGGAGCACTGGAATTCGGCGGAAGCGAAGTGAAGTTCAAACTGGACGAAAACGGAAAACCTCTGGGCGTGTACCAAAAAGTGATGAAGGAAGCCAATTGGCTCGTCGAGGAATTCATGCTTCTGGCCAATAAAAAGGTGGCCGAACACGTCGGAAAGCCGAAAAAAGATGCGCGGCCGAAAACCTTCGTGTACCGCATCCACGACTTACCGGATCCCGAAAAACTCAAAACACTCAAAGATTTCACAGCCCGCTTAGGATACAAGCTTCAAAGTATTGATCCCGAGCAAGCATCGCGTGCGATTAATCAGTTGATCAATCAAGTCAAAGGTAAAGCAGAAGAGGATATTGTGAAGCAAATGGCCATTCGCACCATGTCGAAGGCGATTTACTCGGTTGAGAATATCGGCCACTACGGCTTGGCTTTCGACTACTACACCCACTTTACCTCACCGATCCGAAGGTACCCCGATGTAATGGCCCATCGCCTGATGACGTCCTATAAAAACGGGGGAAAGAGTGCCGATGCCAATGCGCTGGAAGTATCGTGTAAGCACGCATCAAACATGGAAAAAAAAGCGACCGATGCGGAACGCGCTTCGATCAAGTACAAGCAGGTAGAATTTATGACCGATAAAATCGGTGAAAAATTCAAAGGTACTGTCAGCGGCCTCACCCGCTGGGGAATGTACGTAGAACTCGAAGACAATAAATGCGAAGGAATGATACCCCTGAACTCCATGCAAGATGATGATTACAGATACGATGAGCGCAAACATCAAATCATAGGCACCCGATACAAAGAAGTGTATGAATTCGGCGACAAAGTTACCGTAGAAGTGCACGGCGCCGATCTGGCACAAAAGCAACTCGACTTCAGGATCGCCTGATGCTCCTCGGCGTTAAACTAAATTGATCTTCTTGCTCAGGTCGTCCTTGTAGGACCCTCCGATAGGAATTACTTTCTTATCGTTTTCCAGAATAAGGTTCGGCTGCTCAATGGCTGCAATCTTGTCGAGGCGAACAATGAAGGAGCGGTGCACACGAATAAAGTCATCCTGAGGAAGTTTTGCAGCGATGTCTTTCATGGTACTGTGTATTGTATACCGCTGATTCAGGGCATTTATCACCACATAATCCTTGAGGGCTTCAACGAAATAAATATCCTCCGTTTTCAGTTTCACCAATCGGGAATTTGACTTGACAAAAATGAAGTCCTTGGATTCCTTATTGTCTACCAAGGAGTAAAGCAAATCTCTTTCTTTTCGTACTTCAGCTTCTTTGAAATGCTTATAAATAGCCATTTCTATAGAAGTGTGTATATCTATTTCCTTGAAGGGTTTGATGATATATCCGTAGGGCTCTGTTACCTTGGCTTTGGAAAGTGTAGCTTCGTCAGCATAAGCTGTTAGGTATATCACAGGTATATCGTGCTTGGCCTTAATCTCTTCGGCTGCGTCTATCCCCGTAAGCTTGCCTTTCAGCATGATATCCATCAATACGATATCGGGATTGAGATTGCCCGCCATATCTATGGCTTTCTCACCCGTAGAAGCCGCACCCACTACATTATAGCCCAATTTTTTCAAACTGTGCTGTATGTCTTTGGAGACGATGGCTTCGTCTTCTACGACGAGTACGTTGGTCTTCGCCATATCCTTCTTAGTTTATTGTTTATCAAAAGTAATTAAATAATTCGTACCCTTATTACTTGTTAAGCTGATATTTGCATCAAGCTGATCAATGAGGGTATACACGAGTTGAAGGCCGAGGGTATCGGAATTCTCCACATCCAATGTGGCCGGCAAACCGACACCGTCGTCCGAAATGGACAGGGCTATCTTTCCTTTATTCTCCTTGAGCGTCATCAGAATTTCTCCGGAACCGTCATCGGGAAAAGCATACTTGAGTGCATTTGATACCAATTCATTCACAATTAATCCGCACGGTATGGCCTGATCCAGACTCAAAAAAACTTTTTCAAATTTGGTGTCGAGGTTGATCCTGCTTGACACCAAGCTGTAAGAATGTATCAGGTTGTTGACCAAGGATAAAATATAATCGCTGAATTCTATCCCCGAAAAATCACCCGTTTGGTAAAGTGATTCGTGAATAAAACTCATGGATTTAATGCGGTTCTGACTTTCCCTGAGGATACTCAAGGAATTTTCATCCTTTACATACGAAGACTGAAGATTCAGTATACTACTGATTACCTGTAAATTGTTCTTGACACGGTGGTGCACTTCCTGCAGCAAAACCTCCTTTTCCCGAATGGATTCCAGCATTTGTTCCTGGATCTCCTTTTTGTCGGTAATGTCGTATGAAAGACATGAAACTTCTTTAATCACTCCCTTTTCGGGGGTAATCGGGTTGAGAAAAGTCTCCATCCAACGCTTTCCTCCTTTCTTGCTGTGGAGCACGCCTTCAAATTGCTGCTTCTCCCCAGCGAAAGCTTTCTCAAAATAGTCGGTAAGCACCTGTGTTCCTGCACTGTCTAAAGCACCTGAAAGCCCGTCTATAAAACTGCTGCCTATGCTCACTTCCTTGCCGAAGAGCTTGAAGTATTGGTTGGCAAAAACACGGTTATAGGATACAATGCGCTTGCTTCGGTCTACGGTCCAAATAAACATGGCCGTGCTGTCGAAGATGGCATTGATTTTTGCCGCTTGGTCTTTGAGCTTTCGCTCTGCAGCGCGCTTGAATGTGACAGTCTGGGAGAGCACGGCAATCTCGCTCACTTCGCCCTGATCGTCTTCAATGGGACTCATGGAAACCTCTTCCAGGTGTTCCTTACCGCTGATATCTTTGAAGAGCTCCTCAGTTTGTACCTTATCGCCGCCGAGTACTTTACCGTAATACTCCGTCCATTTTACGCCGCGCCCCGGCATACAGCGCTCGAAAAAGGCCACAGCGTTTTCGCCCGGTTCAGGAGCTTCCCGAAATCTCTCCTGCATTCGTTTGACGAAAACATCATTGAAAGAAGTAAAATTGTAATCCCTGTCGACCGACCATATCATGTGGTTGGAGGCGTTGAAAATGGCCTCTATTTTGGCTGAGTGATCGTTTACCTTTTTGACAGGCATAGGAATAAACATAAGTTCGAAATGCAGCCTGAAGAACGTCTTTGTTCCCTTCGCACAACAAGTCTTACAAAGCTATGCTTTTCCTCGGTTCGACAGAGAAACGGCATGAATTCTTTGCGGAAAATTTAGGATTGGTCACAGATCGGGCAGGTATTCATCGGCCTTGATTACTCGCTTACCGTTGATACGTACTTCCCGGCCGGATTTGTACTTCACATTCAGCAATTGGATGCCTTCCTCATCGTACTTTCGCCAGGTCCCCACACGCAAGCCGCTCTTGTATTTTCCCTCTAACTTCACGCGGCCGTTGGGGTGGTAGTACCGGTGCTTTCCCACGGCGAGTCCGGCCACATATTCGCCCTCAAATTTCACCGTACCGTCCGTGTATTCATATACCCAATCACCCGTACGCTCGCCGTCCGTATATTTTCCGCGCTCTGTGTGGTCACCCACATTGAGGAACCATGTACCGTCGCGCAAGCCGCTGATGTAATCTCCCTGCACCACAATATTACCTTCTCTATCATATTCCGTTACCGTACCGTCCTCTTTACCCCTGCGGAAAAATTCCTCACGCCGCAGCCTTCCGTCCTCGTAATACCACGTCCACTTTCCGTGGGGCAGACCGTCTGAGTATTTTGCCTTGTGCTCTGTCTCACCGTTTTTATGGTAAAAAATCCAGTCACCTGTCCGCTTGCTGTCGGCATATTCGCCTTCAGCCTTCAGCTCACCCGTGTCATAGTAGAGCTTCCACATGCCTTGGTAATCACCGTTTCGGTCTATGATGCCCTCCCCGGCTACTTCTCCTCTGCGGTAGAGCTTTCCGGAAATAATGTTGCCCTCCTTGTCATACGTGCGGTGTGTTCCCTCCTTCACCCCGTCTACGTAGCCGCCCGTTGATTTCAAAGTGCCGTCGGAATAATAGGTGTTTCTGATATCTAAAATCAAAGATTCCTCCGCATCCGTTACCAAAACACCGTCCCTGTATTTTTCGAGCGAAATAAGGTCGCCGCGTTTATCGTACTTTTTGAATACGCCGTTTTTCAGGTCATTCAAATAATATCCCTCGGAGGCCAACACCCCGTTGGGATGAAAAGATACCCAAGGACCTCTCTTCTTTCCCTGATTATCGAATCTGTTTACCTTATCTGCACGCCTGAGGAAGCCCTCTTTGTAAGCCAACAGGGTGATAATTCGCCCCTCTCGATCATATTCAAAGGCTTCTCCGTGCTCCTTTCCATCCTCAATATTGATGCGTTTTTGCACTTCACCTGTGGGATAGTAAAACAACGACTCCCCTGATTTCTTATCGTTTTCAAAGGTCGATTCCTCATAGAGTACACCGTTTTGATAAGCCCGATACGGACCGTGCTTCTTCCCCGCTTGATAAGTGATCTCGGTGACCTTGTCTCCGTCCTCGTTGTAAAAAATCCAGAGACTGTCCAGTTCAAAATTGCGACGGTTACCCTCCGATTTGAGCGTGCCGTCGGGATGATATGTTTTCCAATACCCCTCCGGCTTGCCGTCCACCATGAACCCCTCGCTGCTGACCTTGCCGTTGTCGTATTTGAAAATCTTGTACTCGCCTTGTGCATCACAGGTCAAAGGTGAGAAAAGAATGAGTACTCCGATAACGGCTCTTAACCATATATACTTTTTCTTTTTAATGAAATGATAATATGTAGATGTAGGTGTGTTCATATTGTCAGCAAAGAAATCATATAAATGTAAGGATTGTGACTTATCCAAAGTTAATAACAGTTTGGCCGAGGTTATCACTATTCAACGCTTTCAGGGTAGAGAGATTGCGGACTTATCAACCTTCTTGTGGAAAACCGACAGCATCATAACTCCGGGGGTGTAAAAACTGTGTGCTTTGTGGACAGGTCGTTTTTTTCTCGTGATAATATCTTGCGGTTTTTCCTTGGTCGTTTCCCCGGTGTGCGCGTATGGTGTTTTTATCGGAATTTCGAAAATAAACTTGTCGCAGGTTTTTCACCTTATACCACCGTTGTTAACACGGTGACCGGGCAAAAGTTCTTTTTTAAACAGCTCAGAGCAAGGCATTCATTTTTCACGAAAGGCGGCATTGTTCAAAAGACCTACCCCCCGGTGAATTCATTATCTTTGCGGAAAGCCTTCGCCATGAATGTGTATATCGGAAGTGACCATGCAGGTTACGAATTGAAACAATGCATCTTAGATAAGTTCACTCAAGACGGACTGTTGTTGATGGATAGGGGGACTTACAGCAGTGAAAGTGTTGATTATCCCGATTTCTCACATGCTGTAGCTAAAGCAGTGGAAGGAGACCCGACGTCTATGGGGATCGTGATCTGCGGAAGCGCAAACGGTGTGTCCATGTCGGCCAATAAGCACGAAGGCATACGGTGCGCTATATGCTGGAATGATGAAATCACCGAGCTCGCGCGCCTGCATAACAATGCAAACATCATTGCCTTACCCGCTCGGTTCATCGACGAAGAGGCAGCGCTGAGAATGTTGGAAATATTTTTCAGCACTGAATTCGAGGGTGGCCGCCATGCACAGCGGGTGGACAAAATTCCCTGCGGGGCAAATTGATTTCACGACGTTTTCAGAAGGCTGTCTACGCTCTGATAAATGTCCTCCATTAATCTCTCGTGGCGTAAACCCGTAGCCGGGCCGTAAAATCCCGAAAAAATTCGCCCCATCTTGCCTTGCCTGTTCGTAATGATGATGGTGGGATAGGCCCTGACCCCGTCGATCCCGGGGAGTGCTTCGGAGGTGGTAGCTTTGTCGGCTTTTCCGCCGAAGAGGAATTCTTTCGGAAGATTCAAGTCCCTGTGCATCTTGTCTATGCGACCTCGCGCTTTATCGAGGTCTTCGTAGCGTTCGAAATTTATCGGAAGAAAGACGAGGTCGGGTCGGTCGTACTCCGTGATGAGTGCGTGCATGGCCTGCGAAGCATCTTTGCAATTGGGGCACCAACTTCCCGTGATTTGGAAAATGTACACATTGTTTTGCGCGTACAAGTTCTCTGAGTCGACGAGCTTTCCGTCCCGATCGGGCAGGGAAAAGCGGAATGCTCGGGTTTCCTCCGTGGGCACGGTTACTTCCGTCGGGTGGCGGAGGGTGAAAACGGTATCGGCGAGTCCGTGCCACCGGTTGGAAAAGTGATTTCCCGAAAGGTACCTTCCCGAAGCAAGGGAGTCGCCCGAAATCAGCGCATCGAAGAGGTAGGCGTGGTTCCCGTCGAAGGTGCTCAAATTGACCTTTCCGTTCATGATGTTTCCCGAAAGGTAGCGGTAGTCGCCTGATTGGGTGAGGAAAGTTCCGCTGAGTTTGCCCTTGTCGTTTTGCAGTTCCAATAGCCCGTCGTAGCCTTTTTCCTCGGTTCCGAAGCGGACCTTGTAACGCGGTGCCACCGCGGTCGTGGATTTGGTAGGCGTGAATCGAAAGTCTTTGCCCCGCTCGCCGACCAAAGGAATCCGGTAATCATCGCGATCGAAGTCTTCCCAATACCCTGTAATCAGGTCGGGGCTCTCCCGCTGCAGGACAATTCGCGAAGGATATACGGGAAAGTCAAATACCGCACGATGGCTGATTTTCTCTTCAGCGGGCATAAGTTCGATTTCTTCCTCCGCATTTATCACGGTGAAGCCCGAGATAAGGGTGTCGTCGGCGAGCAGTTTTGCCGTAAAGGGAAGATCATCTTCGCCCAATTGAAGGGTGAATCTCCAAATTTCCGTTTTTGAGGTCGTGGTTTTTTCTTCGGTACTGTCACATGACAGAACACACAGGGCTAAAATCGGGAAGAGTAGTCGGAGTTTTGTTTTCAAAGTTCGAATTTGATGCCTTGTGCCAGGGGCAAGTCAGTGCTGTAATTGATGGTATTCGTCTGCCTGCGCATGTATACTTTCCAGGCATCACTGCCGGATTCACGTCCGCCGCCGGTCTCTTTTTCACCGCCGAATGCGCCACCTATTTCTGCGCCGGAAGTTCCGATGTTGACGTTTGCAATACCGCAATCCGAGCCTTCGTGAGACAGGAACGTTTCGGCTTCACGCATATCGGTGGTCATGATTGCCGATGAAAGTCCTTGGCGCACATCATTCTGTATGGCTATGGCTTCTTTCAGGGTATTGTACTTGATCAAATATAGGAGGGGTGCAAAAGTCTCATTCTGTACGATGTCAAAATGGTTTTGCACTTCGGCCACCGAAGGACTCACATAGCATCCGCTTTCATAACCGGCCCCTGATAGGGGGCCGCCTTCGATCAGCATTTGTCCTCCCTCCTTTTTGACTTGATCAATGGCCTTGCAATAAGTATCAACTGCTTCCTTGTCGATGAGCGGACCCATGTGGTTTTGCTCGTCCAGCGGGTTACCGATTTTTATCTGTCCGTAAGCTTTTTGCAGGGTTTCTTTGACTTGATCGTATACGGATGCGTGCACTATGAGGCGTCTCGTGCTTGTGCAGCGCTGTCCGGCGGTTCCCACAGCACCGAATATGGCTCCGGGGATGGTGAGTTTTAGGTCTGCATGTTCCGAAATAATCATGGCATTGTTCCCGCCCAATTCGAGTAAGGTTTTCCCGAGACGTGCTCCCATGGCCTGTGCAACTTGCTTTCCCATTCGGATGCTGCCCGTGGCAGATACAAGAGCAATGTTCCTGTCGGCAGTCATCATCTGCCCTACTTTGTAATCTCCGTTGACAAGACAGCTGATGCCTTCCGGCAGATCGTTGGCTTCCGCCACTTCGTTCCAAAGGTTTTGGCAGCCTACCGAAGTAAGCGGTGTTTTTTCTGAGGGTTTCCATATACAAACATCACCGCATACCCAGGCCAGTGCAGTATTCCAGCACCAAACGGCAACGGGGAAGTTGAAGGCGGATATAATACCGACGATGCCCAACGGGTGGTATTGTTCATACATGCGGTGCTTAAAGCGTTCGGAGTGCATGGTGAATCCGTGGAGCTGGCGCGATAGGCCTACGGCAAAATCGCAGATGTCAATCATTTCTTGGACCTCACCGAGTCCTTCTTGCAGGGATTTCCCCATTTCATACGAGACGAGGGTACCGAGTTCTGTTTTAAATTCTCGAAGTTTGTTGCCGTATTGGCGCACGATTTCTCCGCGTTGTGGGGCGGGTGTCATACGCCAAGTCTTGAAAGCTTCTGCCGCCGTTTCTGTCACCTTGCGGAAGTCTTCCTCGGTAGCAGTGCTTACCTCGCCTATGTTTTCTCCGTCGACGGGAGAATGAGAAATGATGTTCGGTCCTGATCCGAAAAAAGATTTACCGGTGGAACAACCGTGATTTTTTGCGGAAATGCCGAGTGCTTTGAGGGTGTTATCGATGTTTTGTTCGCGAGCGATGATGGTGGTTGACATGGATGATTTTTTTTTGCAAAGGTAAAGGAATTTATTGTGAAAATTTTTCGCGGTTTATGGCTAAGCATTGATAAACAGGGACTTAATAAAATAACCTGAATTTTAACGGATCTCGTCGGTCTGATGTATACATACCAGAGAAGCCTTTGGTGCGCGAAAAACGGCATTTTAGGCCTTTTTCCGCAGAATATAGACTTTCGAGCTGTAATTTGCCGAAGACAAAGCAGCCGAGACATTGGACGCGGTCGCCTTTGTTAATGCCCTCAAGAAATTACCGCCTCTGTATTTTTCACTGAGCAAGGAGATGTAGAATGCATCCAGCGGTAAGCCGTGTACCCCGGCTAAAGTAAAGCCGTTGAGATCGGCGAGATGTTTGATGTCTTTTTCGCCGAAGTGCCAAAGATGGCGGGGTACATCGTATGCGGCCCAATACTTTTTGTAAGTCACGGCATCTGCAGATTCCCGATTGGGAACGGCGATAATCAGCGTGCCTTGTTCCGTTAATAGCTCGCGGTGTTTTTGCAAAAGTTTGTTCGGATCAGCGACATGTTCCAATACATGCCACATGGTAATGCAATCCGCCGGTGTCACTTCTCGGAAATATTCTTCCGGGGATTGGACCGAAAAGCCTTGCGAGATTAGTTTTTTTCGGGAAGGTTCGTGGGGCTCTACCCCGTGAACGGGATGATCTTTGTCATGAACGTACTTTAAAAAATCGCCCGCTCCGCATCCGTAGTCTATGATGGTCAGTCGGTGTTTAGGCTTTGGAAGGAAACGGTATTTGTAGCCTAAGTTGAAGCGCTGAGCGATATGGTAGAGCTTGTTGATGATACCTTTTTTCGTCTTGCTGTGAGAAATATAAGCTTCCGATTCGTAGTAGGGTTCGAGCTTCGCGGGTACAGGCAGGGTGCGCTGAAGTCCACAGCCGGTGCATTCGGCGATACGGAATGTTTCACGTGAAACTGAGTAATCCTGCAATACGATTTTGGTTCGGTACCCGGTACTGCCGCATACGGGGCAGGAAGGGCCCGGTGTTACCGATGTTTCACGTGAAACTTCTTCGGGTTTCGGAGCCGATAGGTCGGGATCATTGTGTGACATGAATCATCAAAACTGAGATGTCAGAAGGGGAAACACCGCTGATCCTGGAAGCTTGACCGATGGTTTTCGGACAGATTTTGCTCAGCTTTTCGCGGGCTTCGTGAGATAGAGAGGACACTTTGGAGTAGTCAAAATCATCTTTTAAAACGAGCTTTTCGAGCCGTGTCATCTTCTCCGCCATCTCCTGCTCTTTTTCGATGTAGCCCTCGTACTTCAAGGCAATTTCACTCGCTTCGATGATTTCAGCTGCCAAATCCGACCCGTGAAGGTTTGTGAGCTCGCGGAGTTTTTCTTCCGTCGCCGCGCTCCCCTTTGCAAGATCATGAATGGAAAAACCCGGACGGGGAACCAGAGATTTCGCTTTCACTTGTTGCTTTAGCGGAGATGAGTCCAAGGAGGTCAATACTTCGTTCATTTCCTCCGGCGTCACCCCTTCTTTAGCCAGAAACTTGTCCAATGATTCGATTCCTTTCAGCTTTGCCTCCGTGCGCCGCATCCGGTCTGAATCGGCCAGACCCAGCTCGTGAGATTTCGGCGTGAGCCGCAGATCCGCGTTGTCTTGGCGAAGAAGGATGCGGAATTCGGCGCGTGAGGTGAACATGCGGTACGGTTCTTCCGTGCCTTTCGTGATGAGGTCGTCGATGAGTACACCGATGTAGGCCTCGCTTCTGTCTAAGACAAAAGCGGGCCTGTCATTGATTTTCAGGTGGGCATTGATGCCCGCCATCAGGCCCTGACAAGCGGCTTCTTCATACCCTGTGGTGCCGTTGATTTGACCCGCAAAATAAAGCCCCTCCACAGGCTTTGTCTCCAAGGTATGGTGGAGTTGGGTGGGCGGAAAATAATCGTATTCTATGGCATACCCGGGGCGAAACATCTTGGCATTTTTGAGCCCGGGAATTTTTTTCAGCGCCGCGCTTTGTACCTCTTCCGGGAGGCTGGATGAAAAACCGTTCAGGTAAATTTCGACGGTATTGAGACCCTCCGGTTCCACAAAAATCTGGTGGCGGTCGCGCTCGGAAAAGCGGTCAATTTTGTCTTCGATGGAAGGACAATAACGCGGACCGACACTTTTGATGCGGCCGTTGAACATCGGAGAACGATCAAAACCGGTCCTCAATATCTCGTGCACCTCGGGATTCGTGTAGGTAATATGACAAGGCCTTTGCTCGGGAAGTGCTGAAGTCGGAGTGAAGGAAAACCGCCCGGGGTTTTCATCGCCGTGCTGTATTTCCATTTTGGTGTAGTCCAAACTCCTTCCGTCGAGGCGCGGAGGCGTTCCCGTTTTCATCCGTCCGTGGTCAAAACCCATGGTGATGAGCTGCTCGGTGATGCCGGTAGCAGCCCGCTCCCCTGCCCTGCCGCCCCCGAAATTCTTTTCACCGATGTGGATGAGCCCGTTCAAAAAGGTACCGCTGGTCAGGATCACAGCTTTGGCGCGAATATGCACCCCGATCCCCGTGAGCACGCCCGTGAGGCGGCCTTTATCGTCTGTCATGATCGACTTCACCATATCTTGAAAGAAGTCTACATTCGGTGTTTGCTCCAGCATGGTGCGCCATGTTTCGGAAAAACGCATCCGGTCATTTTGTGAGCGGGGGCTCCACATGGCAGGACCTTTGGACCTGTTCAGCATTCTGAACTGTATCGTGCTTCGGTCGCTTACAATTCCCGAATACCCGCCGAGGGCATCGATTTCACGTATGATTTGGCCCTTGGCAATTCCGCCCATAGCGGGATTGCAGGACATTTGTCCGATGGTGTTCATATTCATGGTGACCATCAGAACGGAAGAACCCAAGTTTGCCGCTGCCGCGGCGGCTTCATTTCCCGCGTGTCCGGCACCCACCACTATCACATCGTAATCACGGAGCATTTCGGAGAATTTTCTGGATTAAAAAGTGCGCAAAGATAAGTAATAATCTTCTTTTTCAGTCATTTCGGCCTTTTCCGCAGGTGTGTTGTCACCGTAGCCGCACAAATGTAAGATGCCGTGTATCATCACCCTGTGGAGCTCATCGATGAAAGCTGTCCCCGATTCGGCGGCATTTTCTTTCACGCGTTCTACGCTGATATACAGGTCAGAACGTATAGGCTCTTCCGGGGACTCCCGGTAATCGAAGGTAATAATGTCGGTATAAGTGTCGTGCGCGAGAAACTTTGTATTGATTTCCCAAAGCGCCTCATCACTGCACCACACGTACTGAACGGAAGCTACGGATTGGTTTTCTGCAGCGACCGTTGACGCAATCCACTTTCGCAGATCAAGAATTTTTTTGACTTGAAACGGGACGTCCTTTGACGCAAATCGAATGTCAGACACGCCCATGTCAGGCAGGCTCGGACACGGGTTTGGTGAGGTTGGTAAAGACCATTTCCACAATGCGGCCGTCCTCGTGAAAATTGAGCTCATCAGAGAGGTGTTTCATCAGAAACACGCCTCTTCCGTTGGGTTTTTCCAAATTCTCGGGTGAGGTGGGGTCCGGCACATTTTCGTAGTCAAAGCCGGGGCCGTCGTCCGCAATTCGAAAATAAAAGCGGTCTTTATCGGCTTCGTACTGCACGGAAACATTTTTCTCGGGATCTTGCTTGTTGCCGTGGTAGATCGCATTGTTGACCGCCTCTGTAAGGGCGATCAAAATATTTCCGTAGTGCTCTTCGCGAATGTTATGCTTTTCGCACAATTCATCAATGAGGCGCTCTACGATTGTGATGTTTTCACCTTTTGAAGCGAAGTCGATGGTTTCCATTTGGGCAAGTTCGGTCGATGTCATCTATTGCAAGGTCTCAAAATTAAGAAAATATTCATTCACCCGATCCTTGTAATAAGGCTTCATATCCGGAGGAACCGTACGCAACATTTCAATCTCCCGGGCTTTCCTTCGGTTATACTCCAAATATTTTTCGGGGTTGCTTATTTTGTAGTCTCCCGGACGCTCGCTTTCGCGTTTATCATCGTATTCTTGCTCGCGTTCAGCCTTTTCGGATTCAAGCAGGCGGGTGATAATTTCTTGTTGCCGTTTGAGGGTTTCACGGGTTATGTCCATGTTCACCAAGTCGCGCTCGGTTTTCTCCATTTCTTCGGCGATCTCATTCAGGCCGTCTCCCTCCCCTTTTCCGCGCTCGTTCAGCTCTTGGGCCATCTTTTGAATTTCCTTGCGAAGTGCGGACTGTTGCGCAGCCATTTTCGCAATTTCCTTGCTCATCCCTTGGTCACCCGTCCCGGGTTTCTGACCGCCTTCCTGCTGACCTTTTTCCAGGGCTTTTTGCATCTGCTCCAGCTTTTTCCCCATCTCTTCCTGCATCTTGCTCATATTGCCTTTTGAAGGCTTTGAACCGGATCCCCCCGGGTTGTTGCAGTTTCCGCTGCCGGGCATGTTGTTCTCCATTTGTTGCTGCATTTGTTGCAAGGCTTCATCCAGCAGCAGGGCGAGGTTATTGAATGACGTCATGGCATATTGCTGTCGCATGGCGGCCGCGGCGGTCGAGCGCTCACCTATTTCCTCAAGGGCAGTACGAATGCTTCTGTTGATCACGGCAATCTCATCGTTCACTACCCGTTCGATTTGAACCACCCGCTTGCTGAGCGCAAACAGCGAATCCTCCACCATCTTGGCATCGTCTTGCAGCTTTCTTTGCTGCCTGCCCAGTTCCGTGTATTTCGGATCGTCGCGGTCGATCACCCGAAGCTCCTCCATGATGTCTTCCTGATCAAACGAGAGCTGAATGACGTTCTCCAGAAGCGCCCGCAGGGCATCCATGTCTTCAGCGGCACCCTCCTGCGCACCGGCATCCATGGCGGCTTGCATTTTTTGCGCCATTTCCTGCATTTTCTGTGCAGCATCTTTTTGTGAATCGGAAGCCTTCTTCTGTTTGTTTTTGTCCAATTCTTCGGATGACTTGTCCATGTCTTCGCTGATCTGACCCTGCTCTTCTTCCGTATCCGCCAGATCGTTGGGGTGTTCGAGTGCTTCGTTTTTCTCTTTGAGATCCTTGAGGTCCTCTTTGAGCTTGTCGAATTCCTCTTTTAACTTTTCCTGTTTTTCCTTCAGGGCATCCTTGTCAGCGTCTTTCTCAAGTGTTTCTTCGCTCAGGGCTTCTTGTTCCTCAGCGAGTTCATCGAGCTTTCGCATGGCCTGTTCGAAGTCCGCCTCAAACTCCATTTGTTTAAAAATCTCCAGCGAACGGTCGAGTTCTTTTTCGAGGTCCTCTTGGCTCATCTTCATGTTTTCGAGCTCTTCGCGGATCTTGTTTTGGTCCATTTTCTCCATGAGCTCTTCCATGCGCTCAAACATTTCCTTCATCTCCTCCGTCATCAACTCGTCAAAGAGCTTTTCCAATTGTCGTTGCTTCTCCAAGATGCTTTCACTCTGCTCGCTGTAGCGCTCTTGTTGCTGCTGCTTGTCCCTGTTTTTATCGCGAACCTTGTCTACTTGTTGCTGCAGGTTTTTCTGCTTTTTCAGCAAATCTTCGAGCCGCTTCTTTTCCTGCCAACCCATCTCCTTATTGTTGAGCAGGTCTTTGTTCAGGTCATCAATTTCTTTTTTGAGTTCCGCCGCCTCCCGAAGGCTTTTCACAAGGTCTTTCTTGATGTCATCAGAAGCCTGCTTGCGCTCTTTTTTCAACTCTTCTGCAGAGGGGGCCCTGTAGGACTGCCGATCTGTTCGGGATGATTTCCGACCGTTTACCCCGTCGTTGTCCCACACTTCAAAATAATAATCCACCCGATCTCCGGCCTTCAGATCGTGTTTTTGAAAATCTGCAAAGTGGAAAAACTCTTGCGCATTCTTTCCGGTCAAATTAAGATCTTCCCTGAAGGTCTCCTCAGACCCGTCGGCCCTTGTCACGGTGTAGCGGAAGTTCAGGGCCGTCAGTCCGTAATCATCACTCACGGCTCCGCCGAAGTATATGCGCCGCTCATCCGAGGAGTCCGCCTCGGTTTCAAGCCTGATTTTGGGATAAGCGTCCCGCACCACATCGATTCGGTAACCCAATGTATCCCGCGCTCCCACCACACTGTTGACCGCCGCAAGCCGGTAGCGCTCGGGATTCATCGCCCGCCGGCGAAGCTCGAACCGGAGGTCCGATTTGGGACTTAAGTTGAGGGTCGTATCGGCAAAGGCCATAAACAGGCCCTCAGCATTTTCTGTATTGAATTGCCAGAATACTTCTGTTCCCTCGGGTACTTTCAGGTTTCCGGTGTTCATCAACGTTTCCTCAGCCTTCCCGATGTAGCTCGGGTAGTTCAGGTTTACCTTGAAATCGATCACAGAAGGGGTGGGCAGCACCCGCAGGGTATTTTGTTCACTGAAGTAGCCCTCTGCCGCCAGGCGGAAGGGAATCTCGCTGCGCACATTTCTGAAGGTGTAGGAGAATTTTCCGCCGCCGTCGTTTTTCAACCTGAAGATTTTCCCGTCAGCAGAGATGCTCATTGCATCGGGCACGTAAAGTCCGTCAGCCCGCACGCGAAGGGTGTAATTGCTGTTCAGCGGCGTCTCAAGTTTTTCGTTTTCTATGAGAAAATCAAAGGGCGCAGCCGGAATGTAGTCTACATTATACGTCACGAGCCGCTGTGTTCCCTCGCGGAGCACGGCGGGTGCTACTGCGAGCAATATCGCCGCGAGGATGAGAGGCGGCAGGACGTATTTGAGGTATTTTTTGTTTTCACCGAAATCCACCGCCGCGGTGAAGGGCACGGGCTTGAGGGCTTCGGCTTTCTGGGCAATACCTGCCATCAGCAGACTTGCATCTCCCTTGTGCAGTTGCGCCTGTCGGTGCAGCTGAAGGGTGTTTAAGAGCTTATCGCTTACCTCGGGAAAGTGGGTGCCGATAATCTGTGATGCCTCTTCGTGAGAAATGATTTTGCCCAGACGCAGAAGCTTGGTGGCCGGCAGGGCAATGAAACGGACAAAAAGAACCGCAAAGCCCGCGAGCAACCCGAAGAACATTACAGTGCGTACACCTTTTGAAAACTGTCCGAAATACTCCAAGACCACCGAGGCTAAAAATGCCGCCAGTCCTATAGCAATGAAATAAATAGCGCCCCGAATCATCTCGTTTCGGTAGTATTTCCGGATGAAGGCATCCAGCTTTTCGATCAGCGCTTCGTATGTACTCGGCATAGTTTTCTCTTCCTTCTTTGAATCGTCGATCCGCTAAGTTAGCCATTAGCGGGCTTTTTTACCGGCGTCCCACGGTATAATTGCTCAAATTCAGGCGCCGCCCGTCGGCTGTATGAACGCCGAGCATGCCGGCATCCGTACATTTCAGTCCCGATTTTTCGCAGAGTTTAACCATATCATCGAGCGTCACTGCGGGGGAGTAGGTATTCAACACCAAAAACCCTTCCGGGTTGAGCAATTCGGCTGCCGTGCGCACCAGCCCCGCCAGTTTATCTTCCGGGCGCCAAATTTTGCCTCCCTCGGAGCGACCGAAGGCGGGCGGATCCATCGAAATACCGTCGTATTTTCTCCCCCTCCGCAGTTCTCTCTCTGCAAATTTCACCGCGTCATCCCGGACCCAGCGTATGGTGTCGATACCGGAGATCTTCGCATTTCTCGCAGCCCGATTTACCACTGATGAGGAGGCCTCTACGTGGTATACGTCGGCCCCCTTTGCCGCGGCCGCAAGGCTGGCAGCACCGGTGTATGCGAAGAGGTTGAGGTACTTGTCTCCCGGGCTGAGGTTCTTTTCCAGAAAATGCCAGTGCCCCTGCTGTTCGGGAAATATGCCCACGTGCTTGTAAGGTCCCGTGTGGCAGCGCACCTTCCATTGCGTGTCTCCGCGGTAGGCGCATTCCCAAGAATCAGGCGGCGGCGATTGCCAGCTCCACTTTCCTTTCGCTCCCCGAACCGCGTCAAATCGACCGTGGCGCATCGCTGCCCAAGCTTTCCCGG
>PXBH01000231.1 GCA_003565555.1 Cryomorphaceae bacterium | reverse complement strand
GAGAAAGCCAATGAAAAAATCGCGAGCTACACGAAATACTTCCCCAAAACCACAGATGTGTTCTTTCACAATCTCGAGAAAGGCCGGAACTACAAGGTGGAGTGCTTCGGCGAGACGACCACCATCCGCACCGTAGACTGATTGTCCTTGAGAAAATTCGGATCCATAGCACACTTTGCACCGGCTGCATTTGCAGCCGGTGTGTTTTTTTCATGTGCTTCCAATAAGGTGGAAGATGTATTGGAATACAGTTCTGACGGCCCCGTTCCCGAACGGATCACCCTCGATGTGACCTACACTTTTACGGAAGGAGGCAAGGTGAAAAATACGCTGTACACCGCGAGGGCAGAACAGTTTCAAACGCCGGACTCAGCCTACAATCTGCTTTCCGGCGGGTTCGTACTTACCTTCTTCGATGCCGACCAACAATTTGACGGCCGTCTCACCGCCGAAAACGGATTTATTCGCGGGGACAATTCACTCATGATCGCGCGAGACAGCGTTGTTTTTGTAAACAATGTAGGCGAAACCCTCTACACAGAAGAACTCATTTGGGTGCAGGACAGTGCAGTGGTGTATACAGATAAGTTTGTGACCATTGAGCGCACCGATGATATCATCTACGGAAAAGGTATGGTCTCTGATCAGAACTTTACCAATTACGTGATTCGCGATGTGACAGGCGTTTTTTACCTCAACGAAGACCAAGACGAAGACCTGTGAAAAACAAACCCGAGGGCAGCAAAATGCGGAAAGTCAGCATATGGATGGAGCGATTTTGGCTCACCATGGCTGTGGGTTCCTTTTTGGTAGTGCTGTATATATTCTTTACGGAAGGGGCTGACAGGCGCACCCTTCAGTTTCTCATATTTCCGGCCCTTGCGGGTGCCATGTTCGGGTTTCGGTACACCTTCCGAAAGCGGATGGAAGGGAAAAACGAAGAGTGATTGGCCCAAAGGCCGGCTTGACCTATATTTGAACTGTGGAATACGCATTGGCGATCGGAGTTACCTTATTGCTGTCGGCATTTTTTTCCGGAATGGAAATCGCCTTCGTCACGGCCAATAAGCTCAAAATTGAGCTGGAAAATAAACAGGGCAGCTTTTCGGCAGGGCTTCTGTCCGACTTCCTGAAGCGTCCTTCGCGCTTCATAGGCACCATGCTGGTGGGCAACAATATCGTCCTTGTGGTTTACGGAATATTCACGGGCTTGCTTCTGGACGACTTCCTCAGAGACCGTTTCGGGCTCGGAGACCTTGGTGTACTCACTTGGCAGACGGTGATTTCCACCTTGGTTATCCTCTTTGTGGGTGAATTTATCCCCAAAACGTTATTCCGAATCAATTCCAATTTTATTCTGACGGTTTTTGCGGTTCCCCTGAAGTTGATCTACATTCTGCTCTGGCTGCCCATGTTCCTGATGGTGGGTCTTTCTGAACTCATCCTCAGGGTGTTTTTCCGTGTGGATACGGGCAACAGGGAAGTGGCTTTCGGCAGAATAGATTTGGACAATTACGTACGTGAAATTGCCGAAAACGCTGATGAGTCTGCAGAGGAAGTGGACAGCGAAATCCGTATTATTCAGAATGCGCTGGACTTCTCCAAGGTAAAAGCGAGGGACTGTATGGTGCCCCGTACGGAAATCTCTGCCGTTGAAATTGAGGATGATATTTCCAAACTCAAAGAAATGTTCATCCGAACAGGCTACTCTAAAGTTCCCGTCTATCGTGACAGTATCGACAACATCATTGGCTATGTAAACAGCGTGGAGCTCTTCAATAAGCCCGACTCCGTAAAGCGCCTCGTCGTGCCCGTCATTATTATTCCCGAAACCATATCAGCCCGGGATGTACTTCAGCTCTTTATTCAGCAAAACAAAAGTATCGCCGTGGTGGTCGATGAATTTGGAGGTACCAGCGGTATGCTGACCATAGAGGACATTATCGAAGAAATTTTCGGCGACATCGAGGATGAACACGATCGAGACGACTTCATCGAAGAGCAGATCGATGCAAATACCTTCCTTTTTTCTGCAAGGCTGGAAATTGATTACCTGAATGCCACTTATAAAATAGGTATTCCCGAAACTGAGGATTATGAAACTTTGGCGGGATACATACTTCATAACCATGAGGATATACCCCAGGTGAACACTGTGATTGAGGTAGACAACTTCGAGATTACGGTGACCCACGTAACCAATGTGCGCATTGAGACCGTAAAGCTTCGGGTAATGAGTTAAGATTAGTTCATTTCACTAACGGATATTTGTATCTTCGCATCCTTTAAAAAAACAGATTGAATGGCAACTATCGGAAAAATCCGCGAGCAATCTACGCTCCTGCTGATTGTTATCGGCGGGGCAATGGTCGCTTTCGTGTTCCTGGACTTCCTCGGAGGCGGAGGAGGATTCGCACAGCAAGACCGCTACGTAGGTGAAGTCTTCGGCGAAGAAATCAACATGATCGACTATGAGAAGAAGGTCGAGGCTTACAAACAAAGCATGGCCACCGTAGGCCAGCCCGTCACTGCTCAGGCCGAGCAGCAAATTCGCAACCAAGTGTGGAACGAGCTCGTTCAGGCCCGTATCATGCACGGCGAAATGTCGAAAGTGGGGATGCGTATCAGCCGCGATGAATTCGATGATATTCGTTTCGGCGAAAATGTAAGGCCGGAATTCGCGGAAGGGGAAAACTTTCAAAATCCTGAAACGGGGGCATTCGATCCGCAATTGGTTCAAAATTACTTCGCTTTCCTGCAGCAGCAGTACCCGGTATTTTACGAAAATCAGGTGACCCGCATCGTCAATGACCGTCTGTACGAGAAGTACAACAATATGGTGCGTCGCGGTATCTTCGTGAATACCCTGGACGCCAAAAATGAATACTACAAGCAAGAGCAAAAGGTGCGCTTTAATTTTGTCGTAAGAGAATTCGGCAGTGTGCCCGACAGCTTAATTGATGTGTCTGAGAAAGAGTTGAAAGCGTACTACAATGCCAACAAAAGTGACGACCGCTTTCAGCGTGACGCCTCTGCCGACTTGAAGTTTGTCGTTTTTGACGTTAAGGCTACCGAAGACGATGAGGCGGAAATTCTCGACGATATTACAGCCCTGATACCCGAATTCGCTGCGGCGAGAAACGATTCATTGTTTGCGCTGAAATACGGAGACAGCAGAAGGGGCAGCCCGGTGCGGCTTCAAACCGGTGATGATGCGTCCCTCACAGCCTTCGCGGATACCGCTGAAGTCGATGACATAGTCGGTCCTTTTAAGAGAGGAGATCGCTACATTATTGCCAAGGTCAAAGAGGTTGAAAACGAAGATCAGGCCACAGCGCGCCACATACTTCTGAGTTCTCAAACAGGTGCTGACATTCAGGTTTTGAAAAATCGCGCGGACAGTATTAAGCGCGTCATTCAGCGCAAGAAGAATTTCGAGGAGATGGTAGACCTGTTCAGCGATGATCCGGGGTCGAAAGCCAAAGGAGGGAAGTATGAAAACTTCAACCGAGAGGCAATGGTAGCCCCCTTCAGCGAGGCTGCTTTTGACAAACCGATAGGTTCACTCAACGTGGTTGAAACAGACTTCGGGATCCACATCGTAGAGCCGCTCGAAAGAAAGACTGCCCGCGTACTCCAAGTAATCGAGGTAGATAACCGTGTGCGACCTTCCAACAGGACGTTCAATATGGTGTACGATGAAGCCAATGATTTCTCACTTGCTGCAGAAAATATCAGCGGAATGGAGACCTTGGCAGCTGAGCGCGGATACACGGTGAAAGAGGCCGACAAGGTCAAGCGCGGCGCAGTCAATGTGCCGGGAATCGCCCGTTCGGTTGAAGGTGTGCGCTGGGCCCACAACGAGAGCAAATCCAAAAAAGGAAAGGTCAGCGAACCCTTTGAGTTTGACAAGAAAATTGTGGTATTCGGTCTTGTAGACCGCCGCGGCGAAGGCTTGGCTTCTTTTGAAGATGTGAGAGAAGAAATCCTTCCCGACGTGATTCGCGAGAAGAAAGCCGCGCAATTCAGGTCTGAGCTCAAAGGCAAGTCGATTGCCGATGCCGAAAAAGAATTTGATCTGACTAAAAAATTGGCTGCCAACGTATCTGAAAAGCGGCCCAACCTCCCGGGAATGGGTGCCGAGCCTTACGTAGTGGGCTACGCAATCTCACTGCCCGAAGGCGCCGTGAGTGAACCTGTGGAAGGAAAAAAGGGCGTGTATCTGATCGAGGTATTGTCCAAAACCACAGTGGAGCCCAGAACAGAGTATGTTACTTACCGCGACGAGCTTGATGAGACGAGACGTGCAGATCTGGCCAATTATGACGCAGGCGTGTATAAAGCGTTGAAAGCGGTGGCCAATGTGCGCGATGACCGGGCCAAAGTCTATTGACCCGAGCACAATACCCGAAAATTTTCAGACTGTCGCTTCCCCCGGGAAGCGACAGTTTTTTTTTACGGAAGCTCGCTTGAATCGAAGGTTACGCTCCGGAATTTCTCGATATGAGAGGCGGGAAATCGGTTTATTCGGACCAAGTCTTCGAAGCCTTGCCGATAAGTCCGATACCCCATCGGGGTGGATGCATGTTCTTTGTCCCTTCATTAAAGGCGATATGTTTCCTGACTTCCGCACAGCATCTCGACAGTTTAGATAGCTAATTTAAAACCAATTATTTAAATTGGTGATATTGACTATTTTGGGTGTTAATCGAGAGGAAATACCCGAGTTTAATCTGAGAAGTATGGGTATTCTAGATTTGAACCTGTGTATTTTCAGATGATACCGCTGAACGGTATGTTTTTTCCACTTTGTCTTGATACAAAGTGGAGCAAAAATCAAGCGAATGCAAAGGCCCCGCCCCGAGTAGAATTCGGTTTGAGGTATCAAGGAGAAGTGGGTCGGGCAAGAATTTTGGCGGTACTCAGGTCTTCCTGATCAACCTTTCGTCGGCCAAATCGGCCATGATTTTCTGACCGAATTTCAAGCTGAATGGCTCGACTTTACCATGAAAATTAAAAAAACAAGTGGAGATTATTTTGTCAGAAAATCCCTGTCCCCTTTTGGGGGAGCCCTATCGCTGGTGCATTCGCGGGCCGCGCGCGGGGAACGGCAGAAATCTTTCGGGACGGACAGCGTGGCGGGGATGTTTTTGACTTTAGCAGTCGGTGAAATTTCGCTGACGGCGCTGTGGCGGAAGGGCGTGACAGGTCTTGACATGACCTCGGAGATCTCCTTTTATTTGACGCTTTAGATCAAAACAATCTCTGTTGCTTTGGGAGGATCGGCCTTGCAAATTTTTCTCAGAAATTTCGGCTTAAGTGAGCGTAATCGAAACCATGTTTGAGCTCAGCCGTCGGATTTTTCCTCAGAAAAATCCGCTAACGGCGTTTGCGAGCCTGTCCCGCGTTTTTT
>PXBH01000038.1 GCA_003565555.1 Cryomorphaceae bacterium | reverse complement strand
TCGTCGGTATTTTTCGAAAGACGAACGCGGTAAGCGTCGTAAGGGTGTTGTAAGACAGGCTCTTCTGGGGGCGCTACTCGGCTCCGTTGGAGCGTCTTCTATACCGCTTTTTATGCAAGCTATCGAGACCCAGGGGAATCGTCGTAAACGCATGGAAAGGGAACGCGCTATTGAGCCCGGGGCGGAGGTGCCGGAGGGGGGCCCTGTTGACAGAGTTATTGCAAGTATACTTGGGCAACCAGACACTAACTCAGGGGTCTCGCTTGGGAGTGAGAAACTTGAGGATGCAAAGAACTGGTCTGGAAGGAACTTGGTACCTATAGCCGGCGCAGGTGCTTCTTCTGCTGTTTCACTTGGGCTACTCAACAAAGCTATTCCAAAAGTTGACGTGTCATTAGATAAAAGGTTTCTTGACTCATTCGATCCGAACGACTTACAGAAAACACGCAAGACCTGGAAAAATTATATAGCACAGGACCCCCAGAGGAACGCCCTCAGTTTACGCAGAATAAACCGTGCGATAAAGCAGGATACGGCACAAGCGGCTCGTGATAAGGCACAAGCGGCTCGTGATACGGCACAAGCGGCTCGTGATACGGCAAGGAGATCCCAAGCCGCGACTTCAGCACAGCGCCCTGCCGGTTGGAAACCTCTACCGCCTTCTAGTGAGCGTACGCTACAAGACACATCCCAGTTGCCGGAGCGTACACGAAGATTCGAAAGGGGTGCCCCCGCAGCGTCTAAAGAATACACGTTCAGTCAGATAGCCCCGCAGCATAAACGCTGGAAACGCGTAGCAAACAAGGCGCGCACGGCTAACAATGTTGTCACGTCTCTCGGGCTAGGTTTACTAGGATACAGGGCCACAGATTATATGTCTAATAGGCTATGGCCCGCACGCTAGGAGCATACAATGTACAAGGAACACAGTAACACAGGTTTCACCAAGCTGACATACTCCCACATGCAGCAGCCGGATGCACATGTGGCCATGAGGCTGTTCGAGGACCCGGAGCGCCTGGTCAAGCAGGCGTCCGATATATTCGAGTGCCCCCGTGAAGAGCTCAAGCCCGGTAAGGATCACGTGGCGGTACACGTAGTAGCGCTTGGTGACTACGAGCATTACGGACAGAATCGGAACGGGGACGCATTCCGCAAGAAAGCCTGCGAGGATCGTCATGATACTTTCGTAAAATCAGGGCACGTCTTTGTACAGCACGACAACCAAGACCCGGAGAAGGCTTTGGGCCGACCAGTCAAGAGTGCGTATGATAAGAGCATGGGCCGTATAGAGCTGGTACTGCATGTGCACAAGGATAAGGGACAGGATCAGCTGCATAAACTGGCATCCGATGGTACGCACGGATTCAGCATGGCATGCTACGTCCCGTTTGATTCCTGTAATGTCTGTAACACCCCGCGCCGGGGTCCATCCGATCCGAACCAGTGCGAGCACTTGCGTGACCACTTGGGGAAGGTTTTTCCCGACGGTAAAGTTGCGTGCATGCAGAACGATTACCCTACCTGGTTTGATATAAGTTTCGTACATAAGCCGGCCGACCGTATCGCTTATGACTTGCAGAAGATCGCCGCATCTGGAGAGGCCGCTTCATACAAGCTAGCGGAGGCGGAAGGGATCTGGGTGCCAGACCATATACTTGCGCGATCGTATGATGGGTACACAGAGAAGCTTGCTACCCTACAGGCGCTGGGCGCCATGGAGCAGTTCTATATTAAGACCTCTGAAGCAAGGCCCATGGGACACGACTTCTTTTTATGGGAGCTACGTAAGGCAGCTTCTGTACCTACGCAGGGCGAGGTACTGGATCAGCTTCGTAATATAGATATCGACGAGCTGATGCCGGCGCTTGCCAAGCGTGGTTGCATACTATCCCCCCGTGATTTTTTCCGTTATGTTCTTGGACCCGACTACGGCGAGATGAAGTCAGCTATGCCGGAGGTATTGAACAGCATACGTTCCGGTGTGTTCTCAAGGTTGTTGAAGCATGCTTCTTCTCGCGAAGCTGTTTGCAAAAATATTTATTTCGATGTTGACGAGGGCAAAGATAGGGTTTACGCTTCAGGCGTTGACAATGATCTTTGTAAAAAAGCATTTGTAGAAGCCGAGAACACCAACTCTGTTTCTACAGGTCTGGTTAACCGAAGGGTTATCGAGACTACGATGACAGGTAAGCCTGCTACTGTTGTTAAGCAAGCTGCACAACACGAGGATCTGCATCCCGCAGCACTTGTGTACGCGGCGTATAAGCTGAGCGCGGTTCAGGCCGTAATAAAGATGGCTAATAACATAGACGATGCGGTGGTAACCGCGGTAGCGGCCGCACAGAATGTGATGGCCTAAAAACGGGAGAGGATGAGATGGCAACACCAGCTGATATACTTAGAGACACGATGAACCTGATGGCGCAGAAGAAAGCGCAGTACGGCAAGGAAGCACTTGTTGGCGAAGATCCCAACAGTCTCCCGGGCGCCGAGCATACGCGTAACGCTCCGAAGGAAGACGAGAAGCCAGACCCTGAAGTCAATGACAAGACTATGGGGCCTGCCAGCTCGCGTGACACGAGCGGGGCCGGGGACGACAGTCCTGTTACCCGAGGCCAGGCCAAGAAAACGGATGAGCTTCCGGATGCTAAGGAGAAGAAGCCCTTGATCGATACGGAAAGCAAGTCCGCTAAACTCGCCAATGATATCATTGCACAGATCCGGGACTTCAAGAAAGCCTTGGACGAGGGCGGGGACAAGCCTAAGAAAGAGGCTGCTGCTCCCGCGGAAGGCGAAGAGGAGGGTACCCCGGCTGAAAAGACTGCAAAAAAGTCTGATAGCGTCGAGCTGACTCAGGAAGTTTTAGCCAAGATGGCCGCTATTGCGCTGTCCTACGAAGAGGGGCAGGAATTCATGGAGCAGATCATTGAGAAGCATGCCGGCGCCGAGCAGGCAGCCGAAGTAATGTCGTTCTTGGAGGACCGGTCCACAGAGCTTGAGAAGAAAGCTGCCGAAGAGCAGGGATTCCAGGATGGCCTCCGCACTTTAGTGCAGGAAGCTTATCAGGCAGGCCTTAAAGACGCTGGAGCGGTAGATCCCCGCGCTGCCGAGATGTATAAGCTCGGTCAGATGCTGGCGGACGAGTCAATGGAAGGCCTCCCTCCCGAATTGCTTGGTGGTGAATTGCCGCCTGAGGCCGCTGGCGTACCTGGCGACATCGCTGGAGCACCAGAAGAAATTGATGAGGACATCACCCTGGAGGACGTTGCGGAAGCTTTAGACCTCCTGGTCCAAGAAGGCACAGTGGACCCGGAAACTGCCGCTGAAATCCAGCAGCAAGTAGCCGCAGAGGTGGAAGCTGCCGGCGCAGGCGAGGGTGGGGAGCCTATTCCGGACGTGGCCCCTGTAGAGGGTGATCCGGCGCCAGTTGCGTAAGGGAGGTGTATTATGCCCAGAGATACTGACAAACTTTTAAAGCAGGCATCCGGTATACTAGGCGCTACAGCCCAGTATATACTGGACACGCAGCCCCGTTTGGATAGTTATGCGAAAAGAGATGCAGAATTTTCCAAAAAGGCTGAGGAAACGGTTAATTTTCTGGTAGGTCGCGGACTACTTACTAAAGCGGACGCTAAGACCGCTGCAGAGAAGTTTGCAGAGAATCCTTCCAGCGCGTTTGATTTCGTCCGCTCGCTTGCGAAACGCATAGGTCCAGAAGAAATGGGGAAAGCCGCCAGCGCAGATGTGCAGCGCGCGGCCCAGCCTTCTTCCGACCCTTGGGTAGAGCTGCTGCGGCAGGAAGACGGCAATACGAATACGGCATCATTGGATTAAACTATAACTAAGGAGAATAAGTCATGTTCTTGAATATACTTAATGGACCATACTTAACGACGCAGCAAGTCGACATGGCATTGCTGGTATCGCCCTCGGAGACCACGGGTGTGGAGCGCGGGCATTTGTTGTACATCGATGACAACGGCGAGTGGCGTATAGCTGGTGAAGACCAGGCTGGTACCGCTACGGAGCCCGGTCGTCAATTGTATTTGGCATTCCAGCCTATTGGTGATCATACCGCCATCATGGCAGGTGGCTATCCGGTGAACGATAGCGTCACGCCTAAAATCGGTGCCCTTGCGGCTACCACGCATTTGAACATCGAGACAGACATGTTCGATGGCGAGATCGAGCTCAACGACGCGTTGACTGTCGAGGACGGCAAGTTCGTGCTTCACACGGACGGCAAAACCGTTTACGGGTATTGCACCAAGGCACCCTACACCCGCATCAGTAATGCAGGTGTTCGCGTTAACCCTGTGACAAACGGGTCTGGCAACATCACGGTGATTGAAGTCGCTACGGCGTACGCACCGCAAGTCGCCACTGCGTAATCGGCTTCTGACGAAGAAGAGTGAATAAAACTAGTATAAAGGCTAAAGGAGATAACAATGGACGCCAATCATACTGCTAATGAAGTACCGGTTCCGGTGATGAATTCCCGGATTGTGAACCTGTTCGAAAACGGCGATGCCCAGAAGATTGCACAAGCAACTTCGAAGGTTATTCGTACGTCGCTGCGTGAAGGTAGTGTTGCCCAAAAGATCATCGTACCTGAAAAGGCTACTGACGATATGCTGGACCGCGATCTTGACGAACGCCTGCGCATCATCTGCGAGATCGAGGGCGACAGCCCCGCCGCTCGCTGGGTGCCATTCCAGACCGCTCCGCGCGGTGAGTACATGTTCGGACCACGCTTTGCCGTGCCCATGGCCCGTATCCAGACCCCGCGCCTGCAGAAGGATCTGGACGAGCTGCGTACCTACCGCCACGACCTCCGCAAGGAATTGTCGAAGCAAGGTATTCAGGAAGGCTTGGCTGCCTACGACGGCGCTGTTTTCGAAACGTTTAATCGTATCGTTACAGACACTGCTGGGAACGTACCAGGCGCACAGCGCATTTCTGGTAAGGTACAGTGGGCCGCCTTCTCGGGCGGGTTAACCAAGTGGAACCTGACGGAAGCCATGAAGATGCTGCCTCGCGGCAACGCTGAAGGCCGTTTCCGTATGCGTAACCACATGATGGTCATGAACGACGTCACTGCGCAGGACCTCAAGAAGCTTGACGTTCCTGAGATCGGCGACGAGAACGTTTCGAAGGTGTGGCGCCAAGGTTTGACCTCGGATGTCGTACTGGGTCTCAAGATGCTCGTGACGATCAAGGACGATCTGGTACCTGATGAGCGTATCTGGTTCTTCCCGGAACAAGAGTTCCTGGGTAATGCCTATTACCTCACCGACTGGACCCAGTTTGTGAAGATCGAAGCTACCAATATCGAGATGTATTCGTACTACCTCGGTGGGTACGGCATCGGTAACATCGCAGGTGTTTGCCGCGCTGACTTCGACCTTGACATTGATTCCTAAGGTCATCGCCCGGCGTTATTAAGTTCGCCGTAACGGGCCGGGGTAGTATTACTATCCCGGCCTTTTATTTTACCAGCAAGGGGACAGTATGAAACATCCAAACAAGTTTATTGAAGGTTACATGGAGATGATGAAAGCCGCCGGGGTACCAGGGGAGGCTGCACACGAGGCTTTGGCGCTAGGTATGGCTTACAAGGAGGCACAACGCAGCCCGGAGGTGCTGGCCAAGATCGATCGCTATCTGGGAGCG
>PXBH01000177.1 GCA_003565555.1 Cryomorphaceae bacterium | reverse complement strand
CCGCATACATACCGGCGGCCAGTGCCCCCTCAATACCCGCTGAGGCGTCTTCAAAAACCACACAATGCTCGGGGTCCACACCGAGGGCCTCAGCCCCGAGCAGGAAGGTCTCCGGGTGGGGCTTTCCGCGGGTTACCTTGGTGCCGTCGATTACAGCGTCAAAGGCTTTGAGCAGGTCAATGCGTCTGAGGATCGGAACGGCATTTTTGCTTGCGGATCCCAGGGCCATCTTTCTTCCTGAGGCTTTTACCTTTTTCAGAAAATCAGAAACGCCGGGAAGGATATCGCCGGCGTTCATGGTATTCACATAATCGAGGTACCACCCGTTTTTTCGGGCCATCATTTCCTCCCGCTCTTCCGCAGTAGCTTCTACACCGCCTTTTTCCAGAAGGATGTCGAGAGATTTGGCTCGGCTGATGCCTTTGAGGCCCTCGTTTTCCTCTTCCGTTAGGTCGAATCCGAACCCGCGACAAAGGCGGCGCCAAGCCAGAAAGTGAAATTTTGCGGTGTCAACGATAACCCCGTCCAGATCAAATATACAGGCTTTTACTTCTGCCATATCGGTTTAAAAAGGGATTTTTTCAAAATAATGCTTGATGTGGTAATCGTAAAGGCCGTCGATGGGCTTCTTGACGATGTGCCCGATGCGTATGCCCCGCTCCTCTGCCACTTCGCGCAGGACGTGCTCGTGATAGTGGGCCACGGAACCGACAAAATTCACGGGCACTTCCCGCGCGTCGCGGAAGCAGAGCACGTGGGTGTCCAGAAAAGCGGCGAGCCCTTTGCGGAGCATGTTTTTCACGTAAGGTTCGTGGCTGAACCGGGTGATGAATTTCATAAAAGAAGCCAGATAAACGTTGGCGTGCGGCTTCATGTAAATGCGGTCAATGATGCCGTCCTTGTTGAGCCCGAATTCATCGATCAGTGCCTCGTGCATGCTCTCCGGAAGGCGTTTGTAGAGAAAGTCGGTGAGCAATTTTTTACCGAACCAAGCCCCGCTCCCTTCATCACCGAGGATGAATGCCAACGCGGGAACTTCTTCCCGTACGATGTCTCCGTCGAAGTGGCAGGAATTGCTCCCCGTACCGAGGATGCAGGCAATGCACGGCT
This sequence comes from Cryomorphaceae bacterium, assembly GCA_003565555.1. Classification (GTDB taxonomy): domain Bacteria; phylum Bacteroidota; class Bacteroidia; order Flavobacteriales_D; family Cryomorphaceae; genus T3Sed10-241. The sequence continues at coordinate 4,594 of PXBH01000177.1, read as the reverse complement.
CGTCTTCATATACGGCGAATGCGGCGGCCACGAGGTCATGGTCTACATATATCTGCGCATTGCGAAAAAAGCTTCCCAACCCGCGGTCGACGGTCCGCTTCAGGTCAGCAGATGAACACCCCGCCCCGTAGAAGAACACCGCTTTGACCTTATCGGCAAATTCGCTGAGCCCTTCATTTTCCGAAAGGGCGCGGTAAATCACCTCCTCGTTGTGGAAGTAAGGGTTGATCCCGGCAGTATCAAAATCGCGGTAGGTTTTGTCTTCGGCAACCAAACGCCAATCGCACTTGGTAGAACCGCTGTCAGCTATGAGTAGCATAAAAAGTCTCTGTTTGTGTAAGTTTAGATCGACAGGATATCTGAGATTCTCACCACCTCATTGTCGAGTTGGTATTTGTCGGATATGGCTTTTTCGAAAGGCGTGAGTACGACCTTATGGTGCACCATACCCACCATACAGTCGCGCTTTCCTTTGAGCAATTGCTCCACTGCGGCCACTCCGAGGCGGCTCGCCAGGTTTCGGTCGAAGCAGGACGGGCTGCCTCCCCGCTGAATATGGCCCAGTATGGTCACTTTCGTATCGTAATACGGCATGCGTTCGGCCACATGGGCGGCTATCTCCGTGGCATCACCGCTTTTGCCGCCCTCGGCCACGATGACGATGCTCGAGGATTTATTTTGTCGACGGGCTTCGTTAAGTCGCTCAAGGAGCTGATCAATAGTCATTTCTCTTTCGGGAATCAGTACAGCCAAGGCACCCGATGCCAGGCCCGCATGGGCGGCGATAAAACCTGCATCACGGCCCATCACCTCCACAAAGAAGAGTCGGTTGTGCGAAGCGGCGGTATCGCGAATTTTATCCACCGCATCGATCACCGTGTTCAGTGCGGTATCGAAGCCGATGGTGTAATCCGTGCCGTAAAGGTCATTGTCAATGGTTCCCGGAATCCCGATGATGGGAAAATCGAACTCTCGGTTGAAAAAATGTGCACCCGTGAAAGTACCGTCGCCGCCGATCGCTACGAGGGCATCCACACCGTTGCTCAGGAGTTTTTCATGGGCTTTGGCCCGCCCCTCAGCCGTGCGAAAATCCTTGCTGCGGGCTGATTTGAGCACCGTACCGCCCCGCTGGAGGATATGATTCACGGAGCGCGCGGTGAGCTCTTCTATATCGCCCTCAATCAACCCCTGGTATCCCCGGTATATGCCCGCCACGCGAACATTGTTGTAAATACAGCTGCGCACCACGGCGCGCACGGCGGCGTTCATTCCGGGAGCGTCTCCGCCGGAAGTGAATACGGCAATTTTCTTGATATTTGACATGGGCGGTAGGCCGGTTGACGGCAAATTTTAAAGTGTAAAGAAAACACTTAGGTTGATTTTCGACAAAGAAACGTCTGATTTTTTTCTGAAACGGGAAGGGAATGGGCGTCGAAAACGCGAATATAAGCACATGGCCTGTCAAGAGATGAGACGCAAATTTTTATTCTGTTAAATTTAAATAACCGCAAATCCCGTCGGTCCGGCTCAAACGCGTCTGTCAGTGTGCCTGCGGTCTGTCTGACAGGGCAAAGAGCGCCTGAAGGTATGCCCCTCCCTTGGCGGCGAGCCGGAGTATGCCTGCATCGCGCATACCCCGCCGAAATCCTTCTGTGCGGAACCTTAGTCACAACTTTACACTAAGTCCGGAAATTCTGCATTTAAAATCCTATTTTTGCAGCCCTGTTACTCAAAAAAAACGCCTTTGACACCATTCACCCGAACCTCTTCCGATGCGCGTCTCAACCCAAACGTGTCGGTCGATTGCGTGATCTTCGGTTTTGACGGCGAGCGCCTGAAGGTGCTCCTCATCGACCGAGGGCAGTCGGTTTCAGACAGTGACGAAGAAAAAGTTTACGCCCTTCCCGGCAACCTCATCCGCGAAGATGAAGACCTCGATAAAGCGGCCGAACGCGTGCTCTTCGAGCTCACCGGACTGGAAGACATATTTTTGGAACAGTTCGGCTCCTTCGGCGATCCCAACCGCCTCACCAAAGAGCACGACCTCGAATGGCTCAAGAGCATCCGCGCCGAACCGGACGCCCGCGTAATCACGGTGGCCTACTACTCGCTGATTCGCGCCGATCAGTATGAGATCCACGCCAGCAGCTTTGCCCGCGACGCGGTATGGCACGACATCGACGCCCTGCCTCCGCTGGGTTTCGACCATGCCGAGATCATCGAATCCGCCCTGCGCGAACTCAAGTTCAAAAGCAAGTACCAGCCCTTGGGTTTTGAGCTCCTTCCGGAAAAATTCACCCTCGGGCAGCTTCAAAAACTCTACGAAGCCATCTTGAGCACCGAGTTGGACAAGCGCAATTTCAGGAGAAAAATCTTGAAAATGAGCTTCCTCGTTCCGCTGAAGGAAAAGCAGATCGGGGTGCCCCATAAACCCGCGCGATACTACACTTTCGACAAAGAGAAGTACCAAAGCTATAAGAGTACGGACTTCTACTTCACACTTTAACCGGGCGCGGAGGGTTCAATTCCTCGATCAGCCGAATATTCGGGTCGCCCTGTTTTGAATAAACTGAATAATCACGGGTTCATTCATTTCGTTTCAAAGCATCTCGATATATTTTTTGACTCCGCTGCGCTGCGTCAAAAAACACGCGCCGTGACGGCTATTTTTGTATAAATCTTGGTTAACAAATCCGATCACATCCCATACGGGCACGGCGCGTGTTTTTTCGGCCGTCTTGTGCGTTTCATTCCATCACCGCCTTCCGGGCCGAAAAAATGTATCGAGATGCGTTTCGGAGGAATTGATGTATTCCGGATTCTTCCGTCGCGTTTCAAAGCATCTCGATATATTTTTTGACTCCGCTGCGCTGCGTCAAAAAACACTCGATGTGACGGCTATTTTTGTATAAATCTTGGTTAACAAATCCCGTCACATCCCATATGGGCACGGCGAGTGTTTTTTCGGCCGTGCACTGCGGTTTATTCCATCACCACCTTCCCGGACCGAAAAAATGTATCGAGATGCCTTTCGGAGGAATTGATTTAAGCTCGAGTCATATATCGGATTTCAAAGCATCTCGATATATTTTTTGACTCCGCTGCGCTGCGTCAAAAAACACTCGCCGTGACGGGTTAGGTTGTATTGACATCGGAATATAAATCCGGTTACATCCCGGACGGGCACGGCGCGTGTTTTTTCGGCCGTGCACTGCGGTTCATTCCATCACCACCTTCCGGGCCGAAAAAATGTATCGAGATGCGTTTCGGAGGAATTGATGTATTCCGGATTCTTCCGTCGCATTTCAGAGCATCTCGATATATTTTTTGACTCCGCTGCGCTGCGTCAAAAAACACGCGCCGTGACGGGTTGGGTTGTATTGACATCGGAATATAAATCCGGTTACATCCCGGACGGATTGTGACGGCTACTTATGAACCTTGGTTGACAAATCCGATCACCCCGCTGCGAGCTCCCGCAATTTCTCGAAGAGCTTTTTCTGCTCGGCGGTCAATTTTTTGGGGATGCTTACCTTGATCTCGGCAATAAAATCACCGCAGACCCCGGGCTTGTCATAATCCGGCATCCCCTTGCCGCGCAGCCGCAATTTCGCACCGGGTTGCGTGCCGGCAGCTACGGGAACGGTGAGGACACCGTGCGGAGTTTGCAGGTTTACTTTTCCGCCGAGCACGGCAGTGTACAAATCGGCAGAGAGGGTTCCGTGCAGGTTGAGCCCTTCGCGCTTCATTCCCTGAGGCTCGGCTACCTTGAGCTCAATCAGGAGATCGCCTCCGCCGCGGCCTTTGCCTTTCACCTTGAGCTTTTGGCCGTCGCGGGCCCCGGGCTTGATATTCAGCCGAATTTTTTTGCCGTGAAGCTCCACCACCTTCGAAACGCCGTGAAAAGCATCGTGAAAACTCAAAGGGAGCGACGCACGCGTCGTTGCTGCCGCCTGCCGCGCGGGCCTGCCGAAGGGATCACCGCCGCGCGCCCCACCGCCTCCGCCGAAAAAGGCGTCAAAAAAATCGGAAAAGCCGCCGCTGAAGCTCTCGCCGAAATCGCCGCCGTAGCGGTATGTCCGCTTGCCCCCGCGGCCGAAGCCGGCATTTTGGTACTGCTCGTATTGCTTCCAGTTGGCACCGAGCTCGTCGTACTTCTTCCGCTTTTCGGCATCGCCGATCACTTCATAGGCCTCGCTGAGCTCCTTGAAGCGCTTTTCCGCCTCCGCATCATCCGGGTTTTTGTCCGGGTGGTACTTCAGCGCCAGCTTTCTGTACTTCTTTTTGATCTCAGTCTGCGGCGCGTTTTTATCCACGCCCAGTATCTTGTAATAATCTTTGTAGTCCATCTTCGTGTTGCCGCATAAATGTAATTGAATAATGTGAACCGCCGTGCTCTCCGTTTTTCCCCCGGGAAAAGCCACACGCGGGTTTCGAAGGCAAAGAAAAGGGGTGCATCGAGCACCCCTTTATCTTCTGCTTTCGGGTCGGTGCCTTACGAAATGTTGATTTCACGCACTTTCTCCTTCAACTTCGTCTCGTTTTTGGGAATCTCGATTTGCAGGATTCCGTCTTTGTAAGCGGCGCCGATTTT